>JAAVFI010000041.1 GCA_014800815.1 Bacteroidales bacterium | reverse complement strand
GGTCACTCTATGAATTTGCAAATATGATGAGTGTCGCTCTTACCGAAAAAGTTTATCTGCAGGATTTGATCAAACGCTATGATGCTGGCTTGATTCAAGAGACACTAGTAAAGCAGCCCACTCTGTTTGATTTTGACAAATTGCCACCAATTCAGCCGATGTAAGGTCAGCTTTTGACTGTTAAAATTTTCCGTGGACAGCAGTGCACCAGGGTGCGTCCCTACAAGCAATACGCCAATACGCTCACGAAGAGCGTATTGGCGTATTGTTGTTTTATTTCACTGTCACGGTTGACTTTAGCGAGATATTGTCTGACGCGTTGCCCACAAGTATTTCAAACTTACCGGCATCGTAGCCGAAGGAGCGTGTTTCGGGGCGGAAATAGCTGAATGCTTCTTCGTCGAGCACTATCTTGCAACGGCGGCTTTCGCCCGGTTTCAGGGAAATTTTCTCGAATCCTTTAAGTTCCTTATATGGGCGGAAGACTTTGGCCGCGATCGGGTGAACGTACACCTGAGCCACCTCTGCGCCTTCGCGCTTGCCGGTGTTAGTCACGGTAAATTCAACTGTCACTTCAGGTCTTCCCTTAGCGCCGATGCTCTTCACCTTGATATCGGAGAATGCGAAGTCGGTGTAGCTCAGACCGTGGCCGAAGGCGTAGTTGGGCTCAACACCGTTGGTATCATAGCCGCGGTAGCCCACGAGCAGACCCTCGCCATAGCTTACGCGACCGTCGCCGTCCTCGTCATAGTAGTATTTGTAGGCGGGATTGTCCTCCCAGCGCTTTTCGAAAGTCACGGGAAGTTTACCGCTCGGGTTGGTTATACCGTAGAGAATCTCGGCAACAGCCGTACCGCCTTCCTGGCCCGGATACCACAACCATACTATCGACTTAGCACGGTCCTGCCAAGCGCTTATATCGGCGTTGCTGCCCGCATTCACGAGCACGGCAGTGTTGGGATTAGCCGCAAGTACACAGTTAACAAGGCTGTCCTGATATTCGGGGAGGGCAAAGGGTCGGTCGTTGCTCTCGCGTTCGAGACTCTCATTGAATCCCACGCTTACGAGGGCGACATCTGCCTGAGCGGCGAGAGCGGCAGCCTCGTCGAAGAGCTGACGGTCTTCACGCCAACCGAACGATACATCCACAGGGTGAACATTCGCAAAGTATTCCAGTTCAACGGGATACTCCTTACCGGCTTCAAGAGGCAGAACAACCTCGCGCAGAGTAATACCCTGGTCGCGCCATTCATTTATTACATATTCGCCGTTCACCTTGAGGCGGAAGCCGTCGAAACCGCGTACCACAAAGCGGTAAGGAGCGGTCTTTTCGGGACGGACAACTCCCGACCAGCGCATTGAGCAGTGGTCGTAGGGCAAGCCGTGATTTTCGGTGGCGATATGGTAGCCGTTGGCAATATGCACGATAGTATCTACATGAGTGTCAACAGGTTCACCTTTCAGACGGGGATTGTTGTAGAACTCGGCCTTCAAGCCGCGCTCCGCCGAACCGGGAGCCGTGTAGAATACCGACGAAGCCACAGTCTCGGGCAAGGTGGGAAGGCCCGGGCTATAGAGAATCTCAACACCCTCGGGAGCAAGAGCCTTAAGACCGTCAAGCACCGAAACACTGTGGAAGGGGAAGGTGTACGACGAACCACCACCCGAAATATAACTTGCCGCATTCGGGCCGATGAGAGCAATTTTCTTCACCGACTTATCAAGCGGAAGCAGCTGATTGTCATTCTTCAGCAGCACGATACCCTCGCGGGCAAGAGCAAGAGCGGCGGCAGCTCCTTCGGGGTTATCCATAGGTATCGACGCATCGTGCTGAGGATTGTCGAAGAAGCCGTAACGGAAGATAAGGCGAAGGATTCGGCGCACCTTGTCATCAATAGTGTTCATGCTCACACTACCCTCCTCGAGAGCGGGGATAAGATACTGGCGATTCATCCACTTCGCACGGGGCATCTCGAGGTCAAGACCACCGTTGGCAGCCTCTACGGCATCGTAGGTAGCCGACCAGTCGCTCATCACCAGACCGTCGAAATTCCACATCTGTCGGAGCACCGTATCGTTGAGATACGCATTCTGAGTCGCATGCACACCGTTCACAGGATTGTAGCTGTCCATCACCGCGCCCGCGCCGGCCTTCTGTATAGCAGCCTTAAAAGCAGGCAGATATATCTCGTGGAGAGTGCGCTCATCAATATCGCTGCTCACATTGTTGCGGTCCCATTCCTGATTGTTTGCTGCATAATGCTTCAGCGTAGCCACCACGCCCATATCCTGCAGACCGCTCACATATGCGCATGCCGTAGCCGAGTTCAGATACGGGTCTTCGGTGAAATATTCGAAGTTACGTCCGCACATCGGGGCGCGGAGGATATTCATACCCGGGCCGAGGAGAACATGCACACCGCGGGCACGACTGTCGCGACCGAGCTGACGGCCAAGCTCATACACGAGCTTAGGATTCCACGTAGCCGCGCTGAGCACACCGGCCGGATAGGCCGTACTGCGGCCGTCTTTGTGAGTACCCACAGGGCCGTCGGTAAGTTTTATTTCAGGAACCCCGAGGCGGTCTATCGCACGTATATAGAAACCGTTGTAGCCACCGATGTAGTCAATCTTCTCCTCCACTGTCATACGGCCGAGAAGGTCCTCCACGCGGCTCTCAACGTCTGCTTTGGGATCTTTGTATGTCTGAGCCTGCGCCGACATCATGGCCGCGAGAGCTCCGATAAGAATTATTTTTTTCATTGGATTAAATCATTCAGAACATTACTTGATGACCTTGCCGAACTCACGGCGCCAGATGTCGTAGCCCTCCTTAGCAGGATGAAGCCCGTCTTTAAGGAAGAGTTCAGGACGTACCGAACCGTCGGCATTAAGCATGGGGGTGTGGATATCTATATATCCGGCGCGCGGCTGGCTTTCTACAAAGGCACGTATCTGTTCATTCACAGCCTGAATCTCGTCGAGCCTCTTGGCTCGCACGGGCGACGGTTTGATCGACACCAGATATATTTCAGCTTCGGGTTTCATACGGCGTACCTCGAAGAATAGTTTCGTCATCCACTCCATCATCTCCTCGGGAGTCCACTTGAAGCCAATTTCGTTGTCACCCTCATAGATGATAATCCGCTTGGGATTGAACGGCGCTATGAGCAGGTCGCGGTAGTTGTAGAGGTCGATAGCCTTTGTACCCGACACACCGCGGCGAATCACATTCTGTCCGGGGAAATCGGTCTCGAGCGACTTCCACATGTCTATCGATGAGCTACCCACTACGAGAGTAGCATCCTCGAGAGCCGCCTGCTCGGCATCGCGCTCCATGTAGTCGTTGATTTTCTTCTCCCACTTGAGTTGCTGCTCCATTTTAGGCAGACCCTTCACAGGATTGCACTCAGCGAGTTGGCCGCGCACGAGCAGGCCGCCGAGCATGAGATAACTCTTATCGTACTTCTCGGGGTTCGATTTGATATCATCGCTCGCATTCGGTCCGAGAATCTTGGCCTTATCCGCCTTGCTTTCGCTGAGTTTCACAGTCACCTGGTGCACGCCGGGCTCAACCTTGATTAAGGCCGACTGCTCGATATACTTATTGTCACACGCCTCATTGAAGCGGTTGAGATAGTGCGAACCTGTCAGCGCGGTAGCCCTATAGCACTTGGTGCCGTCCACCTCATCGTTTTTCAGACGTATCATCTGGCCGTCGACATATATTTCGAGCTGACCCATTTCGGGGCCTCCGAAATCAGCGAAGCCAAACATATCGCCTTCAAAAGCGAACGACAGCGTCGACTTGGGATGACTGCTCACAAGCACCTTGGGATACTTATCGGCAAAAGCCTTCAGGCGGCTGTCTTTGGCTGCCTCGACTTCAACCCAGAGGCCGTGACGCTTGCACACCTCGGCAGGATTATACATCTTAACAGTGTCTCCTGCTACGACACTGAATGCTTCCGACTTGAAAGTAAGGTCTGAGCCCGGTGCCGCAAAGCCCGTGAGGGCCATTGCGAGCACTGCGACTGCAAAAATGTTTCTTTTCATATTTCTATGGTATGAGTTTTGGTTCCCTCTGCATCGGTAACCTTAACAGTAACTACAGCTTTTTCATCGAAACCGAACTTGGCAAACGACCATTCGTAGGGATAAGTATCGATGTTCACGGTCTTGTCGCCGCAACTTACTTCCACACTCACGCCCTCAACAGGAGGAGTCTCGCAGAAGCCGTACACCGAGTCCCAACCGAAAGGCGAACGGATGCGGAAAGTGTGGATGTCGCCGGCGTTTGTTCCCGACGCCTTCTTCTTGTAGCCGTCCTTGAGCACGGGAGCGTTCTGCAGCCCGAGTACTGCCGCAAGTGAGGCATTATTGGCAGCGGCATCAGACTTGAGAGGCAGCGAGATTGCCGTAAATCCTTTGGGTGCGAGCTCTACCGTCAAGGCGTTGCCGTCCATAGCGGGCTTGGCATTCTTTCCTTTCACACCGGCGAGCACAGGACTTGCCTCGACGAGCGCTGCAATCTCAGGCGAAAGTGTCACGGTAGTTGCAGTCTCTGTCTGAGCCTCATTGCTGAGCAATATCCAGAAGCGTGTGCCGGATACGGCGGTGAGATAGTTGACCTGCGGAGCACTGCTCTCAATCAGACCTTTACGCATCCACAGACGCGCGTCCTTATCATCGAAGACTGTGCCGGGAGCACCGCCGTAGACTCTGTTGGAGAACCATACGAATCCTTCCTGACGGCCCCAGGGGAACTGTACTTTGCCCTGCGAACGCTGGATAGCCTCTGTCACAAGATAGTCGGTGGTAAAGGCAAGATGAGGGGGGATATGGTGATAATAGATCGAACTTACATCGGGGCCTTCGTAGGGGAATCGTTCGCCCATGGTCAGATCGGTAAAACCGGTCGCATAGTAGCCGGGATAGTTTGTAAATCGGCCGAGCACCGCATTGCGGGCATAAGTATCGAAAAGGTCAAGACCGGTGTGGGCGTTGATGCGCAACATTGCCGGAGCCCACGAACTCATAAACACGGGGCGTACAAGTTTGCCCTTGTTGCGAAGGAAGTAGGTAGACGGCTGCTCGAATCCGAGGCCGACGGGCGAAACTCGCCACTGCTCTACCTCATGCTCGCGAGCGTCGCCTTCCTGACGGGGGAAGCCGAGGCGGAACTGCTCCGAACCCTTCCACCACATAGTAGCGTTGCCGTTGTACACGCCTCTGGGATGTATGGTCTGAGTACTGTCGTGAACCTGAGGCCAGCTGCGGATTCCGGCAATAGTCTGAGCCGCACCATAGCGTGCCGCATCGAGATACTGCTTATCGCCCGTAGCCTCGTAAAGGTCTACGAAATCCCACCAGGGTGCATAAATCGTTGAATTGTAGAATGCCTGATAGCGCATGGGCTTGGTACTGTTGGCATAGATATGGAGCTTGGCATCACGCTCCGCTACCGAAGTAGCTCTGCGCAGCCACTTGTCGTTGCCTGTCAGACGGTAAGCGGCAAGAGCCTGCACCCACGAGAGAATGGGAGCCGAGTATCCTCTCGGTGCGCGGGGTTCGCCGTCGGGCATCGCAATGTCTACGAGCCACGCGTTTCGTCCGCCGAGGAGCTTGTGAAGACCTTCAAAGTATGTGGTGGTAAACTGCGAACCAATAGGATTCAGTCGGAGAGTCTCGGGGTCTTTATTGTAGCCCTCGTCGGTCGGCAACGAGCTCCAGCGGTAGCCCTTGCGCGACAGAGTGTACTCAATAGTAGGCAGCGCACGGTTGAGATACATTTCCTCGTCACCTGCCGTGATAGCGGCGCCGACCACAGCCAGAGGAGCCGAGTGCACCACTGTAGGAGCCTTGGTAGGCTTGCCTTCGATGTCGTAGTGACCGCGCATTGCGCTGTCCCAGCCGCCGAATTCATCATCGTTCATCAGATCTATGATGCTGAACATCGTCTCTGTGAGCGACTTATCTTCCTGCTTGCGGTAGTCGCGGACTTTATATACATCTGAAACTACATATTCAAGAGTCTCGTTCCACGGAGTAGCCGACAGACCGATCTGAAAGCTGCGAGCAACTTTCTCTCCGGCCTTCATCTTGCTGTCGGGCATACCCATAACGGGCGCGAAAGCCACGGGCTGAGCCATCCCCGTAGGATTGAGAATAGCGAAACCCATAGGAGCATTGTCCACGCCGCCCCAGTCACCCTCGGACAGCGTATTGTCGGCACTTACAAATGCCGTCATGGCACCGTTGCGGCCTGCGGTCTCGACCATTGCCACAGGCGTAGGCATCATCACCGAGAGGAGCATTTCAGGACTTGCCGGGATGCGCTTGTACTGGTACATCGGCGGCATCTGAATGGCAGTGACAGCCGACGGCAGGGGTGCATGCAGGCCTAATACTCCGAGGCTGTAGCAACCGTCTTTGGCGGGCGTAAATTCGAGATTGAGAGTTGCATTGCGTGTGGCATCCGAGAGGGTCCAATATCCCTTGACGGTGTGGTCGCCTGCCGTAACATACTCTACCTCAATGGTATTTTTATCAATATTGTGGGCCGAAACGGGCACAGCCTCGCACACATTTCCGCTCAGATACGGATTGGTGGTGATTGTATCGGCCGAGTTCCACCCGGGATAATACTTTTTGTAGTTGGGCTTGCGAAGTTTCTCCGGGCCAGTAATCACAAATACCTTATTATCTTCAAGCGGGCTGCCGAAGGGTTCCCAGCGGCCATTCACCTTAGCCTCCATGATGCAGCCGAGAGCCTGTCCCGAGCGCATATAAGATACCCTGAGATCGGGGCCGGCGATAGACGCCACCCGCTCACTCTCCGCACCCACATTTATGGGCGGAGTTATCAGAATCTGTTGCGCCGTAGCGACATTGCTTCCGGCAACAAGAAGTGTTATTCCTGCAAGAATGTGTTTGATTAGTTTCATTTCAAAGGCAGTTTAAGGATTTGGAGGCCATACGGCTGAAGTTCGACCGTATGGTTGCCGTAGTCGGCAAAGGAGAGATTGGCTGTCTGAGGCTCTTCCACGTCATTGAGCAGAATAGCTATCAGGTGGTTATCTGTCTTGGCAAGGAGATATTCCACATCGGGATTATCACAGCTTACACCGCCGGGCAGCATTATGAGCGAAGCCTCTTCTCCGTCGATAGTGCCGGGCGAGAATCCGAATGTACGGTGAGGTCCGACCTTGGGAGTGATAAAGCCGGCGGGAAAACTGATTTTTCCGTTGCTGCGCAGTTCGGCCTCTGCAAGCAGATAGTCGGTGATCCAACCCGTCTGCCACCATGCGTGATGCGGATAGGGACCTGCACCGCGGTTCATTGCCGCCCAATAGTACGATGCCACACCGGTTTTATCGTCTACAAAAGCATCGCGGCCAATAGCGGCGGCGCGTGCCATGTCGAGAAGAAGTGCATCGCCGGTGCGGCCGGCCATTCGCACAAAGAAACCGGCATGCGACGCAAGCAGAATCGGGCCGTGAAGATTGGTCGAACCGATGATACCGCCATGCTCGTAGGAGAGGCCGGTAGTAGCTATCTGCCACTGCTTGAGCTCACGGTCTTTCACTTTAACGTCTTTTTCGGAGAGCACTGGTGCGGTATATACGCTTGTGGCATAGAAGCGGGCCGTTTCTTCGGCAGCGTCGGCATATTTCTCTTCACCACTTATTTCCGAAAGTTCCATAAGAGCCTGCGCAGCCTGGGCGGTTGCGAAGTCGGGTGCAAAACGGGTATCGCCGCACACACCGAGCCAACGGTGAGGCTCGACAGCCTCGTCTATAAGCCAGTCGGCTCCGCGGCGCGCTCCTTCGAGATATTTCTCGTCGCCGAGCACGCGGTAGGCAACTACAAGTCCGTAGAACGTCGGGCGATAATCCTTCAGGTCGGCAAACGCCTCGCTGCCGTCCTCCTCTTTATAAGCCACCTTCCACGAGCCGTCGGGGCGCTGAGTGCGCAGAAGCCAGTCGGCAGAGCGGCGGATGAGTTCGCGAACCTCCGCATTGTCAGGTTCGAAGAGAGCTATGTTGCCAAGGTCGGAGAGCATATAGTAGGTAGTGGCTACAGGCTCGATATACGGGCCCCACTCCTCTACAAAACATTTGGAATTTGTAAGCCAATACTGGCCACGCGAAGCGCCGTCCATTTCACCGCCGTCGGTATTCTGCTGCTTGAGTTTGAAATTGCGAGCAAAAGGCAATCGGCGTTCAGTCACGAGAGTGTCGCCGGTAAGGGCGCCGAGCATCCACATTGCACCGTAGTCGGCATTCTTCAGCGCATCGCGCTTTGCACGGTACACACCTCCGAGATACTGTTGGGCGCCGATAGGAGTACCCTCGCAGTCGACAACATGCCACATGGAAGTGCTATCGTCGGTGAGATAGCGGTGCATTGCATACAGGCGGTCGGAGAGCGAGCGGCGGTTGCGGCGGAGCTTGAGACCTTCGCCGAAGCCGTATACATCGTTTGCCACATGGTTGAGCATGGGCCACCAACCCTTGTCGCCGAATGTATAGCGGAATGCAAAACTGCGTTTCTCTCCGGCTTCCATACGGCTGCCCTCCTCACCCAATACGGGGTGATAGAGCGTGGGCGCGAGTTCGCCGTTTCGGTTCATGGCCGAGAGTCCGAGTCGCCATACATTCGAAGTGCGTTCGCTGCCGGTCCACGGTTCGGAAGCCACTCCGGGTTCCGACGTCACGGCGAGAGTCAGACCGTCGTTGGTCGTGAGCATACTGCTGTGAGTGGACGCGGTGCGTTCTCTATAGAGCACGGGAGTGGCGGGAATACCCCACCCGTATATATATGCACGGGTAAAATCGGGATTGATATAGCTTCCGTGCAGCACACCGGGAATAAGGGCGAAGTCGAGTGCCGACTCATCCACATCTATAAGTTTCGGTGTAGGCATGGAATAATATCCGGGAGTATTGGCTGTAAGAGTAAGCTCCACACACAGGTCGCTTCCCTGGAGACGCCAATCCTCGGTGATATCGAAATCCTTGCCCTCATACGAGAATACGATGCGGTCGTCGCCCTTGCGGGTAGCTTTCGCAGGGAAGTAGGTATATTCATCTCCGGCTTTATTCAGTGCCACGGCAGTGGTAGCTTCTTTCCATGAGGGAGTTACGTATCTGTACTCACTCTCGGGGCAATTGGGGTCGCCGCCGAATGTCTCGGGCGAGAGAGCATCTTTCCCGGGTTCTTCGGCACTGAAGAGCACTGAGTGGGGGGCCGACGTCGGTGTGGCAGCAAGCCCGAGAGCTTTCACCGATTCAAGACGCCAGCCCTGCCGGGACTTTTGCCAGCGGAGAGCCACACTGTCGTTGCGCAGCTCCAGAGCCGTGCAGCCGAATGCTACACAAGCAGCCATAAGCAGTGTTGCAGACCTCCGGCTCATAATCATTCAGTAACTTTTACGGTAACGGTTGTAACCGACGAATTTTCGCTGTTGAACCACACCGACGAAGATGCGAATACGGCTTCGTATTCTCCGGGAGTGTCGTATGTGTACTCGAAGTGGTCAACCTCGGTTGCGATATTCTTGAGGACAATGCCGGTAGAAGGTTCGGCCTTGCAGATATTGAACCCTGCCGATACCGCCCACATATCCTTGTCGGAAGAAGTGGTGTTGCCGGTAGCGAGTAGCTGCGATCCGGGGAGAGTCCATTGGTTTGAACCGCCGAGTATCACGTTTTTCCAGCCTGCTGTCTTGATATCGGCTATCTGAGCGCGACCGCCTTCGGGAGACACCTTGGTGATATTGATGCTGCGCACCACCCAGCGATTCTTAACGGGAGTACCGTCGAGATCGTAGTAGCGGAAGGCGAAATACACGAGTCCGTCCTTGTTATCTCCGATATAATTCTTGAGGCTTACCTCGCCCGAGGGAGTATTCTGGCCTGTAACCGAGGGGAGAGTGAAAAGCGAAGTCACGTCGTCCCAGGTAGCGGCTGCCACATGCTCGGGAGTGTATACTCCGTCGAAGTCGTGGCTCATGAGCATCTGGAAATTAGGATGAATGCCGGTCGACTGGTCGGTATAGCTCACGAAGTCTACTACAAGATCATTGTCGGAATAGAGGCGGTCGCGAAGATTATATTCATGTCCGGGTTCGCCCGAATAGAACATGATATTGTCGGCATCACCGCTGATTTTGAAGCTGACAGGCTCACCGGCTTTAGCTACGGGTACGTTCATCGTAACCTTGAGAGCCGAAGAAGGAGCATCGTTGGTGCAGGCGCAGAGCGCGAGACCTAAGAATGTGTATATTATGGCTTTATTGATTTTCATAGCTTAATTTAATTTTGATTTTACCAGCCGGGATTCTGAGTCATGGCTTTGTTGACGGTAAGCTCGGTGTTGGGAATGGGGAAAACTACGTTGCGGGCTGTAGTATTCTTACCTGAGTTGCCTGCGTAGGCAAAGGAGCCTCCGTCGGCCGAAGCCTCACGTCCGAATTCATTCATTGTTTCCACATAGATGCCCCAGCGGATGAGGTCAAGCTTACGCTGACCCTCGAAGCAGAACTCACGGAAACGCTCCGAGCGGATTGCATCCATAAATTCGTCGGCAGAAGCAAAACCTCCGAGGTCGCAGAGCTGTGAGGGAACTTCAGGATCGAGACCCCATGCACGGCGGCGCACCTTGTTGAGTGCTTCTACAGCGTCGGCGGTGGGAGCACCCTTAACCATAGTCTGAGCTTCGGCGAACATCAGCAGCACATCGCTGTAGCGCATAATGGGGAAATTGGTCGAGTTGTAGAGCTGAGCCTTTGTGCCGGTCTCATATTCACGGCGCCACTTGCCCGGGTTGCGGTTGTAAATCTGGCTTGCCGAGAAGAAATATTTGGTAGTCACACCCTCGTCGCTTGTATCGTAGCGGTAGGGAGCGATGTTCCAGTCGCGGCGGAGGTCGCCTTCTTCATATGCGTCATAGAGTCGCTTTGTTACCTGAATGGCACCGCCTGAGTAGCCTACATTCACGTCGCGGCAGAGAATACCGTTCTCAACGCCTACACTGCCGGCGAGGTCTTCGGTACCGATTTTATTGCCATACATGCCCACTTCCCAGATACATTCGCGGGGTTCGTTGATATCACGGCTGTGGTTGATGAATATCTGCTGATAGTCGGGGTTGAGGCTGTGACGGCCCGATTTGATTACTTCTTCGGCATATGCGAGAGCATCGGCATAGCGGGTGCTATCATTCAGAGGCTGGCCGGCCATTTTGAGGCATACGCGGGCAAGCACTGCCTGAACTGCAGTACGGCTTACACGCTCGTTTGAGGGAAGCTCGTCGATGTCAAGAACCATAGTCTCGGCACGGCGCATATCGCTCAGAATCGACGCATAGATGTCGGCGAGCGGCGACTTGGGCAGCGGCTTCTCATTGGGCGACTCGGTGGGAGTGAGCTTCAGAGGCACCTCACCGAAATAAGAAGTGAGGAGGAAGTAGTAGTAGCCGCGGAGGAAGTAAGCCTCACCGAGCATGGCACGTGCATCGTCGGAGGGCAGATTGTTCTCATCTACATACGCTATCAGATAGTTGGCGCGGCTGATACCTTCGTAGAGCACTTCCCAGAAACGGCCGATATCGAGGTGGCCGGCATCGAACTGCATCACGCGGATGTTGTTGATAGAGATATTCTTGTAGAATCCTTCGTCGCTGATAGCGAGGTAGGAATACAGACCCTTGCTGTACATACGGCCATTGGGATCGATCAGGCGGTTGTACACGCCATTGAGAGCCGACTGCACCTGTTCAGTCGTCTTATAGTAGTTGGAGGGCGAGAGGAAGTCGGGGTCCTTATCAAGGAAGTCGGAGCACGATGTTCCTGCCAGCATTATACCGGCGGCAAGCGCGGTGACTTTTATATATTTGTTCATAGTAGTTCAGATTTTAGAATGCGATGTCGATACCGAAAGTGATTGTGCGTGAACGGGGATAAGGCGACCAGTCGAAAGCGGGAGTAAGCGCTGTGTTGTAGGTCGATACTTCGGGGTCGAGGCCCGAGTAAGCCGTCCAGGTCAGAAGATTCTGAGCCGACATATAGAAGCGGAGAGAGCTGATGCTTGCGCGGCGGGTAAGGGCTGCGGGCAGTGTATAACCGAGAGTTACGGTCTTGAGGCGGAGATAAGAACCGTCTTCGATAGTGCGGTCGGAGTAAGCTGTCGGGCCCTGACCTCCTACACGGAAGAGAGTGTTCGAGGGATTCTCGGGAGTCCAGCGGTCTTTTACCGAAGCAAACATGTTGAGCGATGTACGCGCTGTTGGGTCGCCGCCTTCGAATTCGATACGGTTGGCATTCATTATCTGGCCGCCGTAGCTGAACTGCAGGAAGAGCGAGAGGTCGAAGTCGCGGTAGCGGAAATTGTTGGTGAAACCGCCGGTGAACTTGGGATTCGGATTACCGATGATAGTGAGGTCGTAGCTGTCTACCTGGCCGTCGCCATTGATATCGCGGTAGCGGATGTCACCGGGCTGGATGTTGGCACGGTCATTGCCGTTGTTGGGAATACCCGACTTGAGTATGTAGCTTTCGCCCACCTTGTCGAAGTCTTCGTACTGATAGATACCGTCGAAAAGGTAGCCGTAGAACATTGCAATAGGCTGGCCGGGGACGGCGATATAGGGATATGCGTTGTTGAAGTTACCCCATGTCACGCGGGTAGCGAGCGAGGGTTCGTCTTCGTTGAGGGCAAGCACCTTATTGCGGTTGAAGGCGATATTAAAGTTAGAGCTCCAGTTGAAATTGCGGGTGCGGATGTTCTCTGTATCAAGAGTAAGCTCGATACCTGTATTGGACACGCTGCCCACGTTCTTGTATGCTGTAAGGAAGCCCATTGAAGGTGCGAGAGTGGCGTTGAGGAGAAGATCCTTGGTGCGCTTGTAATAATAGTCGGCGGTAAAGCTGATGCGCTCGTTGAGGAAGCTCATGTCAAGGCCGAGGTCGTACTGCTCTGTGGTTTCCCATTTCAGATCGGAGTTACCGAGAGTTGCGGGTACTACACCCTTGAGAGGCGAATTGCTTACGGTATAGCCCGAAGTCGGGGAGATAACGAGACTGGTGAGCGATGCGTAGTCGGTCACACGGTTGTTACCGGTGGTACCGAAGCCGGCGCGGAGTTTACCCTGGTTGAACCAGGTAAGGTCCTTCATGAATGCTTCCTGACCGAAGCCCCATGCGACAGCTGCCGAGGGGAACGATGCCCAGCGGTTGGAGCGGGGGAACTTGGAGCTGCCGTCGGCACGGTAGGAGACGGTAAGCATGTAGCGCGACTTGTAGTTGTAGTCGGCACGGGCAAGGAAAGACATCAGAGAGTTCGAAGTGCGGACAACGGGAGCTTTGGTCACTGTACCTTCGTCGAGACCGGCGATACCGAGCTCTTCGTTGGGAACATTGATAGAGGTGAAGCCCTCTGAACCATAGCGCGAATCCTGAAGAGTAAAACCGGCGAGGAGTTTGAGTGCGTGGCCCTTCTTGAGTTTCCAGTTATAGGTAAGGGTATTCTCGTTGAGGAAGTTGGTGCGCTCCATGTTGGTGATGCTGCCGTTTACTTTCTCATTGGTGCGGGGGTGGCCGAGGCGCGACGACGAGTTATTGAACACTTCGCGGCGCTGCCCTACTCTGTTGTAGCCGCCGGTGATGCGCAGGATAAGGTTGTCGAGAATCTTATACTGTACGAACGCGTTTGCAATGAAAGTATGGGTATGCAGCGGATTGAATTCGTTGGTAGCCGCCATTACGGGGTTGATACGGTAGTCGCGGTTAGCGTCTACAGAATCGTCGAAAAGGGTGTCCATGAGGTCGTCGGACCACAGTGAGCCGACAGGACGATAGCCCCACATGGAGTACATGATGCTCGCTGTAGGCGAAGTGTTCTGCTCGGCAGCGATAGTACCGAACTTCTTGGTATAGGTGTAGTTGAGGTTAAGACCGACTTTCACCTTGCGGCTGAGAGTCTGCTCGAGGTTCAGACGGCCCTGATACTTGCGAAAACCGCTGTTGGTGATGATACCGTCCTGATCAACTACGCTGCCCGAGAGTGAGTAACGTGTGGTCTCTGTACCACCGCGTACCGAGATATTATGATTCATCACAAAGGCGTTGCGAAGTACTTCGTCCTGCCAGTTGATACCCTTGATATTGCGGTAATCTTCGAGGGTACGCTCGTTGCCGAGATACATCGAGGCGTAGAGTGTGGGGTTCACGTCGAGCTGATAGCGGACAAATTCATAGGGGTCGAGCATTTCCTGCTTCTTGACAGCGCTCTGCACACCCATATAGAGGTTGTAGCTTACTACAGGACGACCGACCTTACCCTTCTTGGTAGTGATAAGGATTACACCGTTGGCACCGCGGGCACCGTAGATAGCCGTGGCCGACGCATCCTTGAGGATTTCCATCGACTCGATTTCTTCGGGGTTGAGCACATTACCTACCGATGTTTCGAGGGGGAAACCGTCTACTACATAGAGGGGTGAATTATCCTGAGTCACAGAGTTGTTACCACGGATTACGATGCTGAGTTCGCTACCGGGCTGACCGTCGCTACTCGAGCTTACCACACCGGCAACACGTCCGGCGAGAGCTTCCTCGAAGTTCGATACGGGAGCCTTCTGCATATCTTTCACATCTACTTTGGCAACCGAACCGGTAAGGTCTTTACGGGTAGTCTCGCCATAGCCTACGACCACCACTTCATTGAGTTGGTCGGTGCGCTGGCGGAGGCGGATTGTATTGTTTTTGCCGAAAGTCACCTTTACGGACTGTGTTTCATATCCTACCGACGACACATCAATCGTAGCCTCTGCTGTGGTAGAGGCTATACTGAATTCGCCATTTATATCGGAGATAGACACTGCCTTCTGACCTTGAATAGCAATAGAGGCGCCTATCACGGGTTCTCCGTCGTCATAGTCGATTACCAGACCGGTAATCTTGTAAGTACCGTTCTGGGCAAATGCGCCGAAAGGAACCGCAAGAGCAAGCACAAGAGCCAGAAGGGTGGTAGTGATTTTGTGATTGGTTTTCATATTGTGTGTATAGATTATTTTACAATGATATGGAAAAGAGCTGCGGGAATATCGTCGGCCGGACGCTCAAGTTTCAGACGCAGGGTGCGGGTCTCGACAGGCTCGGACAGCACGATCTTATTCAATGCCTGGTGATTGTCGGAGCAGCTTGCTACAGTCTTGCCGCTTTCGTCGGCGAGCGACCAGCGACGCACGCAGTAGGGCATCACATTGTCGTAGTGACCCATCTGGACGGTCTCCATCGCCTGGTCGTAGTCGGTGTCGAAGAAGAGTGTCACATCGCTCACCTTCACTGGATTCTCCCACGAGAGAGTAATTTCAGGACTCTCCTGCTCTACGGGGGCTGCCCAGGCGTTGGTCGAGCCGGAAGCCGGACGGCAGAGAGCATTTGCCATGTTGGCGGTGGAGAATATCGGCAACGCGGGATTCACGACGAAAGCTATATTCTTGCTCTCGGGGCGACGGAGCGGGCACCAGAACTCGAAGCTGTCGATTTCGATTTCCGGGGGCGGATCCTGGCGGCCGAGATTCGATACCGCGAGATTTATCTGATTGAGAACTGTCGTAGTACCGGTTATAAGCATGTCACTTTCGGGCAGTTGCACATCCTCATTGGCCATGAAGCAGACAAATACGTAGGTGCTTTCGGGGAATTCGGCGTTGAATGCGACCTTCACATCCTGCTCGCCTGCATTAAGGACAATTGTTGTATTATCGATTGTAGTATCGGGTGTGAAACCTGCCAGACGCGAAGAGGTGCGGAGCTCAACCTTGAGGTCGGTAGGCTGATCGGCACGCACTTTAAGCGTTATCTCGGGCATCGCTCCCTGCACGGGGAAAAGTGCCGCGGTCGAGCAGGCCAGACGGCGCCAGCTGCCATTGTGGGTGTAGCCGTTGAAAAGTGCGGTGCCCGACACCTCTACTTTCGCGCTGTTGAGCAGATTATCACTACTATCATCAACGTTGAGGAAGGGGATATATTGCCCTGCTTCAACGAGTTCGCGCTGCAGTTCCGACATTTTTTCGGGAGCAAGCAGATCGGCGGGATTAAGGTCCTTCTCGGCGCAGAGGGCGAGAGCCATACCGATAGCCTGTCCGCCGCTCGCCGATGTACACATCACACGGGTCGAACCGTTGGCAACGTGCGACGAACTCATGATGCGGCCACCGAACATCAGATTCTTGATGTTGCTGCCAAGATAGCATCTGTAGGGTATCTGGTAGACGCCCTTCGAGTGCCACTGGTTGCAGGCGCGGCCGTCGGCATACACACCGTTCGACGGATGCAGGTCGATAGCCCAGCCGCCATACGAAACGGCATCGGCATGAGTGCGCTGCTCAATGATATCACGCTGATTGAGAGTATAGAGGCCCTCCATGCGGCGCGATTCGCGCTTGCCGGGAATGGTACCTACCCACTCGAGTGTGTAAGTAGCCATTTCGGGGAACTTGCCGGAATTCTTTATATAATTCCATATTCCGTAAACCACCTTCTGCAGCTCTTCCTTGATTTCCTCGGAATCATGGATAGTGTTGAGGCGACCGCCATATTCTATCCACCAGTATTTGCAGCCGTGGTGATGAATAGAGAAATATTCATCGTTGCGTATCTTGCTGATGTGCTTCTCTACGTCCTGAAGGGCAAAATGAGGAGCGTAATATTCTACCGGTTTACCCGTATCCTTCATGTAGAAAAGAATGGTGTGGCCCATAAGCTCGCCGTACTTCTCCTTATCGGGAGCGAAGCCTTCGCTGTACACTTCCTTATCTTCCGAACCCATGCGGAAAGGCACGCCTGCGAGATAGCTTACGAGGCCATCGCCGGTACAGTCGGCGAAGAAGCGACCCTTGATATCGTAGCGAGTCTCATTGATAGGATTGTACGCTACGAGCGACTCAACGGTGTCAAGTTCGCTCTTTACCACCTCGTACACAACTGTATCGAGGAGTAAGGTTATATTAGGTTCGCGACGAACGATATCGAGTACCACCGTATCGAAGATTACGGGGTTACCTTCCTTGTTGCGGTAGACATTTTCGGTCATAATTTCGTTGATAGCACCGCCTTCGCGTGACCAACGGTTATTATTTCCCATGTGCGAGGTAGCACCGAGAGCCCAGAGTCTGACTTCGCTCGACGCATTGCCGCCGAGCACGGGGCGATCCTGCACGAGGATAACTCGGGAACCGCGACGGGCTGCCGTAAGGGCACAACATACACCCGTAAGACCTCCGCCGGCTACGACTATATCAGCTTCAAGGCTAATGCGGTGTATTGCCCGCGCACTAACAAATCCCTGACTGTTCATATATCTTTTTTCCTATGGTTTTTACTTATTGGAGTACCTTATTACAAGTCCTGTCGAAAGGACAATCACGCCCATTGTCACGGGCACGGCCTGCGATGTCTCGGCCAGCATACCGAGTACTGCTATCAGCACGCCTGCAAGAGCTATGCTCAGACCGAG
This sequence comes from Bacteroidales bacterium, assembly GCA_014800815.1. Lineage (GTDB taxonomy): Bacteria > Bacteroidota > Bacteroidia > Bacteroidales > Muribaculaceae > CAG-873. The sequence goes on along the minus strand of JAAVFI010000041.1, from coordinate 8,155 downwards.
TACGCGGCGTGTAAAGCGATTGGCAGCTGCGCCGGCTGCTATAGCGGCTGCATCGGCTTCTTCGGCCTTACACTCCTCTACCTTATATTCGGTGGCACGGGGGTCGGTATATCCGCGCATAGTCAGCCAGATTTCAGTAATGGCGAGAAGGACTACGGGGACGAAAGCTCCCACACCCATTTCGGCACCGCGGCTGAGGCTAAGCCCGAAGAGCGGAGTTATAAATTTGAAAATGAGATTCACTGCAAGGCTCACCAGAGTTACGCCGAGAACGGTCCGGGCTGTCTGGCGACGGCTGAAAAGCGACCAGATGACGGGCAGATAGATAGGCACTCCCGTGAGAGCAGCTATACTTATCACCACATTCACTATACCGCCCATGCTCTTCACGGCAAGTGCCACAAGCAGAGCAAGCACACCGAAGCCGAGAGTCGACCAGCGGGCTACACGCATGAGGGTGCGCTCCGACGCCGCAGGTACAAGGCGTTTGAAAATATCATTGGTAAATACACCGGCCGAAATATTCAGTGTGGCGTTGAGCGAACTTGCCGTTGCAAATATCATACCGCCGAGCATGAGGCCGAGCAGACCCTGAGGCATAGAGGTCTTGCACATAAGCAGATACGCATTCTCATTGTCGAGACCTTCGAGGCCGGGCTCGAGCACACGGTAAAGCATAGGAGGAATCATCCAAAGCACCGCGCTCACCAGATACAGGCCTCCGAACAACCAGCCTACCTTGCGGCTGTCGGCCTCGGAGCGTACACTCGTATAGCGCTGAACGTAAGCCCAGTTACCGCCGAGGAAGAACGAATTGTAGACGCAGAACGCCGTGAGGAACCACCACGAGTATTCGCCTCTCACGGGGGTGAAGAAGCCCTCGGGAACGGCTGCCAAAGCAGCCTGCAGCCCGCCGACTTTCTCAAACGACAGAGGCACTACGATGATTACCGCCGAGAAAAGTATCACGAACTGAAGCACGTCGGTGACAATCACGCCGCGCAAGCCACCTATCGTCACATAAATCATGCTGAAACAGCCCAGTGCGAGAATCGAAGTGGTAAGGGGAATACCGGCTGCGACTTCCACAATCTTCGCTACAGGATAGAGAAAACTACCCGTGGTGAAGACCGACACTATAAGGAATATATATGTGTAGAACTTCTGCACATCCACGCCGAGGCGTCCGCTTATATAAGAGGCAGCCGTGAGGCAGTGTGTACGTTGCCAGCGAGGTGCAATCCATGTACCTACAACGAAGCCGGCCAACGACATGGTAAGCTGTATAAGCACTGCTACGATTCCGTAGGAATAGGCTATAGAGCCCCATACAACGAACGTACCTGCAGAGAAAAAGCCCATAAAAAGCGAGAGACCGCTCATGCCCCAGGGTACATTGCCCCCGCCGGCGAAGAAGCTGCGCATATCCTTACCCGTCCGCGAGAAAGCTGCTCCGGTGAGAAGCACCCCTATCGAGAAGAGTAGAATTGTGAATAGATCCAAGTTGCTCATAATTGGTTTTTAGTTGGTATTAGCATTTTTGTTCTGTGCAAATTTAGGAAATATAATCACGTGATTTTCCCAAACTTACAAGAAAATTAGCGGGAACGTTTCCATTCCGTTTTGGTAACGTTTCCGAAATTCCGAAGGCTCTTTTTTTCCTTCTAAAAGACCAATATTTCAGGGATAAAAAGCGGGTATTGCCCTACTCTTTCTCGCTCACCGACGACGCGCGGATGTTGAGCGTAGCCTCAAGGCAGACCGTGCGGTCGCTCTGTCGGCGGTTGCCCGTGAGCTGTTCGAGGAGGAGCCGTGCCGCCTGACGACCCATTTCCTGCATCGGCTGCAGTACGGTGGTTAAGGGCGGCTCGACTACGGTAGCCATAGAGCCCTCGCTGAATCCGACGATAGCAATGTCTTCGGGTACACGCAGTCCGGCGGCTTTGAGTGCGCGCATAGCGCCGATAGCCACAGGGTCGTTGAAGCAGAAAAGTGCGTCGGGGAGCTTGCTACCTTCGGCGAGCATTCGCGCTACGGCGACCTCACCGTCCTGCACGAAAATTCCGGCGGGAATCATCTTGCCCTCCGACTCCATGCCGTGTTTGCCGAGAGCATTCACGAAGCCTTGGGCACGCATGGCGCTGACTTCAAGATTGACGGGACCGAGGAGATGACGGATGTCGGTGCGCCCGGTATTGATGAGATGCTCCACCGCCATTTCGGCCATGCGGCAGTCGTCAATGAGCACTTTGGGAGCGGCCACGGTCTTGGGGCAGCGGTTGAAGAAAACCACCGGCAGTCCCGATGCAATAAGTTCGCGGTATGCTTCCTCGTTTCCGCCCTCGTTAGTAGTAGATATTATTATACCTTCTACCATGTGTTCGCGCAGAAGATTCATATTCGCGAGTTCCTTCGCACGACTCTCGTCGCTCTGCGTGATAAATATATGGTAGTCGGCTGCATAGAGTTCTTCCTGAATGCCCATTATCACTTTTGGAAAGAAGCTGCTCACAAATTCGGGTATGATGATTCCTACAGTACCCGTTCGCTTGTTCTGGAGATTCTTCGCGTTGAGATTGGGGTGATAGTTCAGTTTTCTTGCCATTGCAAGAACCTGCTCACGAGTTTCTTTCTTCACATCCCACGCATCTGAGAGTGCGCGAGAAACAGTACTCGTGGATATTCCAAGAGCTTTTGCTATATCTTTTATAGTAATATGGTTGCCCATGAGTGTGTTTTTCTACTGGTAAGTGAAAGGTTAAACCGTTGCGGCAAAAGTACAAAATTTTCACTTACCCACGCACTTCACTGACGGAAAATTTTGCGTCCGTTGCAGATATACACTCCCGGAGCGTTGATTTTGTCTATCTTTCGGCCCTCGATAGTGTATATTCCGCTGCGGCTGTCGGCTGACGCCTCAACACTTACATTCTCTACGGTTGAGGTGACGGGAGAGAATGTAGCCGAGCCTTTCCATATCTCCACACCGTCTTTGAGTATGCGGATATTCACATCGGCCTGCTCATCGGTATCATAGCGGGCGAAGCTCCATTCGTAAGGCCATGTGTTTGCAGTCGACACATTTCCACGGCTCTCGACTTCTATGGTCAGACCCTTGACGTCGGAGCAACCGGCATAGCCATAGAGGGTGTCCCAACCGAAAGGCGAACGGATACGGAAGAGATAAATCTTGCCTGCGTCTGTTCCGGTGTCGATTGTCTTCATGCCGGATTCAAGCGGCTGTATATCGGCAAGATGAACATCAGCGGCGGGCAGTGTGACAATCTCCGTGCTGCGTGCGGCGATATTCCTGCGGAGCGACTGAGTGGATGTAAGGCCTGCGACTTCGCTGCCGAAGCTTACGTTGACGTCAGCGACTCCGTCGCCGTCGTTGAGCAGGAGTACGTATATCACACCCTCATCCTTTGCAAGAATCACGCTCACATCGGCATTATCGGTGCTGACTTCATCGAGAGGGAGCCACAGACGTGCGGGAGCACCGCCTACAGTTCCTTTCCGAGCGCCGAAAATATTGTTGGCGAACCATACGAAACCTTCCTGACGCGCGGGTTCAAAGTCTATTTCGCCCTTTGAAAGCGCTACAAAACGGCTGATGAGGAAATCCTGCAACATGGCAAGATGTGCCGGTATGTGATGATAGTATATTGAACTTACATCGGGGCCGATGTAGGGGAAGTCGGCAGGACAAACGATGTCGGTATAGCCGGTAGCATAGTATCCGGGATAATTATCGGCACGGCCAATCACGGCGTTGCGGGAGTATGTATCGTAGACACTTCGACCGCTTAGGGCTCCGAGTTCGGCGAGGCGAGCCGCCCAGTTTGTCATATATACGGGGCGGACTGTTCGGCCCGAGGTACGCAGGAAATACGTAGCCGGCTGCTCTATGCCGAGGCCTACCGACGAAACTTTCCACGCTTCGACGCTATGCTCGGGGGCATCTCCCGCCTGTCGGGGAAAACCGAGACGGAATTGCTCCGCGCCTTTCCACCATATCGAGGTGACGCCGTCGTATGTATCGCCGGGGTGTACCGTCTGCATACCCTGAGCTACACGCGGCCATGTCTTCACGCCTGCTATAGTGTAGGCAGCGCCCTGCTCTGCCTTTGCCAGATATTTTTCATCGCCGGTTTCGCGGTACATGTCGAGGAGCGGAGTCCAGTCCTGTATCATCTGACTATTGTAGAAGTTACCCGAGGCGGGAGCTGCGGCGACAGCAGGAGCATACGCATCGGCAAGAGCTATCGCCTTGTCGAGACGGCTCTTATCTCCCGTAAGACGATAGGCCGAAAGCTCCTGGCGATATTCCTGCAGGGTGCTGAAATAGCCGTTCTTGCAGCGGACCTCGCCGTCGGGAAGTGCCACTTCGGCAAGCCAGGGATTAAGGCCGCCCGTAAGGGCATTGATACCCTCGTACATGGTAGTTGCGAACTGCGATGAATAGGGGTCGAGAGCCGTGGGTGCCGCACTTCTGAAGCGGTAGCCCGAGCGCGACAGCACGAACTCGATGCCCGGCAGTGCGCGTGTCATATACAAAGTTTCATCGTCGCACAGGGCTGAGGCGCCGAGGAGTGCGAGAGGTGCCGATTGCACTACGGTAGGATCGGTTGCGCCGTTGGTCTCTATATCCCAGAAACCTTTGAGCTGCGGATTCCAGCCGCTGTACTCATCGTCGGCGGCAAGTCTGATGATATTCTCTATAGTTTTGGAGAGGGAGTTCGCGCCGCTTTTGCGATAATCTTCCACGCCGAAAACATTGTCGCTGACATACTCCAGTGTATTACCCCAAGTACCTGCGTTTATGCCAATTACAAAGCTGCGTTCAAGTATATGCTTCGCCTTGACGCGGCTGTCGGCCATGCCGGGGACGGGAGCGAATGCAACCGGCTGAGCCTCGCCTCGGCTGTCGACGAGAGTAAATCCGACCGGAGAATAGTCCATACTACCCCAATCTTTAGGGAAATCGTCGAGGTCGGCACTTATAAACGAAGTGATTCCGCCGTTGGTTTCTACCGCCGCCATACATTGAGTCATCATCGACGCACACATCATCACGGGCGAAGCAGGGAGGGTCGAACCCGTAAACATAGGGGGCATGAGTGTGGCTTTCACCGACGACGGCGCCACGCCCTTGATACCGTGCATGGCGAGCGAGTAGTTGCCCTCTTTGGCCGGCGTGAACTGCAGGCGCACGCCTATATGTGTACCGTTTTCGGGTACTGTCCAATAGCCTGTCATTGTACCGGCGGCTCCACATGTGTAGCTTACCTTGATGGTTGAGGCATCGGATTTAGATACGTAAATAGCCTGAGGTTCAATTATTTCTCCCGTATAGAATGGGTTGCCTCGGTCGCCGTCGGCCATTACGGCATAGTTCACGCCTTCGAAAGAGAGGGTGTGTCGTGCTCCGCTCTGCTCCCACGAGGGATAGAAGTTATTGTAGTCGATTGCAGGAGTCTTGTCGGATGCTATCACGGCAATGCGGTTGTCTTCGGCTGTACCTCCGAAGCGTCGCCATCTGCCGTCGTGGTAGTAGTCGGTTTTTGCCACAATGACACCGCTTCCGGCAAGACGGACGAAACTCAGACGGATTTGATCGTTGGATACCGTGGCAAGTGTGGTGTAGCCGCTCTCTATATTCAGCGAGGCGGATAGTCCGGGAGTGCTCTCGCTATCGTATTTCATAGTCACGGGATTGCGACGAAACCGTGCGAGTTCGGTATTTGTACGTGTGTTGGGGTCGAGCGTTGCATCGGTGGTGAGGAGAATAGCATCGCATCGGCCATAGTAGCAGCCCGTATCGGTAAGCCTGAGCAGACACTGCTTGGCGGCAAGATCTATATTGCCTACTTTTTCCCAATAGAAAGCATCGAGGCCGTGCAGACCGGCTTCGGCCATTGCCGTACCGTCGATACTCAAGGTGAAACTGCGTGGACGCGCGCTGCCGGCATAGTCGCGACTACGCACCCACACAGAGTAATTTCCGGCCTGAGGGACAGTGAACACCGTGAAAGCATCCTCGCCTTCAGCCGCTTCCTTATCCTGATAAACGCGAAGCATTGCCGAGCCGAGACATTCGGAAGAACGTTCGACCACCCAGCGGCCTTTGAACTGAAAAGCCTCTCCCTCGATAAGCACATCGGCGGCCATAGCGGGAAGCATCGAAACAAACAGTGCGGGAATAAGAGATAATGCTCTGCGTATCATCAGTAAATAATGGGTTATAGGTAAGTTAAGCTCCGGCACCAGCCACAGGCTGAAGCCGGAGCTCTGCTTACATGTGAATCTTAATAAATTATAGAACCGTGATTATTTAACAATCTTCTTACCATTTACGATATAGATGCCTGCGGGGAGTTCGCTGAGAGCGTTCTCGTAGCGTACGCCCTTGCGGACAACTACACCCTGGAGGTTGTAGACGTTTACGAGAGTCTCTGCATTGTAGTCTACCACGTCGATTACGGTGGTGTTGCCGAGGCCATTGTCCATGCTCATTACTTCGGGCTTTTCTGCGAGAGCGGTAGCATCGATATAAGCGGAGAATGCGGGGATAGCGGCAGAACCGTTGCTGAGGTGCCATTCGTCACCTTCGAGGTAGTAGCAACCTGCGGGAACTGTACCGGCAGCCCAGTTGCCGACCATTTTTACGGGGAAAGCTTCTTCGCCTTCTGCCTGAGAGCGAGTCCAAGAACCGGGATTGCCTGCCTGGATATCCACGCCATTGAATACGAGGTAGTTCGAAGCGTCGATGTTTTCTTTGAACTTGGCGAGATAGGGCTTGCGAGCCTGAGTATTAGCACCTGTAATAGAAGCGAAGGCAAGAGTACCGTCGGAGTAGTTGTTCCAGAGCTGGAGGTCGTCGAACACTTCGCGCCAGTTTTCTACGATGAAGGGAAGGCAGATAGGATAGTACTTGTCTGCGGTGAATTCGCGAGCGAACTCAACATCTGCGTCTGTTGCAGCAGCAAGACCGCCGGTGGCATTGTCGGTAATCTGAACCATTGTGCTCACCTTGTAGAGCTCCATATTGTTGAAGGCGATAGTTGTACAGCCGCCTGCAGTTTCATTGCGCTTGAAGCCAAGCTTGATTTCCTCGGTACCGTCCATTTTGAAAGATACAGAGTAAGGAGCGAGTACGCCTCCACCTTTGAATTTATCGCTCTCAACGAGGTCACCTGCTGCGAGGACAGCCGAGTTGGCAAGACCGGCAACGAAACCTTCGGCATTCAGCTGATATGCACCCTTCGAAAGAGTTACATTCTGATAAGCTGCGAACTTGCCGAGAGACTCTTCCGATTTGAGAGCGTTTGCGCTATATACACGCATATACACACCTGCAGCGGTAGTAGATGTCACCATAAGAGAACTTGCCTCACCGAATGTGATGCCGGGAACATCACAGCTCCATGCACCTGCAAGGGCAGCCTGAGTGTACTTACCCTTATTGTCTTCGGTAACAGCAGTGTACTGAAGGAGGAAGTTCATGTCGAAAGCATAGCCGGCTTTGGGGCTTGCCTTCTGCACATATTCCTGCATAGCGGCAGTGAGCTCGGCTTCGGTAGCTTCGGAGTTTGAGAGTACGGTGTTGAATTCTTCTTTAGCACCGGCAACGTCTTCGATAGAGTTGGCATACACGTCGGCAGGATTGGTGAGCACCTGAAAATCCTGAGCTGAAATACTCATCGACCAGAGGCCGGCGAGCGCAATTGCAAGAGTAGCGTTTTTCTTCATGAATTTATGATATTAGTTATTATTTGTCGGTGATAATAAAAGGGGTTATTCCCTTTGTCCGCTGCAAAGATATGCAATAAAATCACGAGAAAAATCAAATCCGTATGAAAAAATTAACGGGAACGTTTCCAAACGTAACGGGAACGTTTCCAAAGAGTTGAGTCAATCTTCCGCCACTACGGATTTGCCCTCTACCCCACCGCCGGGGTGCCTTATCAATACGTCAATTTCCTCTTCGCTGCGACGTGTGAGCCGTGAGGCTCATCGGGTGCGGGGCAGCTGCCGCGAGGGTGTAGAAGTCCAGGCCCTCCGGTGTGGGGACCGAACTTCGATTCTCGGGTGGCGGCTTCTGAGGCGAAGAGACGGGGATGAGGAAATAGGTGGTCATGGGAGCGGCCTTCGC
>JAAVFI010000040.1 GCA_014800815.1 Bacteroidales bacterium | reverse complement strand
TGATTAGACATTCTTTGAAAACAAATTAAACCGCCGTATGCCGAACGGCACGTACGGTGGTGTGAGAGGAGAGGAAACGAAAGTAGGTCAGAAAACTTTCGTTTCCCGACCTACTCGATACAAGGAAGTCTTATGATGAAAGAATTTATATGTTTTTAGACATGTTTGCTTTGAAGTTCGGAAATTAACATGTAAATTCGCCAAGTCAACCGAGAGGGAATCTAAACAAGAAAAATACTAACATATATAATACCCTAAAGCCATAATGAGTTATCTTAAATTCGATAAGAATCTGCTCATCAATCTGGACCAGTCTTTGCCGAAGGAAATGCTCCGCACCAACCGCAGCGGAGCCTACCACTGCACAACTCTGGTGGGATGTAACACACGTAAGCAGCACGGCCTCCTCGTCATTCCTATAGAAGGAATGGGGAATAAGCCGCACGTGCTTTTGTCGAGCCTTGACGAAACCGTAATCCAGCACGGAGCGCCTTTCAACTTAGGCATTCACCGCTATCAGGGCGGTGTGTATTCTCCCGCCGGACACAAGTATATACGTGAGTTCGACTGCGAAGATGTACCCCGAATGACATATCGCGTGGGTGGTGTGATTCTGACCAAAGAGAAGATTTTTATAAGCGAGGAGAATCGTATTCTCATCCGCTATACCCTGGTCGACGCCCACTCTGCGACTACCCTCCGGTTCCGCCCCTTCCTTGCATTCCGCGAAAGCAACAGCCTATGCGTTGCCAACGACAATATCAACCGTGCTGTTGAGCCGGTGACAAACGGTGTCGCTACCTGTCTATACGACGGCTTCCCTACCCTATTCATGCAGTTCAATAAAAAAGCTGTGTGGGTCGACGAGCCCAACTGGTACAACGGCATCGAGTACGTCAAAGACCTCGAGCGCGGAGTACCCTACTGCGAAGACCTGTGGGTGCCCGGCTACTTCGAGGTGCCTATCAAGAAAGGCGAGTCTATAATCTTCTCCGCCGGCACGAGCGAGGTCAACACCCGCAGCCTCACATCCATGTACGAGACTGAAATAGCAAGCCGCACTCCCCGCACATCTTTCTTCAACTGCCTCAAGAATTCCGCAAAGCAATTCTACATCAAGCGCGGCGACAAGATGTACCTCATCTCCGGTTTCCCCTGGGGTGTGGTGCTCGCCCGTAATACCTTCATGGCCCTCCCCGGCCTCACCCTCGCTATCGACCATTTCGCCGACTACGAAGCTATAATGCACACCGCCCTCAAGGCGCTCATGCACTTCGTCGATACCGGCGAGACCTCTGCCGATATCGCAGGCATAGAGCACCCCGATATTCCCCTTTGGGCTATCTGGGCAATCCAGCAGTACGCCAAGACCTGCGGCCTCGACGAGGCCCGTGAGAAATATCTCCAGCCCGTCACACAGCTCATCGACTACATCCTCCGCGGTGGTCATCCCAACCTCTTCATCGACTCCGAAAACGGCCTCCTCTCTACCGACGGACACGACAAAGCCGTATCGTGGATGAACTCCATGCTCAACGGCCAGCCTGTGGTTCGACGCACCGGTCGCCTCGTGGAATTCAACGCTCTTTGGTACAATGCCCTCCTCTTTGCCGCAAGCCTTGCCGAAGGCTACGGCGACCTCGACGAGCGCCGTGCCGCATGGCTCGCAGAAGCCGATAAGATGAAGCAACCTTTCGTCGATACATTCCTCAACGAGAGCGGCTATCTCTACGACTTTGTCGACGGCACTTTCGCCGAGCCCTCCGTCCGCCCCAATATGGCTATCGCCATTGGACTCGATTATTCGCCTCTCGACCGCCGTCAGCGCAAGACCGTGCTCGATGTTGTTACCCGTGAGCTGCTGACCCCCAAGGGCTTACGCACACTCTCGCCCAAGAGCTACGGCTACCGCCCGAGCTATCTCGGCACCCCCGACGAACGCGAGTTTGCAATGCACAACGGCCCTGCACGCCCCTGGTTGATAGGCTTTTATGCCGACGCTTACCTCCGCGTTTTCGGCATGAGCGGCGTAGGATATATCGATCGCATGCTTATCGGCTTTGAGGACGAGATGACCGAGGGTTGCATAGGCTCTCTCTCTCAGCTCTACGACGGCAATCCGCCTTATGTAGGGCGTGGTGCCGTGTCGCACGCCACCAACGTGGCCGAGGTGCTCCGCACATATCGCTCGCTAAAGCGCCTCGACGCTAATATGTAATCCGTAAGTTCCCAATACTCAAAAATTTAAGACTCTATGAAAGCATTAATGTTCGGTTGGGAATTTCCCCCTCACATCCTTGGCGGCCTCGGCACTGCAAGCTACGGCCTGACACGCGGTATGTGGGAGTGTGGCGACATGGACATCACCTTCGTTATTCCCAAACCATTCGGCGACGAAGACAAGAGTTTCGCAAGAATCATCGGCACATCGCAGGTGCCCGTCGCTTGGCGCGACGTCAGCCGCGAATATGTCGAAGCACGTATAGGCAAGGTCATGGACCCCGACCTCTACTTCCGCTTGCGCGACCACATCTACGCCGACTTCAACTATATGCGTACAAACGACCTCGGCTGCATTGAATTCTCGGGTAAATACCCCGACAATCTTCTCGAGGAAATCAATAATTACTCCATTACTGCCGGTGTAATTGCACGCACTCTCGACTTCGACATCATCCACAGCCACGACTGGCTCACCTACCCTGCCGGCATACACGCCAAGCAGGTTACGGGCAAACCCCTCGTGGTGCACGTTCACGCCACCGAGTACGACCGCTCGCGCGGCAAACCCAACCCCACGGTCTACGGCATCGAGCGCGACGGCATGACTCACGCCGACCATATCATCACCGTAAGTAATCTCACCCGCCAGACGGTAATCGACCACTACGGCATCGACCCCGCCAAAGTCACCACGGTACACAACGCCGTTGTTCCCCTGAGCCGGGATCTGCTCGACATCGAGAATCCTCGTCAGACAAAAGAGAAAGTCGTCACATTCCTCGGCCGTATCACCATGCAGAAAGGCCCCGAATACTTCGTGGAAGCCGCCGCAAAGGTGCTCCGAAACTGCTCCAACGTACGTTTCGTAATGGCAGGCTCCGGCGATATGATGGAAAAGATGATACGCCTCGCCGCCGAGCGCGGCATTGCCGACCGCTTCCATTTCCCCGGCTTCCAGAAAGGACGCCAGGTGTACGAGATGCTCAAGGCAAGCGACGTCTACGTCATGCCCTCCGTATCGGAGCCCTTCGGTATCTCGCCCCTTGAGGCAATGCAGATGGGTGTGCCCTCGATTATCTCAAAGCAGAGCGGTTGTGCCGAAATTCTCACCAACGTCATCAAGACAGACTACTGGGATATCGACGCTATGGCAGACGCCATACACGCTATCATCACCTACCCCGCCCTCTACAAGCAGCTACGCGAAGACGGCCTCGCCGAAGTCGCTCAGATAACCTGGGACAAAGCAGGCCGGAAGGTTATCGACATCTACAATAAAGTTCTCGGCCGCTAAACTCCAAACAAACTCAACAAAATGAAAGCAATCTGTTTCAACTTCGAGATACATCAGCCGTTCCGTCTCAAACGCTACCGCTTCTTCGACATCGGCAAGGACCACTGGTACTTCGACGACTTCCTCAACGACGACATCGTGACCCGTGTGGCCCACAATTCATACATTCCCGCCTGCGAGACTCTGCTACGCATGATTGAGGCCGGCAAAGGACGCTTCAAATGCTCTATCGCCGTTTCAGGATGCGCTTTCGAGCAGTTCGAGCACTACGTTCCCGAGCTCCTCGACCTCTTCAAGAAGCTCGTCGACACCGGCTGCGTGGAGTTTGTGGCACAGCCCTTCTCCTACGGCCTCGCGTCGCTCCGCGACCCCGAAGTCTTCGCTCATCAGGTAGCCGAAACATCGGCAATCCTCCAGACCCGCTTCGGCGTCAAACCCAAAGTAATTCGCAACACCGAGCTCATCTACTTCGACGATCTCGCACCCCAGCTCGTTGAAATGGGCTTCAAGGCAGCTATCACCGAAGGCGCAAAGCACATTCTCGGCTGGAAATCTCCCAACTACGTATACTCCGCCGCTTCTGCTCCCAAGCTCAAACTCCTCCTCCGCAACGTCAAGCTCAGCGACGACATCGCACTCCGCTTCAGCGACACAAGTTGGCCCGAGTTCCCCCTCACCGCCGACAAATATGTCGACTGGATTGCCTCTACTCCCGCCGAGGAACAGATAGTGAATATCTTCCTCAATATGGAGACCTTCGGCGAGCAGAATCCCGCTACCACCGGCATCTTCCAGTTCCTCGAAGCAATTCCCCGCTTCGCCGAGGAACGCGGTCTCGAGTTCATCACACCCTCCGAAGCCGCCGCTAAAATCAAGGCCGTGGACGAACTCTCCGTGCTCCACCCCATATCAAGCGCCGGCGAAGAACGCGACACCTCTGTATGGCTCGGAAACCGCATGCAGAACGAAGCTTTCGACAAACTCTTCTCGCAGGCCGAACGCATCCTCAAGTGCGACAACCGCGCCCTCAAGCGCGACTGGCAGTACCTCCAGTCAAGCGACCACTTCTACTACATGAACACCAAGAACCCCGTAGGATTCAGCCCCTACGAAACCCCCTTCCAGGCGTTCACAAACTACATGAATGTCCTCGCCGACTTCCTCATGCGCGTAGAAGAGCAGTTCCCCTCTCAGGTAGATAACGAAGAGCTCAACTCACTTCTCACAACTATCCGAAACCAGGGCGACGAAATCGAGAAACTCAACAAGGAACTCGCCTCCATGCGCAAAAACGTGGAGCAGTACAATATCGAGCACAAGAAGCGCGAGGCTGCCCCTGCAGAAGAAAAAACGGCACCCGCCAAGAAAGCCGCAGCTAAGAAAGAACCTGCCGAAAAGAAGGCAAAGGCTCCCAAAAAAGCTGCCAAGAAATCTAAAACCGAATAATAATTACGATTGAGAGAGGTGTTGTGGTGTCCCTTTTCCCGGGGGCCCGCAACACCCGTCTTTATCACTACTCCCCTACCCTACCGACGTGCTTCCCAAAAATTACGTAATAACCATAGGCCGCAGCTTCGGCAGCGGTGGCCGCGCTCTCGGCAAACTTATCGCCGACCGTCTCGGTATCGGTTTCTATGACAAGCAGCTCCTTGTCAAAGCGGCCGAAAAGGCCGGCTACAATGTCGAATTTTTCGAGAAGAATGATGAGCGCGCTCCCAAAGTAATGGGCGGCATCATCCCATTCTCAATGGGCTTCTACCCCATGTCGTGGATCGGCGACAGCACAAGCGCTCCCGACGGCATCTACAAAGCCCAGTGCGATTTCATACACGAGCTCGCAAACACCGAGCCCTGCGTCATTGTAGGCCGCAGCGCCGACTACATCCTCCGCGACGTGCCCAACGTGGTGAACATATTCGTGCACGCACCGCTCGAGGAGTGTGCCAAGCGCATTGTAGAGCGTCTCGATTGCACTACCGAGGCACAGGCTATCGCTCTTGCCGAACGTACCAATAAACTGCGTGCCAATTTCTATAATTTCTACACCGACAAGCGGTGGGGCCGTGCCGACAGCTACGATCTCTGTGTCGATTCGTCATCTCTCCCCCTCGAAGACCTCGCCGACCTCGTCATAGACTACGTAAAGCGCCGTCTCGACGTCAAGGAATAATAATCATTCAGCACTGTATCACAGCCGCGAGCATCTGTCCGTTGGGCAGGCTCGCGGTTTCTGTTTTGTATCGGGCCAGAATCGCGCCTTTGCCGTCAGAAACGCTCGCTGTCGCGTATTCGGCCGTAGGTAAGTGAAGTTGTCGGGTGAAGTCCATTTCGCCGCCATAGAGCTCGCGGGAGGCCTTAAACAGTGCTTCCTTAAGCGTCCATGCCTCAAGCAGTCCGAGCGGGCGCCCGCCATAGTACTCAAGCTCCTCTTCAGACAGCACCCTCGGCGCCACACGCACAAGCTGCGGGCGATCTTCCTCGAGGTCTATGCCAATAGGGCTGTCGGCCACCGCGAGAGCCGCCGTGAGCCGTGAGTGAGATATCGAAATATACTTGTTTGCCGCGCCCTCCGCCTCCGCTATATACGGAGCCCCCGATGCCGTGTGCATACGCCTTGCCTGCTGCCCGAAAACCTTTCTGACGAGCGCCTGCACAGCCCTCTCCTCTCGTTCCCTGCGGGAGCCTTCTCCGCCCTCTATAGGGGCGAAATAGATATCTATAGGCAGATTCATCGCTTGCCGCCCTCAGCGGGGAGAGTCGTGAGAATTTTGAACGCCTCGTTGTCCAGCTCCTCTACAATCGGGCGCAGCGAGTCGGCAGGAGTCAACGACCCGCCCAGAGCAAACGCCCCGCTTACGAGAGTAAAGCCTGGCCCTGCCGCAATAAACTGAACGGGCGTAGCCACCCTCTCGGGCGCGGTCACACGCTCGCACATCCAACCCTCGGGAGTCGAGAAGTTGTCGGTGCGCGGATTCCCTCCGCCCGCATTCAGAGCCATGCGCTGGCGGCGGTTGGCTATCGCCTCGGCAAGCGCCTTCTCATCGGAAAAACGGCTTACCGAAAGGTGCAGATTCGCTCCCAGCGACGGATAGTGAGCCGTCACCCAGTCTTCCCGGGGCGACTCCGCCTCTGCCGACGCGCTCAGCCCAATCTCCAGCTCCGCCGCAGCAATGTGCCTGCGGGTCGTGTCGAGCTGCTCAACGCGCGGAAAAGCATGCCTGCGCGGAGTAGGCATATCGCTGCTCCGACCGCCTCCGCACGAGGCAGTCAAAGCGATTATAGCTGAGAGTACGGATACGGCTGCTGTGCGGCTCATTCCTCCTGAATTTCGGGCATTACCTTGACGCGGACCTCGGTGATGCGGTGATCGCTGATATCGAGCACCAGGAAGCGGCAGCGGCCATACACCAGCGGCTCCTTGTCCTTGGGAAAATCGCCCTTGATAGCGAGCAACATACCCGCAAGAGTTTCCACATCCTGCGTCACCTCCTCATATTCGTCAGGGTCGAGGTCGGTGATGCGGAAAAAGTCGGTAAGAGGAATGCGGCCTTCAAAGATATACGTGTCGTCGCGCAGACGCTTGTAGTTCGTGTCCGGCTCATCATATTCGTCGTCGATATCGCCCACAATCTCCTCGAGCACATCCTCAAGTGTAACCACGCCCTGGGTGCCTCCGAACTCATCCACCACCACAGCCATATGTATCTTTAGCTTGCGGAAATCTTCGAGCAGGTCGTCAATCTGGCGCGATTCGGGCACGAAGTAGGCAGGGCGCAGCAGCTTCTGCCACTCAAAGGTCTCATCCGCAGCCGTGCCGATATACGGCAGCAAGTCGCGCGAATAGAGTATCCCCTTGATATTATCCTGATTATCCTCGTAGGCCGGCATACGCGAATAGCCGCTCTCGAGCACCACCTCCATAACCTGCAGGAACGTAAAATTCATGTTGAGGTCGGTAAGCTCCACGCGCGGAGTCATGATTTCCGATGCCGTAGTATCGCCGAATTTTAGGATTCCTTCGAGCATCTCCTTGTCGTCGCCCGTGGTGCCCTCGGTGATTTCGAGCGCGCGGCTGAGATCGGAGGGAGTGATGTCGGGAGCCTCCTTAACCACCACCTTGCGCACTATACCGCCCGACTTCACGAGCAGCTTCGAGAAAGGTTTCAACAGATTGTACGTGAAAGTGAGCGGCGAGAGAGCGAACCGTGCCCACGCAGCATTGTTGCTGTTGGCATAGAGCTTAGGTATGATTTCGCCGAAAAGAAGAATCAGGAAGGTAAGAATAACAGTCTGCAGCACAAAGCTCCACACCGGGCTCATGCCCGCGAAGACGGGGCCGAGCGCGAAGTTACACAGCACTACAATGGTCACATTTATCAGATTGTTGGCTATCAGTATGGTAGCCAGCAATCGCTGAGGGTCGGCGAGCAGTCGCCGTATGCCCTCCCCTTTCGGAGTTTCGTCGAGTTCTTCGCATTGGGCGGGAGTAAGCGAGAAAAAAGCCATTTCGCTGCCGCTGACAAAGCCCGACAGAACGAGGCATATCAGAGCTGCAGCAAGGGCGCAGATCTGCGCAGAGCCGAATACAGGCACATTCAGCATGTCGGCCATAAGAGCCGGGATAGCAAGAAGTAAATGTCCGGGAGTCGCCGGTGGAATATCCAAAGCTGTTAGTTTTTAGTTTGTAATAAAGTGAATCAGAGAGGAGTCGTACCGCCGGGCATCAGCTTATCATGTAGCCGTGGCCTGAGCGGTTTACTATTCGTGCTCCTATATTTGCGCCGAGTTTCTTGCGCAGACGCGATATATTGGTGTCTACGATGCGCTCGTTGGCTCCGGCGGTATCATCGCTCCACACCTTGCGGAATATTTCGACGCGCGGCACATAGTTGTCGGCGTTCTTGAGCAGCAGAATAAGTAAGGCGTACTCTTTGTTGGAGAGGGTTATAGGTTGATCATTAATCTTTACGGCCTGAGTTGCGAGGTCGACCGTCATTTCATGGAAAGTGATTATGTTGCCGCGTTTGGGGCGGGCCGAGTGTCGGCGAAGCACCGACTTGATACGCGCTATCATCTCCCTGAGCGAGAAAGGCTTCACCACATAGTCGTCGGCACCGGCGTCGAGGGCGTCGATGACCATACGCTCGCTCTTGAAAGAGGAGTATAGTATTATACCGATGTGTTCGGTCTGAGGGTCGTCCTTAAAGTCGAAAATGAGATCCATGCCGCTGTACGGCTTGTTCATGGAGTCTACTATCACAAGGCGGGTTTCGTCTTGCTCCGAGCGGTCGACTGCTTCTGCACAATCAACCACCGACACCGAATACCCCTCGCTTCGCAGATTTACGCTCAGAAGCTCCGTGATGTTCGGATCATCATCGACAACCAGTATATGACCCAACGAGGATGAAGATGACATGATGAATTAATTTACGCTGCAAAATAACGAAATTTTGCGCATATCATGATAATCAGTAACTAAATTGTGTCTTTTTTGTTCTTAAAATTTAAAGACGGAGGCTGTCGCTTGGCTAATATCCTCTTATTCGTGGTGCTTGCGGAAATTATCGCGGAGAGTATCCACCACATTGATGATATAGTCACCCGTCTTCTCGAGGTCGCCGATTATATCCATATAGTATATACCGGCCTGATACTCGTAGTGGCGGGCATTGATATTCTCCACGTTGCCGTTGCGCAGCTGGTTGCGGTAATTGTTGATTTCGCGTTCTTTGTTATACGAGTCCACAAGCGACTTCTGGCTCACGTTTTCGATATCCTGCAGCTGGGCTATCATCATTTCCATTGCGGCCTTCACGTAGCCGTACATCGTGTCGATGTTGCTGTAAATCTCCTCGTTGAATTCCGCACCGCTCTGTATCTTGCGGTTGAGGATTTTGCCTATACCGAGGCAGCTGTCGGCAATGCTCTCTATCTCGCTGATAATGTTGAGCATGGCTGCAATGCGGAGCTTGCCCTCGTTTGAGAGTCGACCTTCGGCGCATCGGTTCAGATAGTGCGCGATTTCCAGCTCCATACTGTCCGATATATCCTCGTA
Source organism: Bacteroidales bacterium (assembly GCA_014800815.1). Taxonomy (GTDB): domain Bacteria; phylum Bacteroidota; class Bacteroidia; order Bacteroidales; family Muribaculaceae; genus CAG-873. The sequence goes on along the minus strand of JAAVFI010000040.1, from coordinate 6,159 downwards.
CTTCTCCACCCTCGAGAGCAGTGCATTGTATTCCTCGCTCTTCTCTTTGGTGTGGATAAGGGTCTGCGCCATATCTATCATTCGGCCAACACGCTCGGCGTATACGGCAATTTCCTTCTCGGCCTGAGCGATGTTGAGTTCGGCAGCATTCATAAGACCGCCCGAGATAAACTTGAGAGTAAATTCCTCGTCGTCGCGGTTCTTGGCGGGTACGATCCACTCTACAATCTTTACATATACATTTGTGAGCCAAATCATTATAGTTACGTTCACAAGATTGAAAGTAGTGTGGAATATCGAGAGGCCGAACGATACGCTCATCTGCATCGCTGCAATGTTGCGGAGCGCTTCGTGGCTCGCAGGCAGAGAGTTGTCGAAGAGGTGATTGTAGATGTCGGGCTGAGTCAGCTCAAGGTTGCTCACATACTTGTATAGAGCCTGAGGGTCGCCCTGCCCGATAGCCTCAGTCAGCCATGAGTTGAAGTCGGCGAAAGGAACAAAGATGCACAGACACCATATAGTACCCAAAAAGTTGAAAAGCAAGTGACCCATTGAAGCGCGCTTGGCTGCGACGTTACCGCTCAGCGATGCGAGGATAGGAGTGATTGTCGTACCGATATTCGAGCCGAGAACCAGAGCACACGCGAGGTCGAACGTTATCCAGCCCTTCGAGCACATAATCAGGGTAATGGCAAAAGTCGCTGCCGACGATTGTATCACCATGGTCAGCACCAGACCAACAAGAGTGAATATTAATATTGATTTTATGCCGAGTGAAGCATAGTTGCGCAGAACGGCAAACATTTCGGGATTATTCTGCAAATCAGGAACATAGGCGCTGATGAGGTCGAGGCCCATAAAGAGGAACGAAAAACCTATCAGGAATTCGCCGATGCTCTTGCTCTTGCTCTTGTTCATGAGCAGAAGCACCACCGCCAGACCTATGAGCGGAAGTATGAACGACGAAATATTTACCTTGAAGCCGAAGAGGGCGATAATCCATGCCGTAAAAGTCGTACCCACATTCGCACCCATGATCACAGCCATTGACTGGCCGAGCGACATGAGGCCCGCATTTACGAAGCTCACAACCATTACTGTCGATGCCGACGAACTCTGGATGAGTGCTGTGATGACAAAGCCCGTGAGGAGGCCCGTAAAGCGGTTTCTGGTCATTGCCGACAAGATATTGCGGAGTCGGTCTCCCGCAGCCTTCTGAAGGCCCTCGCTCATCACTTTCATACCGTAGAGGAAGAGTCCTACGGCACCGAGCAAGCATAAGAAATCTAAGATACTATAGTCCATTCGGGCTTAAATGATTAGAGAATTGCGGCAGGCAATACCTCCGCGGTGCAAAATTATGCAATATTTTTATTCCGCGCAAAAGTTTTTCGTTCACACCCTCTCTACATATTCGTCCTGAACTATCAACTTTAACATCTTTCGGCAATTTTTAGAGATTAATGTAGGGTAAAAGTGGGTGTCGGGGGTTGCGGCGCACAAAAAAATTGCTACCTTTGCATTTTAAAACGCATAGACATACACATGAAGAAAGCACTTGCAATATTTGCCGTATCGGCGCTCGCCGCAGCTTGGAACGCTGCACTGGCTTGTACGAGCCTTATGGCAACCCCCGGAGCTACCGCCGAAGGAAGCTCTATCGTTTCCTACGCTGCCGACAGCCACACCCTCTACGGTGCCCTCTATCACCAGCCCGCGGCCGATCACCCCAAAGGCGCGATGCGCAAAATTGTGGAGTGGGACACCGGCAAGCACCTCGGCGAGATTCCCGAAGTCGCTCACACCTACGCCACCGTCGGCAACATGAACGAGCACGGCCTCACCATTGCCGAAAGCACATGGGGCGGACGCGAGGAGCTCGCAGGCTCCGGCCTCATCGACTACGGCTCGCTCATCTACATCACCCTCCAGCGTGCCCGCACAGCCCGCGAGGCAGTCGACGTTATGACCAAACTCGTCAAAGACTACGGCTATGCCTCCGAAGGCGAATCCTTCTCTATAGCCGACCCCAACGAAGTATGGATTCTCGAGCTCATCGGCAAAGGAAAAGCCGATAAAGGTGCCGTATGGGTAGCTCGCAGAGTGCCCGACGGATACATCTCAGGCCACGCCAACCATTCTCGCATCCACACCTTCCCTCAGAACGACCCCGAAACACTCTACGCTCCCGACGTAATCTCGTTTGCCCGCTCGCAGGGATATTTCGACGGCGACGATAAGGATTTCGACTTCTCACGTGCCTACGCCGTTACCGACATCGGCGCCCTCCGCGGCTGCGACGCCCGTGTGTGGAGCTACTTCAACCGCTTCACCCCCGACGGCACCATGGATCAGTGGCTGCCCTGGATTCTCAAGGGCGAAGGCGAGCCTTTCCCCCTCTGGATCAAGCCTGACCGCAAGCTCACTGCCACCGACGTTAAAGAAATGATGCGTGACCACTTCGAAGGCACACCCCTCGACATGACCAACGATATCGGTGCCGGCCCCTTCGACGTACCCTACCGCTGGCGCCCCATGACTTTCAAAGTCGACGGCAAAGAATACACCCATGAGCGCGCTATCGCCACCCAGCAGACAGGTTTCTCATTCGTCTCCGACATGAACAAAGACCGCCACGATGCCGCCAAAGGCATTCTTTGGTTCGGCGTCGACGATGCAAATACATGCGTCTACGTGCCCGTGTTTAACTCCAACACTCTCATCCCTCACTCACTCGACGAAAAGACCGCCGACCTCCTCACACTCTCGTGGGACTCGATGTTCTGGGTCAACAACTATGTGGCAAACCAGGCCTACAACCGTTATTCTCAGATGATTCCCGACATCCGCCGCGTGCAGGGTGCTCTTGAGAGCGAAATGGTGAGCGACGTCGCTGCCCTCCCCTCCACCCTCGAAGGTCTCAGCTACGCTCAGGCGCAGGATGTGCTCAACACCATGACAAATCACTGGGCCGAGAAGACCACTGCCGACTACAAAAACCTCGGCGACTATCTTCTTGTTAAATACCTCGACGGCAATATCAAGAAAGAGCGCGACGGCGCATTCGAGCGCACTCCCGAAGGCATGCCCGTACAGCCCGTTTTCGGCGGATACAACGAGCGATACTTCCGTTCGATTGTCGAAGACGCCGGTGACCGCCTGCGCATTGATTAATAGAAACATAAAACACTCATATATTAAGATAAGAATATGAAAATCGCTCCCGGAAAAATCTACGAAATAGCATATAAACTCTATCGCGTCAATCCCGACGGCACCGAAGACCTCGTGCACGAATCCGAAAAAGATGAGCCCGACCGCATCATCTGCGGCGCCTCTTTCGGCGTGATTGAAGCTCTCGAAGAAAACCTCCTCGGCAAGGAAGCCGGCGACAAGTTCGACTTCATAGCCGAACCCGAAAAAGCGTTCGGCCCTTACTCCGAAGAAGAAATCTACACCGTTCCCCGCGAGAACATGACCGTCGACGGCAAGTTCCGCGAAGAAATGTTCACCCCCGGTGCTCTCATCCCCATGATGACCCCCGACGGATTCCGCATCGACGGCGTTGTCGTCGAGCTCACCCCCGAAGCCGTGGTGATCGATCTCAACCACCCCCTCGCAAAGAACAACGTACACTACGTAGGCGAAGTCCTCACCGTGCGCGAACCGACCCCCGAAGAACTCCAGCCCAAGTCATGCGGCGGTGGCTGTGGCGGCGGTTGCTGCGGCTCTGAAGGCGACAATGGTGGTTGCTGTGGCGGAGGTTGCTGCTGATACTATGATAGAAGCCCGCGGAATACACAAATCTTTCGGTACCCTTGAAGTCCTCAAGGGTATCGACCTCAACGTGCGTCCCGGCCTCGTCACCACTATCGTAGGCCCCTCGGGAGCCGGCAAGACTACCCTCCTCCAGGTCCTCGGCACACTCATGGCGCCCGACAGCGGCAGCGTGCTCTTCGACGGAACCGACGTCACTGCCCTCCCCGACACACGTCTATCACGATTCCGCAACCTCAACATCGGCTTCGTTTTTCAGTTTCATCGACTCCTCCCCGAGTTCACGCTCCTCGAAAATGTGGCCATGCCGGCACTCATCGCAGGCGTTAAGCCGCGCGAAGCCTTTGCCAAAGCATCTTCGCTCCTCAAGCGCCTCGGTCTCGAAGGACGTGATTCCCACCGCCCCTCCGAGCTGTCCGGCGGCGAATGTCAGCGTGCGGCAGTAGCCCGTGCCCTCATCAACGACCCCAAGGCAGTCTTCGCCGACGAACCCTCCGGAAGCCTCGACTCACACAACCGTGCCGAGCTGCACCGACTGTTCTTCGACCTGCGTGACTCCGACGGAATGACCTTCGTTATCGTCACACACGACGAAGGTCTCGCAGCCGACTCCGACATCGTAGTCCGAATGGCCGACGGACGCATCGTGGCCGTCGACGAATCAATAGCAATCTCCTGATTATTACACATCAAACAATGCTAATTATGAAAATTAAATCTCTCATCGCGGCAGGAGCTCTCTCAGCCATCGCCTTTGCACTCCCTTCCTGCAACTCAAGCTCGAGCGAGGACTACTCTCCCGTCTACACCGACATCGTCACCGTATCACAGTTCACCGACAATAGCTCGGTATTCACATTCCGCCGCGTCGACGACTCCCCTCTCGTAACACTCACCTCCACCCGCGGACTCAACCCCGAAACCGTGAAAATTGGCGACCGTATGCTTATGAGTTATCAGACCAACGGCGTCGCACAGTTCGAAAATGCCGCTATCAATATCGTCGGAATCGTCCCCACCTACGGCAAAGGCGCTACATTCCCCAAAGCTAAAGCCGAAGAAACCAACAACTTTTACACAGCCGAAGTATTCGATGCCTCGGCATGGCGCAGCGGCACATACCTCAACCTCGCAGTACTCTACGGTAGCGCATCCGCACCTAAAGACTGCCGTATAGTTGTCGACGAAGCCACACTCTCCAACCCCTATCCCCAGCTCTACTTCATCCTCGAGCCACAGCCCGCAGCCGGTGCAGGCCCCGAGCGAATTTACTACCTCTCCTACACCCTCACCGAACTCTTCAGCCGCTCAACCTGCAAGGGTGTCACCCTAAACTACACTCTCCAGTCAGGCAAAAAGCAATTTACAGTAGAAAATATCAACTCAATAGATAAACCCAAACCCATTGAATAACATGGAAAATAAACAGCAGGAGCTCAAAATCGAGCTCACTCCCGAAGTGGCTGCAGGCCACTACTCAAACCTTGCCGTTATCTCTCACTCAGGCAACGAATTCTATCTCGACTTCATTTCTGTAGCTCCCAATATGCCTCAGGCTAAAGTTCAGAGCCGCATCATCATGACTCCCGAAAACGCCAAGAACCTCCTCTTCGCCCTCCGCGACAACATCGCAAAGTACGAAGGCACCTTCGGCGAAATCACTCGCAAGCTCCCCAAGAACCCCAACCCCTCAAAGGGTGGCATCCCCAACCCCTTCGAAGAAGGCTTCAAGGCATAATCAAGCTTGCCTCCTAATAAATCGGGCGCAGACGGTCATCCGTCCGCGCCCGATTTTTTTCGCATTGTACGATTATAAACTACTTGTGCCCTATGAACTATATCTCCCAGACTTATCATTAATTATTTCCCGTCTGTAAGTGATTCTATTACCCACCGTAGCCTCATACCTCCCATACTTCCCACATCTCCCACCCCTCCCAAGTCCATTTCCCCGCCACCGACATCTACCCGCACACACCCCACACTCCGTATCCTACCTTTGCGGCATGTCACGCCGCTTCCTCGACATAACCGCAGAATTCGCTCGGTGGTTTGGCCGTTCCCTCCGTTGGTGGGAACGCAATATCATTTTCACCCTCGAGCGACAGCGACGTCGTCGCGGCGGCATCAACGTTCAGGTCGTAGACTATCCCGATACAGACTCCACCGAGGTACTCATCGGCTACATCAATTGGCTCATGACCCTCACCCCGCAGCTCGACTTAGTGCTCGTAGACCGTAGCATTAAGGAAGCACATGCGCTGGAGTACAAGTTCGTAAGGAGACCGTTGGCCATAGCGTCACAGCGTAGACCCAATGCCCTCCGAGGCACGAATTTCAACATTCTCTACGCCCACGACCTCAACCGCAAGAAAGCGCAGG
>JAAVFI010000039.1 GCA_014800815.1 Bacteroidales bacterium | reverse complement strand
TCGGGCTATAAAGTATAACATACCTGCATCCCGTCTTGCAGAATTATTTTGGACAGTGATATTGCGGCTGCGTAGAGCGCGACATCTCTATCAGCGCATACCGAGCATATCGCCGAAAGGCCATGGAAGACCTGCCTGCGAAGGCCGCTCCCATGACCACCGTTTTCCTCATCCCCGTCTCTTCGCCTCAGAAGCCGCCACCCGAGAATCGAGGTTCGGGCCCTACTATGGAGGGTCTGGACTTCTACACCTTAGCGGCAGCTGCCCCGCACACGACTGACTTTACCGTCGGCACCCCGCAGCGAAGAGGAAATTGACGTATTGATAAGTCGCTTACAAATTTCTTATGTTAAAGTGTGTTAAAATCGGGGAGGGTAACTTTTTTTCGCTAATTTTGCAGCGCAAACAGGACGATAGTTCTGCGGAAGATTACATTTCCTCGGCAATTCGGCTTATCGGCTGAAAGAAATGGGACGGCTCTTCTTCCGAGCCTTCGGGCTATAAAGTATAACATACCTGCATCCCGTCTTGCAGAATTATTTTGGACAGTGATATTGCGGCTGCGTAGAGCGGCGGTGATGTCGAGGTCGGAGTGATTCGTTGCAAGAGGATGTGTTCAGCTATAAAGCGAGCGTTGACGGCTTCTAATCATTGGACCGATGAACGCTCGCTTTTTGTCGTTCTATTACTAAACCTTTATAACTGAATGTGGAGGCTGTACCCGGGGGTGCGGCCTCTGATTTTGGGTGTCAGTCCAGCATGCCTTTTGCACGGGCTATGGCAAGTGCTATGCCTATGAGGCCTTTGGGGTAGGAGTCGTAGAACTGCTGGCGGGTGTCGTCGGTGATATTGCGGTAGGCATTGATGATGTCTTCGAAGTCTTTGCGCGATATCAGCGAGCCGTAGGTGGTGATGAGTCCTTGCTTGATGAGCTCGGCTACGTGGCCGTAGACTGTGGCGGGTTTGATGCCTTTGATTTCTGCTATCTCGGCGACTTTGACGCCGGCGTTGAACAGTACGAGGGTCTCGCGCAGGCTTGTGCCCGAGCTTTGTGTGCGGGTGAGGCCTTCGAATTTTCGTACTGCGGCAATGAATTGCTTGCCGAATCGGACGGCTTTCTTTTCGCCTACGCCGCTGACTTCAAGGAACTCAGGGAGGCAGGAGGGGCGTCGGCGTGCCATGTCGAGGAGGGTGGCGTCGCTGAATACGAGGTAGGGCAGGAGGTTTTCCCGGCGGGCCACTTCGGTGCGCACGGCTTTGAGTTGCTCGAAGAGCTGCTGTACGGGGTCGGTGGATACGGCGGGGGCTTCGGGGCGTGCTTTAGCAGCGCCTTTGGCGGCTTTCGGTTGAGCGGGTACGTAGGTGGAGAGGGTGAGTTTTTCTTCGCCACGGAGTATGCGCATGCCGAAGGGGGTGACGCGGAGGTGGTTGGAGTCGTTGTATGCGATCTCGAATACTCCGAGCTGTATCATCTGTCCTATGTAGTCGGTCCACTCCTCGTGCTTGAGGTCGGCTCCGACGCCGAAAGTGCGTATGTTGTGATAGCCCTCGCGTACTATGTCGGCTCGACGGATTCCGCGCAGTATGTTGATGAGCGTGAATACGCCTATTGCCGTACCGCCCGTGCGCATTACGGCGCTCAGGGCTTTCTGGGCGAGGATAGTGCCGTCGAAGCGGGAGGGCGGGTTGCGGCATATATCGCAGTTGCCGCAGTCGTCGGTGCTTTCTTCGCTGAAATAGCTCAGGAGGATACGGCGGCGGCACACACGGGCTTCGGCGAAGGCCTGCATGCGTCCGAGTTTTTCGATGTTGAGGGTCTGTCGGCCCGAATCTTCTGCGAATTTACGCTGAGTGATGACGTCGGCGTATGAGTAGAAGAGTACGGCTTCGGCGGGTAGACCGTCGCGGCCTGCACGACCTATTTCCTGGTAGTAGCTTTCGATGTTGCCGGGCATATTGTTGTGAACCACCCAGCGGATGTTGCTCTTGTCGATGCCCATGCCGAATGCTACGGTTGCGCAAACTACCTGCGCCGACCCTTCGAGGAAGGCTCGCATGGAGCGTGAACGTGCCTCCGACGACATACCTGCGTGGTAGCAAACTGCACGGATACCTAAGGCTGTCAGGGCGTTGCAGGTGCGCTCGGCGCCGTCGCGCGATATGCTGTAGGCTATGCCCGAGTCCTGCGGATATTTGCGTGCGAGCCCTGCAATGAACTGGATGCGCGGCTTCATGCCGGGGTTGCTGTAGGCGCGGAGGGAGATGTTGGGTCTGTCGAAAGAACCGAGGAGGCAGAAGGGATTGCGGAGACGCAGCTGGCCGATGATGTCGTCGCGAGTGAGCTTGTCGGCGGTGGCCGTCAGGGCTATTACGGGGACGTTGGGTAGCGACTCTTTGATGAGGGAGAGCTGGGTGTAGTCGGGGCGGAAATCGTGTCCCCACTGCGATATACAGTGAGCCTCGTCGATAGCGAAAAGGCTTATGCGCAGACGCTTGAAACGGTCGAATTCGAGCAGTAGCCGCTCCGGGGAGGTGTAGAGGAGTTTGATTTTTCCGGCAAACGCCGCATCCATTACCGAGCGGTTGTATGCCTCGTCCTGATTGGAGTGAATTGCTGCGGCAGGTATACCGTTGGCTACGAGGGCCTGCGTCTGGTCCTGCATGAGAGCAATCAGTGGTGAGATGACTATGGCGACTCCTTGATCGTTGAGGAGGGCGGGAATCTGGAAACAGATGGACTTGCCGCCACCCGTAGGCAGGAGTACTACAGCATCGCGCCCCGAAGCGACAGCCTTGATAGTTTCGAGCTGCCCGGGGCGGAAAGAATTGTAGCCGTAGAATCGGCGCAGAATGCCGTAGGCTTTCTGTTCGGTTTCTTGTTCGATAGTGTTCACAAGATGCAAATTTACGAAATTATTTTGTAATTTTGTTGTCTATCATTAATAGCACGTGACTATGAACCGTTTATTTCTTTCCATACTCCTGAGTGTGATGTCGATACTCGGCGCGTCGGCCGATACGGCGTCGCGGGTGCGTAAGGCTCTCGAACCGTATAGCGCAGACCCGACAATAGGCGTTGCCGTGGTGCTTGCCGACGGCGATACCGTGGGCGTGAATGCCGATAAACGGTTCTCGCTCGAGAGCGTGATGAAATTCTATCAGGCTGTGGCACTGTCGCATATTCTCGGCGAAAGAGTGCTCGACGATAGTGTGCACGTGACGGCTTCCGACCTCAAGGCAGGTACGTGGAGCCCGCTTCGGGCGCGATACCCCGAGGGCGGAATTACGGTGACTCCCGCTTTCCTGCTTGACTACTCGCTGCAGATGAGCGACAATAATGCCGCCGACATCCTCTTTGACCGCTATGGCAGTCCTGCGAAACTCGACAGCGTTGTGCGTGCCGTGTCGCGCGCCCGTGACTTCGCGCTCAGGTATACCGAGGACGAGATGCACGGCGACACAACTCGGTGTACGTTCAACAATGCTACGCCTGCCGATGCGGCAACGCTGATGTTCGATTATTTCTGTTTCGACCCCAATTCGGCTGCAGTTCAGGCTATAATGGCTCGCCCCACACCCTTCGGCACCAAGCGTCTGCTCGCCGGATTTCCCGAGGGTAAAGCTACCGTCCTGCATAAAACCGGCACGGGCTTCAATGCCACCGGCCACACGGGCAATATCAACGACGCCGGCTTTGTATTCTACCCGCGTGCCGACGGTTCGTTCGGCTTCTATTCGATAGCCGTTTTCCTCGCCGACCGCGAGGGCAGCGCTGCAGAAGCAGAGGCTCTTATAGCCGAAATCTCGGAAGCGGTGTGGGCGGCTCATCTTGCCTCCGATATGGAGTATGCCCTGAGCGGTACCGTGCCGGCCGGACGCAAGCGTCCTGCGAGGTATGAGGCTCCCGATGAGGATAATCCCGGCTGGTTTGCGGCATTTGCCGGAGCCGTGCTCGGCGCAATGGTGGAAAGTGCCATTGACCGCGCTCTCGGAATCGAGGAATAAATATATGTTAACGGTGCCGTTAGGCCCGGAAATCTCTTGTCGTTGTCGCGGAAATTTATTAAATTTGCGGTCTAAAAGAAGAACGGCAATATGACAAGAAAATGGAACTTTCCCACACTCTCCACTGAGGCACAGCGCCTGGGCGCGGAGCTGGCACGACGGTTTGCGAACTGTCCGCCGGTGAGCGACCTGCTTGTACAGCGGGGAATCACCACTATAGATGCCGCTGAGAAGTTTTTCCACCCCTCGCTGCGAGACCTTCACGACCCCTTCCTTATGCCTGATATGGATAAGGCCGTAGAGCGTCTCAACCGTGCAATGGGCAGCAAGGAGAAAATATTGGTCTATGGCGACTATGATGTCGACGGCACTACTGCCGTCGCTCTCGTTTACAGATATCTGCAGAACTTCTACTCCGAGCTTGATTTCTACATCCCCACCCGCTATGAGGAGGGCTACGGTATATCGCACAAGATAATCGACGACCTTGCCGACCAAGGGGTGAAACTTGTGATAATACTCGACTGCGGTATCAAGGCCAACGCCGAGATTGAATATGCGGCTACCAAGGGTATCGACTTTATAATCTGCGACCACCACATGCCCGATGCGGAGCTTCCGCCCGCCGTGGCTATCCTCAATCCGAAGCTCGAGGGCTCGACATACCCCTGCCCGCACCTGTCGGGCTGCGGCGTAGGCTACAAGTTCATGCAGGCTTTCTCGATAAGCAACGGTATAGCAACGGCCGAACTCGAGTGTATGCTCGACCTCGTGGCCGTGAGTATCGCCGCCGATATCGTGCCTATGGTGGATGAAAACCGTGTGCTGGCGTGTATGGGTCTGAAGCGACTCAACTCCAACCCGAACATGGGTCTGCGAGCTATAATACGTACATGCGGACTCGGCGGCAAGGAGATAACTATCAACGATATAGTGTTCAAAATCGGACCGCGCATCAACGCGTCGGGACGTATGCAGAGCGGAAGCGAGGCCGTAGAGCTTCTCGTGGCCCGCGACTCCAAGGAGGCGGCGCGCCGTTCGCTCGAGATTGACCAGTACAATAAAGACCGCAAGGAGCTCGACAAGCGCATCACCGAGGAGGCAAACGCTATCCTTGAAGAACGCGGCGAGATGCACTCGCCCAAGAAGTCGATAGTAATCTATAATAAAGACTGGCACAAGGGTATAATCGGAATCGTGGCTTCGCGCCTTACCGAGCTTTACTATAAGCCGTCGGTGGTGCTGACACTATCCAACGGTCTGGCTACCGGTTCGTCGCGCTCCGTGCAGGGCTTCGATATCTACAAGGCTGTGGAGTCGACCCGCGACCTGCTTGAGAATTTCGGCGGCCATACCTATGCCGTAGGTCTGTCGCTCCGCGAGGAGAATATTCCCGAATTCACACGACGCTTCGAGGAGTATGTGGCTGCCAATATCCTGCCCGAACAGCTTACCCCTCAGATAGATATAGACGCGTTCCTCTCGTTCTCCGAGATTACGCCCGAGTTTGTGTCCACGCTCCGACTTTTCACCCCCTTCGGCCCCGGCAACCGCATGCCGACCTTCTGCACGCGCAGAGTAAAGGATTTCGGCACGAGCCGCCTTGTAGGCCGCAACCTCGAGCATATCAAGCTTGAACTCGTGGACGATACGTCGGGTCGCGTGATAAACGGTATTGCCTTCAATATGGCTCAGTATTTCGAACACATACACTCAGGCAAACCATTCAACATCTGCTACACGATAGAGGAGAACAAGCACCAGAATGCGTCCTCGCCTCTGCAACTTATGGTGAAGCAGATACGTACAGCCGAGGTATGAGCTCCGACGGCGTACCTTACGGCTGGTACGGCTTCGATGACGACGATGATTTCGAGTGCATGGAAGAAGAGTCGCCGGCCTCTCCGCACGAGGTGCTTGAGCGGTACTGGGGCTATACGGCGTTCCGCCCCATGCAGGAGGAGATTGTGCGGTCGGTGCTCGACGGGCACGATACTATAGGTCTGCTGCCGACGGGTGGCGGTAAGTCGATAACCTTCCAGGTGCCGGCGCTGATGCTGCCGGGTGTGACTATAGTGGTTACGCCCCTTATCTCGCTGATGAAGGACCAGATAGACAATCTGCGGCGCCGCGGTCTGCATGCGTCGTGCCTGCACTCGGGCATGACTAAGACGGAGTCGGATTACGCCCTCGAGCGCTGTATGCAGGGGCGGTCGAAGTTGCTCTATGTGGCTCCCGAGAGGGCCGCGGGCGATAACTTCCTGCGAAGGATTGCCAACTGGGATATCTCGCTGATAGTGATAGATGAAGCTCACTGTATATCGCAGTGGGGCTATGATTTCCGTCCGTCGTATCTGCGTCTGACGGCTCTCCGCGAGGCTTTCCCCAAGGCTCCCGTGCTTGCACTGACGGCTTCGGCGACTCCCGAGGTTGTTGATGATATTGCAGTGCGGCTCGAAATGAAAGCGCCACAGCGTTTTTCGCTGAGTTTCACGAGAAAAAATATTTCGTTTTTGGTACGGCATACCGAAGATAAATTCGGTAAACTGCTTGAAGTGCTTCGCGGTACCGAAGGGCCTGCAATTATCTATACCCGCAGCCGCAAACGTGCCGCCGAGCTTGCACCCGTCCTCTCCGCCGAAGGATTTCCCGCTCTCTTCTATCATGCCGCCCTCGAGACGCACGAAAAGTATGAGCGCCAGGATGAATGGAACTCGGGCAAAGTGCGTATAATGGTGGCTACCACGGCATTCGGTATGGGTATCGACAAGCCCGACGTGCGTCTGGTGGTGCACTACGACCCTCCGACATCGCTTGAGGAGTACTATCAGGAGGCGGGGCGTGCGGGGCGTGACGGGCTTCCTTCGCTTGCCGTGCTGCTTGTGAGCGGACGCGACAAGGCTACGCTGGCGCGACGCCTTGCAAACGCTTTCCCCGAAAAAGACTTTGTGCGGCACACTTACGATGAGATTTGCCGCTTCCTCTCGTTGCCTATGGGCGAGGGATTCGGTGCGATATTCGACTTTGATCCTGCTAAGATGTGTGTGCGCTACAAGATGCCGCCCGAGCAGGTGATGAGCGCAATCTCGATACTGCAACGCGCCGGGTATTTTGAGTTTTCAGAGGCGGTGGATATCGAGGCGCGTCTGATGATAAAATTTACACGCTCCGAGCTCTATAACATTGAGTTTACGGAAGATGAGGAGACTCTTATCAACTATCTTCTGCGTAACTTCACGGGACTGTTCATCGACCTTGTGCCGGTGAATCTTTCGTATATAGCCCGCGATACGGGTCTGAAAGAAGATGATATCTACGAGCAGCTGAAGATATGGAGGCACGAGGGGATGATTGCGTTTATCCCGCGCCGGAGCACTCCTTTTATATATTTCACAGCCAACCGTGTGCCGGGCGAGAGATTGCTCATACCGCGCTCGGCGTACGAAGACAGGCGCGAGGCTATGGAGCGCCAGGTGCGGGCGATGACCGACTTTATGTTTGACGACGACAATTGCCGCGTGGCCGGGATGCTCCGATACTTCGGCGAAGCGGATGCCGGCGACTGCGGTACGTGCGATGTGTGCCGCGGACGCAGACGAAAGGTGGTGGAGTTCGACGCTGCGGCCTTCGACGAGAGGCTTGAGGAGTTCTTTGAATTGATCGCTCCCTGCGAGTGGCTGGATGTCACCTCGCTGCGCCCGCACTATCCGCGTCACTACGATAAGGTGGTGGAGCGCATACGCCTGAAAGTGGAGGAGGGGATGCTCACAGCCGACGGCTACAGAGTGGCTAAGGTTAAAGGGTGTTAAACATGAAAGGCGCCGTTAAACCTTCGCAGATGTATGTTGTCTTAATCACAGAACAAGATATTATTAGCAGTAAAGACTAACTTTTTTCAATAATGCAAGCCCCGACTCGCGAAGAATCGGGGCTTGATTTTTGAGGTATGGAAATTTTACGTACCTTTGTACACGAAGGACAATGAAAAAACGTTACATGTAGTATGGAAGACAATTTTTTCAAAGCCGAAGAGCGCAGCGAGGTACGTTCGTTGCATCGCAGTCTGCTCGGAATGCTCGGAGCATCGATAGATTTCGAGGCTCGCCGGAGTGTGCGCCGGGCCCTCGGAGAGGCCGCCCGAGCTGGAGTACTCCACCGCGACCGCTTCGGGTTCAATCCTGTTTTGCAGTCGATGAGGGTTGCCGAAGCATTGTGCAGCAGTGTCGACCCCGACCCCAATATGGTGCTGGCCGTTCTCCTTTCACCGATCAGCGGTACTGAGACCTTGCCCGAAGAAGAAATTTCGCATCGTTGGGGCGACGATGTTGCCACCCTCGTCCGCGGTATTTCCAAGGTCGCGGGGCTGTATAGCCGCAGCGCGTCGGTGGAGAGCGACAACTTCCGTAAACTTCTGCTTACGTTTGCCGAAGATATAAGGGTGATAATCATAATGATAGTGAACCGCCTCGCTCTGATGCGCGCTATCAATCATCATCCTAACGAAAATCTTGTGAAGGAGACGGCCTACGAGGTGAACTATCTCTATGCTCCTCTCGCTCACCGCCTCGGCCTGTATGCTATCAAGAGCGAACTCGAAGATATGTCGCTCAAGTACAGCAACCGTGAGATGTACACCCGCATCGCCCGCGAACTGAACGAGACCAAGGCTAAGCGCGACAAATATATTGCCGAGTTTATCGCTCCCGTCAAGGAAAAACTCGAAGCCGAGGGGCTGAAATTTGAAATCAAGGGCCGCACGAAGTCGATATATTCTATCTGGAACAAGATGAAGAAGCAGCACAATACCGTGGAGGATATCTACGACCTCTTCGCTATCCGTGTTGTGATTGATTGTCCGCCCGAGCGCGAGAAGCCCGAGTGCTGGCTCGCGTACTCGATAGTCACCGATATGTACCGCCCCAATCCCGGACGCCTCAAGGACTGGCTGAGTATACCAAAGAGCAACGGCTACGAGAGTCTGCATATAACGGTGTATGGCCCTGAGGAGAAGTGGGTTGAGGTGCAGATTCGTACGCGCCGCATGGACGCCATTGCCGAGAAAGGTCTTGCCGCCCACTGGAAATACAAGGGTATCAAGAGCGAGAACAATCTTGATGCCTGGATGGCCAATGTGCGCGATATCCTCGAGGCGGCGCATACGGGGCCTATGGAGTTGATGCGCAACTTCAAGATGGATGTGTATGCCCACGAAGTGTTTGTGTTCACTCCACGCGGCGACCTCTATAAACTTCCGCAGGGTGCCACTGTGCTCGACTTTGCCTTCAATATCCACACTAAGGTGGGCGAGCGATGCGTCGGAGGTCGTGTGAACGGTCGTAACCGCAAGATTAATTACCGCCTTGCAAGCGGCGATACTGTGGAGATTCTTACTTCGCCGCAGCAGGAGCCCAACCGCGACTGGCTTTCGATAGTAGTGACGTCGAAGGCGCGAAACAAAATCCGCGCCGTGCTCAAGGAGAACGAGAACAAGAGCGCCGATGTGGGCAAGGAGTTGTTGCAGCGCCGGTTCAAGAACCGCAAAATTGAGTACGACGAGGCCAATATATCGCGTACTGTCACCCGTATGGGCTATAAGAATGCGATAGCTTTCTTCAGTGCTCTCGGAAGCGGCGAGCTTGAGGTGAACGATGTGGTGGACAACTACATAGAAGCCCTCGCACGCCATAACGGCAAGGGCGACGACTCGGGCGAAAAGATATCGGCGTCCTCCTATATGCTGCAACCTTCCGAGGAAGAAGTGGCGGCGGATGCCGGCAGCTCGGATGTGGTGGTTATCGGCGATAACATCAAGGGTATCAACTATAAACTTGCCAAGTGCTGCAATCCTATCTACGGCGACGACGTGTTCGGCTTCATATCGTCGGAGGGCGTAATCAAGATTCACCGCCACGACTGCCCGAACGCGGCCAATATACGCGAGCGCTATCCCTACCGACTGATACGCACTCGCTGGAGCGGCAATAAGGGCAGCGAGTTCCCTGCTGCAATCAAGGTGCTCGGCCGCGACGATATCGGTATCGTAACGAATATTACCTCTATTATAAATAAAGAAAAATCCGTATCTTTGCGGAGTATATCAATAGATTCAAACGACGGGCTCTTCCAGGGCGTGCTCGTTGTCGGCGTTTCCGACACGGCGGCTCTTGACCAGCTCATCAAGAAAATCGCAACAGTAAAAGGTGTTAAGAATGTTCATCGCAACAAGTAAACGACTCCTCGCCGCCGGCCTCATCCTGCTTTCGCTGGCTTCGTGCTCCGACAAGGAGCGCGACGGTGCCACCCGCCTCGTGTCGGAGGCCGATGCCGCTATCGAAAACCGAAATTTCGCGGGTGCTATCACCCTGCTCGATACTCTCAATGCCCGCTATCCCGCTCAGACCGAGCTTCGTCGCAAGGCTCTGCGCCTGCGTGCCCAGGCTATGGAGGGAATTGCCATAGACAGTATTCAGGCGGCCGACGCAGCCCTTGCCTCATCTACTATCTCGCGTGAAGAGTGGGATGCCAAGTTCAGACACGTAGACAGCAGCGTGGGTCTCGAAGGATATTTCATACCCAAAGGCGCTGCCGAGAAAGTTATGACGGCAACCGGCATCCAACCGCGCGTATCGGAGAAAGGCTTTTTCTATATCGTGGCAAATGTGCAGGGCAAGACTATAGGCCTCAATGCAATAGAATTTGTCGACGGCGCTACCTCGATATCATCTTCCGAGATTTCCCCCGTGAGAGTTATCAAGGTCGAGGGCTCGGAATCTGCATCGTTCAACCCCGAGGAAATCGAGGGAGTAGGGGAGTGGCTCACCGAGCATCCCGGCACTTCCAAACTGGTGCTCAAGGGTTCGAAGGGCAGCGTAAACGTGAAAGTTGACGACAAGATGCGCACCCAGCTCGCCGACTGCTATTCATATAGCAAAGCTCTACAGGCTCAGCGCCTTGCGTCGCTGCACCGCGAGAAGTACGAGCGCATGCTCGCCACCGCCCGCGACCAGCTCGCCAATCTCCCGCAAACTGAAGAGGAAGGTAAGTGATGAAAGAAACATTTCTTGTCACCGGTGCCGCAGGCTTTATCGGCGTAAACTTCGTGAAGCTTCTCCTGCGGGAGGAGCCTTCGGTGCGTATAGTAGTTCTTGATGCCCTGACTTATTGCGGCAACCTGTCGTCACTCTCCGAAGAGATTGAGTTGGGTAAAGTAACCTTCGTGCGTGGCGAAATCGGCGATAAAGCCCTGGTTGAAAAGCTTCTTGCCGAATATACCCCCGACTATATAGTGAATTTTGCGGCTGAAACACATGTCGACCGCAGTCTGGTGGATTCACGCCCCTTTGTGCGTACGAATGTCGAAGGCACTCTGTGCCTGCTCGACTGCGCTCTGGCTCAGCGCCGTGAGCAGCTGGCGGCAGGAAAAGAAACTACGCTCCGCAAATTCGTGCAGGTAAGTACCGACGAAGTCTACGGACAGTTGGCTCTCGATATCCCTGAAGGCAAGGCGCTTGACCCTGCCACACGTGAGATGCTCGGACGCGATGAAGCCGGCGTGACCTATGGAACGGCATATTTCTCGGAGGAGTCGCCGCTATGCCCGTCGTCGCCCTACTCGGCGTCGAAGGCGTCGGCCGACCTTATGGTGCTCGCCTACGGTCACTCTTTCGGACTGCCCGTGACCGTGACACGTTGCAGCAATAATTACGGCCCCTATCAGTATCCCGAGAAGCTTATTCCGCTGATGATAAACAATATAGTCGAGCGTAAACCACTGCCCGTGTACGGACGCGGCCTGAATGTGCGCGACTGGATTTTTGTCGACGATCACGCCCGCGGAGTGCTCGCTGCAGCGCGTAAGGGTGTCGCCGGTGAAGTGTATAACTTCGGCGGATATAACGAGCGCCTCAATATCGACCTCGTGCATAGGCTCATAGCCATTGTGGCAGAGGAACTCGAGGATAATTCGGGTGTGGACGATTCGCTGATAACATATGTCGGAGACCGTCCGGGCCACGACCTCCGCTATGCAATCGACGCTTCGAAGTCGGTGCGTGAGCTCGGCTGGCGCCCGGAGGTAACGTTTGACGACGGACTCCGTGCTACCGTGCGCTGGTATCTTGCCAACCGTAAATGGTTGTCGGATATCGTAGACGGTTCATACAGAGAATATTATAATAAGATGTACGCCAACCGCTGACTATGAAAGGAATAATACTTGCCGGCGGATCCGGCTCTCGTCTCTACCCGATAACGCGCGGCATATCCAAGCAGCTCGTGCCTGTGTACGACAAGCCGATGATATACTATCCGCTGTCGGTGCTTATGCTTGCCGGTATCAGAGATATACTGCTTATATCGACTCCCGCCGACCTGCCGCTTTTCGAGCGACTTCTCGGCGACGGATCGCGATACGGCATAAGAATTGAATACGCTGAGCAGCCCCGTCCCGAAGGATTGGCGCAGGCACTCACTATCGGTCGCGATTTTGTGGGCGAGGATGCAGTGTGCCTCGTGCTCGGCGATAATATATTCTACGGACAAGGATTTACCCCCATGCTGCAGCAGGCCTGCGCCGACGCAGAGAAGGGTGTGGCTACAATATTCGGCTATCCCGTAGACGACCCGCGCCGCTACGGTGTGGTGACGCTCGACGAGCAGGGCTTCCCCGTGTCGATAGTAGAAAAACCCTCCGAGCCCGAAAGCGACCTCGCCGTAGTGGGCCTGTACTTCTATCCTGCAGGCGCTGCCGACGTGGCCGGTGCCGTGAAGCCTTCGGCCCGCGGCGAGCTTGAGATAACCTCTGTGAACGAAGCATATATGAATGCAGGACTCCTGCGCGTGCAGCCTTTCGGCCGCGGATTCGCGTGGCTCGATACCGGCACTATTGATTCGCTTATGGAGGCGTCGGCTTTTATCGAGGCTATCCAGAAGCGTCAGGGACTGCTTGTGGCTGCCCTCGAGGAGGTTGCGTACCGCCGAGGATTCATAAGTGCCGAGAAGCTGTCGGAGCTTGCCGATGATATGCTTGGTACTCATTATGGACAATACCTAAAGAAACTTGCCAATGGAAAAGGTTAAGAAACCGTTTATGGTAGAATTGCCCCGTATCTACGACCCGCGGGGAAATCTCACTTTTATTCAGAATGGCGATCAAGAACTCTCGTTTACAATCGAGCGCGTCTTCTGGACCTACGACGTGCCTGCCGGAGAAGTCCGTGGCGGACATGCGCATAAAGAAGGTGGGGAATTGCTCATAGCCACTTCCGGAAGTTTCAAGGTAAACCTTTTTGACGGCCGTTCGTGGCAGCACTTTGTGCTCAACCGTCCGTATCAGGCTCTTTATATTCCGCCGGGTTACTGGCGGACAATGGACGACTTTTCGTCAGGCTCTGTGTGTATGGTGCTTGCGTCGAACAAGTATTCGGAGAGCGACTATATCCGCGATATGGATATATTTCTGAAAACTTACGGAGTAGAAGACTGATATGCGATATCCTTTCCTTGATCTCGGAAAACTCAATGCGCCTTATGCCGATATAATTAAGGAGGCGGCCTGCAGGGTGGTAGACTCCGGCAGATATATCGGCGGCACCGAGGTGGCGGAGTTTGAGAAGGCACTCGCCGAACTCTCGCAGAGCGAATATGCCGTGGGCGTTAGCAACGGCCTCGACGCTCTCAGGCTCATATTTCGTGCCTATATCCGGCTCGGACGCCTCAGGAAAGGCGACGGCGTGATAGTTCCGGCCAACACATATATCGCTTCCATTCTTGCCGTGACCGACTGCGGGCTCACTCCCGTTTTTGTCGAGCCTGACGAGCATACGCATAATCTTGACACGAAACTTTTGGAGACTGCTGTTACCCAAAATGTCAAGGCCATACTCACCGTACACCTCTACGGACGTGCATGCTACGACAAGACTCTTGCCGATGTCGCTGCGAAATACGGCTTGATAGTGGTGGAAGACAACGCCCAGGCGATAGGGGCGGAGTCGGCTTACGCATCGCCACGCGGAACGTATCGTACGGGCTCGCTCGGCGACGCTGCCGCATTCAGCTTCTATCCGACGAAAAATCTCGGAGCACTCGGCGATGCCGGTGCCGTGACGACTTCCGACCCCCAACTCGCGGCTGCCGTAAGAGCTCTCGCAAACTACGGTTCAGACCGACGCTATCATAATATATATGAGGGCCTGAACTGCCGTCTCGACCCCATGCAGGCCGCCATACTGCGGACGAAGATGCCGTTCCTTGCAGAAGAGAACGCTCACCGGCGCCGTCTTGCCGCGATTTATAGCGCAGAGATAAGCAATCCTGCCGTGAGCAAGCCCCTTGTAGACTCACCCGACCGTGCCGTGTGGCATCAATACGTAATAACTTGTGATAAGCGCGATGAACTTGCCGCCTATCTGACTGATAATGGAGTGGGTACGGATATTCACTATCCTGTCCCGCCGCATCTCCAGCCTTGCTATGAGCGATATGCGTCGCTGCAGTTGCCCGTTGCAGAGCGTCTCGCATCGAGCGTGCTCAGTCTGCCGATATCATCGTGTACGTCGGCAGACGATGCCAGCGCTATAGCTTCAATCATAAACCGATTTAGTAAATGATTGACAATACTGTCTTTACAAAGCCTCTGAAGGCTCTCTACCACAGCTTCGGCTGTAAACTGAATTTTGCAGAAACCGCCTCCGTTGCCGATGCTTTCGCGCGCGAGGGTATAAATGCCGTATCCGCCGGCGAAACTCCCGATATTATAGTAGTGAACACCTGCAGCGTGACCGGCGAGGCCGACCGCAAGTGCCGCAGCGCCATACGCTCGTTCAACCGCCGCTATCCCGAGGCTCTGATACTCGTGACCGGATGCTATGCTCAGCTCAAGCCTGAGGAAGTGGCCGAACTTGCCGGCGTAGGTGTGGTTGCGGGCGTCAACGACAAGCTCAAGCTCGTCGAACTTGCCAAAAAATATTTTGAAGACCGTCAGGCCAAGGTGACGGTGCCTCTTGCCAAAGACCTGCGCGACTTCATGCCGTCGTGCTCAAGGGGCGACCGCACACGCTATTTCCTCAAGGTGCAGGACGGATGCGACTACTGGTGCACATATTGCACCATTCCCGCAGCCCGCGGCAGGTCGCGCTCCGGCAGTATCGCCCAGATTGTGGCGCAGGCCGAGGAAGTTGCCCGTGCCGGCGGCAAAGAGATAGTGCTCACCGGTGTGAACATCGGTGACTTCGGTCGTGGCCGTGATGACAATTTCGAAGACCTCTGCCGGGCCCTCGACGAAGTAGACGGTATTGAGCGCTACCGCATCTCTTCGATTGAGCCCAACTTGCTCACCGACTCTCTGATTGATTTCGTGGGAGAGTCGAAGCGTTTCATGCCCCACTTCCATATACCTCTGCAGAGCGGTAGCGACGAAGTGCTCGCATTGATGCGCCGCCGCTACGATACCGCCCTTTTCGCATCGAAAGTAGAACGCGTTCGCACCGTGCTCCCCGACGCTTTTATCGGAGTTGACCTTATAGTGGGTGCGCGCGGCGAGACGGAAGAAAGATTCCGCGCGTCAAAGAAATTTATAGAAGGTCTCGACATATCGCACCTCCACGTCTTTGCATATTCCGAGCGTCCCGGCACACGTGCGCTGCAGATAGAGCATGTGGTATCACAGCACGACAAACATCTTCGTTCGGCAGAGATGCTCGAGGTGAGCGCCGCCAAGCACGCCGCTTTCGCCTCGCGTTTCCTCGGACAGACACGTCCCGTACTCCTCGAACATTCGCGTCCCGGACAGAAGCTCGGAGGATTTACCGACAACTATCTCCGTGTGGAGACCGACCTCCCCGAAGCATACGATAATAATCTGGTGGCAATGCGCCTCGACACCCTCGGCAGCGACGGCGAGACCGTGGCGGCCACATTGGCGGAATGATGAAAGAATTTGCCTTCCGCACCCTTTCAGGGATGCTGACGCTCCTCTCGTGCCTGCCACTCGGCGTTCTCTATGTGATATCCGACTTCCTTTTCGTGCTCGTATATTATATAGTACGTTATCGTCGCGACCTCGTTGCACGTAATCTTGCGGCATCGTTCCCCGACAAAGAAGAAAAGGAGTTGAAGCGTATCGCGCGGAAATTCTACCGCAACTTCACCGATTATATAGTAGAGACCGTAAAACTTCTTCATATCTCCGATGAAGAGATGTCGCGCCGCATGGTATTCGAGAATCTCGATATCATTGAGCGACATATTGCGTCCGGCCGTAGCGTGACCGTGTATTTCTCTCACGCCGGAAACTGGGAGTGGGCGCCGTCGGTAACCCTCCACATGCACCATACCGAGGGTAGGGCAGTGGACTTCTGCCAGGTGTACCGCCCGCTGCGCTCCGAGGTATTCGACAGGCTTATGCTCAAGGTGCGATCGCGCTTCGGCTCAATATCCTTCCCCAAGGCTACCGTCTTCCGCAGCCTTTTCAAGCTCTCCCGCGAGGGTGTTTATACCGTCACGGGCTTTATGAGCGATCAGAAACCGAGTCACGGCGACCCTACGGTGCCGCTGATGTTTCTCAACCGACCGACAGCTTTTATAAGCGGCACGGAGACTCTCTGCCGCCGATTGGGACATGCTGCCGTGTACTGGGACATGGAGAAGACCTCGCGAGGTCACTACCGCATAGTCACACGCGAGATATGTGCCGACCCCTCGACTGTCGCTGACGGAGATATCACGCGACGATATGCCGAAATGCTTCAGACTACCATTTTAAGAAATCCTTCAATTTGGCTATGGACTCACAACAGATGGAAAATACCCGTTCAACTTCCCCTGCAATAGCGGTAATAATACTGAACTGGAACGGCGAGAAGCTCCTCAGGGAGTATCTGCCGCAGGTGACAGCCACTACCGACGCCACCCTCTCGCGCGTGATTGTGGCCGACAACGGCAGTACCGACGGTTCGCTGGCCTATCTTCGCAGTCCTGAAGCTCCGAAGGTGGAGATTATGGAGTTTGACCGCAACTACGGCTTTGCCGAAGGTTACAACAAGGCTATTGCCGCAGTGAGCGATGAGTACGAATATGTAGTTCTGCTCAACTCCGACGTGGCCACTACCGAGGGTTGGGACCGCGCGCTCTACGACTACATGGAGTCGCACCCGCGCTGCGGCGGTTGTCAGCCCAAGTTGAGGGCATACCTTAATAAAGAGTCGTTCGAGTATGCCGGCGCGGCCGGAGGCTTCATCGACAAAAACGGTTATCCCTATTGCCGTGGCCGAATATTCTCCACATGCGAGCAGGACCACGGGCAGTACGATACTCCAATGGAGATACATTGGGCCTCGGGTGCGTGTCTTATGGTGAGACGACAGCTGTATATCGAGGCCGGCGGTCTTGATGCAGGATTTTTCGCCCACATGGAGGAGATAGATCTGTGCTGGCGCATACGTCTGGCCGGTTATAGCCTCGCTGCCGTGCCCGCGTCGGTGGTATATCATCTCGGCGGAGGGTCGCTTCCGGCAGACAATCCCCGAAAGACATACCTTAATTTCCGTAACAATCTCCTGATGCTGCACAAGAACCTGCCCGACGGAGTCCGCAAGGGCTTCCTTTTCCGGCGCCGTCTGCTCGACACCGTGGCGTGGGCGAAGTTTGTGTTGACATTCGACTTTGTCAATGCAGAAGCCGTGCTGAAAGCCCACCGCGATTTTGCGAAGATGCTAAAAGCATACACTTCTTTCCCCACAGAAAATCTTATCGGGAAGGACAGGCAGTCGAAAGTGGACATTCTTACATCCTACTATCTGAAGGGACGCAAGACCTACTCACGTGTAATGGAGTAAATTGTTTTCATAAATTAAATATGAATAACAATACTTAACGTAAACCGTAGTTGGTAAGTCAAAAAAAGGATTAACGGATGCAAGGCGATATTAAAAAATATCCCGAAATATTTGTAAAGTTGGAAACAACTCCTTAATTTTGCGTGTAAATAGGCGTCGATTAAGGTGCCCCCTTAATTAATACCGGTATTAATTGACACAGAATCCTTAATCTAACCAGCGTCTGTCGACCAATCGCTCAACATAAAACAGAGAAAAGAAAAATATTAATCAACTAATACATTAATCTTATTATCAGTACATTTTAAACAAAACTATGGAAGCTCAAAAGCCCAAAGCTGCTCAGCCCAGCAGCAAGAAGAACGCTCCCGGTATCAAGAATGCCGCGTGGGTAATCGTAATCTGCCTGTGCATCGCAGTATGTCTCTTCATCTTCTGGTTCGGTAACGACATGCACTTCGACGAAGATGGTCATCCTCAGAACCTCTGGGGCACTATCTACAAAGGTGGTATCATCGTGCCTATTCTCCAGACTCTCTTCCTCACTGTAATCGTGCTTGCAGTAGAACGCGGTATCGCTCTCTCTGCTGCTAAAGGTAAAGGCAACATCGCAAACTTCGTTGCAGCCGTTAAGAAATGCCTCGAAAACAAGGACATCGCCGGCGCTCGTGCTCTCTGCGCAAAGCAGCAGGGTTCTGTAGCAGCAGTTGTTGACTCTGCCCTCATCCGCTACGAGGAAATGGACAAGAACACCGTTCTCACCAAAGAGCAGAAAATCGCTAACCTCCAGAAGCAGGTAGAAGAAGCAACCGCTCTCGAAATGCCTACCCTCCAGCAGAACCTGCCCATTATCGCTACCATGACTACCCTCGGTACTCTCGTCGGTCTTCTCGGTACTGTAATCGGTATGATCAAATCATTCCAGGCTCTTTCTCAGTCCGGTGCTCCTGACTCAACCGAACTTTCGACCGGTATCTCTGAGGCACTTATCAACACCGCCTTCGGTATCGCAACCGGTGCATTCGCTGTAATCTTCTACAACTACTACACCAACAAGATCGATAACCTCACCTACGCTATCGACGAAATCGGTTTCTCTATCGTGCAAACATTTGCCGCTACACACTAATCCCCTGTTTATCCGTTAATAAACCAAATAATAACAACAGGTAAATATGGGAAAAGTAAAAATCAAAAGGAAAAGTACTCTCATCGACATGACTGCGATGAGTGACGTGACTGTTCTTTTGCTTACTTTCTTCATGTTGACTTCTACCTTCCTGCAGAAGGAGCCCACGATCGTCTACACTCCTTCTTCGGTTTCCGAAGAAAAAGTGCCGATGAACAACCTCGTGACTGTCCTCGTTTCGTCTGCCGACAAGTCAGGCAAGCTTGACAATCCCGAAATTGCAGAAGGTAAACTCTTCATCTCGTTCACCGGCGATGCCGACTCGACCCTGTCCAGCGAAAAAATTCGCGGCATGATGCTCGACGAAGCTATTGCGGTGTACAATGAGCAGCACAAGAACAACCGCATCACTCTCAACGAAGCCCAGAAAGATGCATTCCGCACCACCAACATGATTGGTGTTCCTTTCTCGGAACTTCCCGAAGTCCTCTCGATGTCTGTTACTGAACGCGACAAGTTCCTGGGCGACATGACCAATCCTAAGGTCGGTATACCCATCGACGGCAACAAGAACCGCGACCAGCACCTGAACGACTTCCAGGTATGGCTCAAGGCTATCTATAATGTTGCTCAGCGCATCAACAACGAACAGTCGGAAGGTCTCTCTGCCGAAGAACGCTCTCAGCTCTCAAACCTTTATACTGCACTTATGCGTAAAGGTCAGGGTATTGCTATCAAGGCAGACAAGGATACCCCCTTCACCACCGTGCAGCTGGTATTCGACAACCTCCAGACCATGAAGCTGAACAAGTTCAGCCTCATGACAGCTCTGAAATCTGAAAATGAACCTGGTAACTAAAGTAAAGTCTCACTGATATGGCACAAATAGAACAGAATTCTGGTGGCGGCAAAAAGAAAAAAGGCGCCCAGAAAAAGATGTCTATCCATGTGGACTTTACTCCCATGGTTGACATGAACATGCTTCTGATCACCTTCTTCATGCTCTGTACGACTATGATCAAGTCGCAGACTCTTCAGATTGTCCTCCCTACCAATGAGGATGTGAAGAAAGAGCAGCAGAGCCAGGCCAAGCAGTCGGAAGCTATCACACTGATTCTCGACACCGAGTACAACGGCGACAAGCCCGCTACCGATGCCGAGACCGGCAAGACCGTTCACAATATCTATTATTATGAAGGTATCGCCGATACTACGTTCTCTACTTCCGGATATCTCCGCAAAGAGCAGTTCATCGGTAACGTGAACCACGAAGCTCAGGGTATCCGCAAGATCCTCCGCAGCAAGAACGAACAGGTAATGAAAGAGTACGAGCAGCTCAAAAACCAGTGGAAGAACAAAGAAATCTCTAAAGAGGAGTTTGACAAGCTGGCTAAGAAAAATGCTTCGGACTCACTCAAGACACGTCCTGTTGTGGTTATCAAGCCCGGTCCCAACACTACTTACGAGGGACTTATCAATGCTATCGACGAAATGAACATCAACCAGATTTCACGTTACAGCATCGAGCTTCCTACCCACACCGACACCTTGCTCCTGCGTCACTTCGAGCAGGCAAACGGCGAAACTATTATCCGTCCTACTGTACGCGCCAAGGCACAGGCAGCTCCCGCTGCAGCATCTGCTGAGGCTAATGCTAACTCTTAATACATTACTGCAATGGCAAAAGACGTAGATCTTACCTCAAAAGAGTGGCGCGACATAGTATTCGAGGGTAAAAACAAGGACTTCGGTGCTTATAAGCTCCGCGAATCCTCTGTAAAGCGCCACACCAAAGCTATAGTTTGGGTTCTCATTGCCCTCGCTGTAGTGCTCGTACTCCTGATTCTCTCTGTAAGCGGTGTTTTCGACAAACCCGAAGAAGAACAGGTGGTGACATCGACAGAACAGGAAATCGCTACATTCGAGGCTGAAGAAGAGCCCGAGGAAGAAGAGCAGGTTGAAGAATTCAAGATGCCCGAACCTGAGGAAATCATCGCTCCCGAAGAAGTAGCTAACCAGCAGCAGGTGACTGACCTTCTTATCGTCGAAGACGAAAAAATCGAAGAAGACAAGCAGGTCAAGAACCAGGAAGACGTACTCGAAAATGAAGCTGCCGTAGGTGCGGTAGACATCACTGAAGGTACTAATGACCTTAACAAAATCGCTATCAAGGAAGAGGTTATCGCCGCTCCCAAGGTAGAAGACGAACAGCCTGTCAACATCGCAATGGTTGAACAGAAACCTGAATTCGCAGGCGGCGAAGCTGCCATGTACAAGTGGCTCAGCGATAACATCGTTTATCCTTCGGCTGCTTCTGAAGAAGGTATCTCAGGCCGCGTAGTTGTTGAATTCGTGGTTGGCAAAGACGGTTCTATCACTAACGTGAAGGTTGTCCGTCCTCGTCACCCGGCTCTCGATAAGGAAGCCGTACGAGTTGTAAAGGCTATGCCCAAGTGGGTTCCCGGCCGTAACAACGGTCAGCCCGTTAAGGTTACTTACACTCTCCCCGTCACCTTCAAGCTCCAGTAAATTCGCTTTTGAATTCCATACTCAGGGCGGCCCGGCAATTTTGTCGGGCCGCCTTTTTTAGATATAGGGGAGTAGTTTTTTTGAAGATAGAAATTGTATCAACTGTAAAAATCACTATATTTGCAATGATTTATGGATACAGCAGTAAAATATATATTTGAGTTACCTATCAAGGTACGCGACTATGAGGTGGATGCCGAAGGAATCGTGAACAATGCCAACTATCTTCACTATTTCGAGCATACGCGCCATGAATTTTGTGAACAGGCCGGACTGACTTTCCGAGAGATGCACGAGCGCGGTCTCGACCCCGTGGTGAGATGCATCACCGTGCGCTACATCCGTCCTCTCGGTCTCGGCTCGTCAATGGTGAGCAAGCTCGCGCTTAAGCGCCGCGGGCCCGTCTTCGAATTTATACAGGATATCTATACACCCGAGGGTGACGCCGTGGCCAAGGCTGTAGTGGAGATAGCATCATTCAGAAACGGACGTGTTTCACGCGGCGACGAGCTTGCCGAGGCTTTCAAGGATTATCTCAACTGATAACATCATGACGGAGACTGACGCGCTGACATATAGAATTGCAATGGCAGCTTACCGCAATATCACTATAGATACTGCGGAACAGTTTGCATCGCTCGGACTTACTCCCGAAGAATTTTTCACCTTGTCAGGCTCCCGACTTGCCGCTCTAAGCGGTGTCGACCGCAAATATTTCGATGATGCACGCCGTAGCGAGGCTCTTGATAAGGCCCGTGTAGAGGCCGAATTTGTGCGCTCGAAAAATATCGGCGCCGTTTTTTGCAATGAGCCGGAGTTTCCCGCGCGTCTCAAAGAGTGTGCCGACGGTCCCGCCATGCTTTTCGTGTCGGGAAATATTTCGGCAGCATCGGAGCCCCATTCCGTAGCTATAGTCGGCACTCGGCATTGTACACCTTACGGCGCTGATTTCACCAAGCGACTTGTGCACGACCTTGCCGAAAGCCTCGACGGTCTGCTGATAGTAAGCGGTCTCGCCTATGGAGTGGATATCTGCTCACACCGCGCAGCAATGACCGAGGGTGTGCCTACAGCGGCGATACTCGCGCACGGACTCAACACAATATATCCTGCCGACCACCGCAATGACGCGCGTCGTATTATTGCCGAAGGCGGCTTTATCGCCACAGAATATTGCTCATGGCAGCAGATTCACCGTGGGAATTTCCTCGCGCGCAACCGAATAGTTGCCGGCCTTGCCGATGTGACTATCGTGATAGAGAGCGATATGAAAGGGGGTGCTATGGCTACGGCTCGTCTTGCCGGTGCATACAATCGCGAGGTGATGGCTCTTCCGGGACGTGTAGGAGATACCTACAGCCGCGGTTGCAATGAACTTATAGCCTCGGGAGCGGCTGCTATGGTGCGCGATGCCTCCGACGTGATTTCGCTGATGAACTGGACGGCACGCCCCAAAGCGGGTGAGCAGAAGGTGCTTACGTTCGATATCCCCGAGGCGTATGTGCCCGTGCTCGATGCCCTCAGAGAGAAGCCCGACATGACCGTCAACGACCTGTGCGTAGGTCTTTCAATGCCGTATTCGCGCCTCACGGCTCTGCTTTTCAAAATGGAGCTTGAAGATTTCATAGTGGCGCTTCCGGGAGGAAAATATGCACTTCCGGCCACTAATCGCTGACAATATTCCCTTCTCAATTGTTAACCTTACAAACACTAACATAATACCACACATTCATGACTAAAAAAATAATACCGGAGTCGGAACTCATCATTAATCCCGACGGCACAATTTTCCACCTGCACCTGCTTCCCGAGCAGCTTACCGACCGTATAATCATGGTCGGCGACCCTGCCAGAGTGGATATGGTGGCTTCGTTCTTCGACACACGAACCTTCGAGGTATCATCACGCGAATTTCATACTATCGGCGGCACATACAAGGGCAAACCTATCATGTGTATCAGCCACGGCATCGGCCCTGACAATATTGATATAGTTGTGACTGAGCTCGACGCCCTCGCAAATATCGACTTCAAGACCCGCGAAGTGCGCGACAAGCACCGTCAGCTCACAATGGTACGCATCGGCACATCGGGAGCCCTTCAGCCCGAACTGTCGCTCGGCACCCCTGTAATCGCCGAAAAATCAATCGGTTTCGACGGCGTACTCAACTATTATGCAGGTCGCAATGAGGTAGCCGACCTCGCTTTCGAGAAAGCACTCTGCGAGCACACCGGTTGGAATCCACTCTGGGCCAAGCCTTACGTAGTGGATGCCGACCATGAACTTGTAGAGCGTATCGGCGGTGACGACATGGTGCGCGGCAATACAATTTCGGCCGTCGGCTTCTACGGCCCGCAGGGCAGGGAAGTGCGTCTCGCCCTCTCCAATCCCGACCTCAACCGCCGTATTGAAGAATTTGAATTCGAGGGCCGCAAGGTGACGAATTATGAAATGGAGAGCGCACCTCTTGCCGGTCTCGGCCGCCTCATGGGCCACCGCTGCATGACTGTGTGCTCAATCATTGCCAACCGCTTCAATACAGAGGCAAATCCCAACTATAAGTCGGGCGTGCGCGACCTGATAGCCACCGTGCTCGAACGTATATGATACGATAACGGACAAGTATAGCCGACGGACGGAATCCCCGCTCGTCGGCTTTCGTTGTTTCAGGCGAAAAAGTAGCGGATTATTTCGGAAAACAGGGCAAAACCTTTTGTCAGTACGCGGCGTTTGAGTAATTTTGCAAGAGTTTACGGCTTAAAATGAAAGAGACTATAGAAATCGACGGTGTAAGAGCCACTTACGATGTGCTTGGCAGCGGACCGCGGCCCGTGATAGTGATGCACGGCTGGGGCTGCAAGGGCTCGACCGTGCAGTTGCTCGCCGAGGCAGCCTGCGGCAGCGGCACTACGGTGTATAATATCGACCTCCCCGGCTTCGGCGAATCCACCGAACCGACAGAAGTGTGGGGCGTGGAGCGCTACACGGCTTTTATTGAGGAATTTGTGCGCCGCCTCGGCCTCAAGCGTCCGTCGCTTATCGGCCATTCGTTCGGCGGCCGCATAGGTATCATGTACTCGTCGCGCAACGATGTCGACCGCCTCATCCTTGTAGATGCCGCCGGTATCAAGCCGCGCCGTTCGCTATGGTACTACGCGCGGGTGTACACCTTCAAACTGGCAAAACACATTTTGCCGAAAAGTGTCATAGACCGTTGGCGCACCAAGGCCGGTTCGAGCGACTACGCTCAGGCCTCGCCCATGATGAGGGCTATCCTCAGCCGTACCGTAAACGAAGATCTCACCCCGCTTCTTACCTCTATCAAGGCACCCACACTGCTCATCTGGGGCGAAAAAGATACGGCCACACCGCTGCGCGACGCGAAGCTCATGGAGCGCCGTATTCCCGATGCCGGCCTTGTGTCGTATCCCGAGGCAGGGCACTACTCATTTCTCGACCGCCCGGCTCAGACAGCCGCTGTAGTCGCTAATTTCCTTAATGTAAACAACTGATATGGCAGGTATTATTATATTCTGTGTTTCGCTCGCGCTGCTCATCTTCAATCTCGGAGTAGAGCTGCGCCGCTGCCTGATGATGTTCCAGCAGAACAGCTATCGCCCCGAACGCTACCGTCACTGGCTGAGCGAGTCGGGCGACTCCACTTCCGGCTGGCACCTCTGCGGCCTTATAGTATTCTTCATCGGTCTCACGCCTTTCAGCCCGGCCACGGCATCAATTGCCCTCATGGGTATCTTCGGCCTTTTCTGCGGACTCACTTTCGTCCGCAAAAAATATAAGAAGCCGCTCGTGATGACCATGCGCGCCCGCCGTATCTACATCACGGCACTCGTTATGGCGGCACTCGTCGGCGGCCTCTCCATGATAGCGTTCAAAACACCTCTGCTTGCTCTCTGTGAGGCACTTATGGCCTGCTGGTGCCTGTCGCACGTACTTATTTTAGCTGCAAATGCCGTGCTCTCGCCCGTCGAGAAACGCATCACCCGCCGCTATTACGACGAAGCCAAGGCTATCCTCCGCTCGATGCCCGGCCTGCGTATAATAGGAGTTACAGGCAGCTATGGCAAAACAACCACCAAGCACTATCTCTACCGAATTCTCTCCGAGCAGTTCGATACGCTCATGACGCCCGGTTCGTACAATACCACCCTCGGCGTGGTCCGCACCGTACGCGAGATGCTCAAGCCTTACCACGAAGTATTTATCGTGGAAATGGGCGCGAAAAATATCGGTGACATCAAGGAAATATGCGACCTCGTGGAGCCGTGGGGCGGCATCATCACAGCCGTCGGCCCCCAGCACCTTGAGTCGTTCAAAACCATTGAAAATGTGCAGGCTACGAAGTTTGAACTTGTCGACGCACTTCCCGCCGACGGCCTTGCCGTGGTGAACAACGACTTCGAGTACATCGCCAACCGCCCCGTGAGCAATGTCAAGTGCCTGCGCTATGCGGTGAAGAATACCGAAGGTGCCGACTATGTGGCCGAAGATATCGAATACGCTCCCGACGGCACACGTTTTACAGCAGTCGAGACCGCTACCGGTCACCGTCTGGAACTGCGCACTCACCTCGTGGGCGAGTGCAATATCTCCAACCTGCTTGCAGCCGTAGCTATGGCGCGTGCTCTCGGTGTGCGCGACGACCGCATTGCCTACGCTGTAGAGAAAATCGAGCAGGTGGAGCACCGTCTCAGCATCAAGCGCGTCCCCGGCGGCCTCACCATAATCGACGACGCCTTCAACAGCAACCCCGTAGGTTCTGCAATGGCTCTCGATGTACTCGCTGCCATGACTCAGGGCAAGCGCTTCCTCATCACCCCCGGTATGATAGAGCTTGGCGACGAGCAGTACGAACTCAACCGTGCTTTCGGCGAGAAAGCGGCAACGAGCT
Source organism: Bacteroidales bacterium (assembly GCA_014800815.1). Classification (GTDB taxonomy): domain Bacteria; phylum Bacteroidota; class Bacteroidia; order Bacteroidales; family Muribaculaceae; genus CAG-873. Next base: position 9,589 of record JAAVFI010000039.1, on the reverse strand, counting down.
GCGATATTGCAATTGTGGTGGGCGAGTACAACCGCGACGCAATCCTCAAGGGTCTGCAGGACGGCGGTATGCCCGCCGACGCTATCCGACCCGTCGACAGTTTCGCGCAGGCTCAGCAGCTCCTCACATCAATGGCGGCTGCCGGCGATACCGTACTCTACGAAAACGACCTTCCTGATACTTTCAGATAAATCTCAGATAATGAAGACAAAAATAGCAGTGTTCTTCGGCGGACGCTCCACCGAACACGAAATTTCAGTGATATCGGCCAACCAGGCCATGGCGGCTATCGACGCCGATAAATACGAAGTAATACCCGTATATATTTCCAAGCAGGGCCGCTGGTACACAGGCGACGCTCTGACCGATGTAAAGAATTACCGCGATATCCCCGCGCTCCTCAAGCAGTGCCGCGAGGTGTATATGAAGCCCATCTACGGCGACTACAATCTCTACGCCGCCGACCGCAAGCTCTTCAAGAGCGACGTTGTGGCAACGCTCGACCTCGCTATCCCCGTGCTCCACGGTTCCAACGGTGAGGACGGTATCTTCGAGGGCGTGCTCGAGACTATCGGTCTGCCCTATGCCGGATGCAACACTCTTGCCTCGGCCAACGGTATGGACAAGATTACGATGAAGATGATTCTCGCTGCCGACGGTATCCCCGTGGTCGACTACGTGTGGTTCACCGACAAACAGTGGTTTGCCAAGCGCGACGAACTTATCGCAAAAATCGAAAATCAGATCGGCTACCCCGTGATTGTAAAGCCCGCCAACCTCGGTTCGAGCGTGGGTATAGGCCGTGCCGAGAACCGCGAGCAGCTCCTCGAGCGCGTCGACGACGCTCAGCGCTACTCTTCGCGCATCATCGTGGAAGATATGGTTGAAAATCTGCAGGAAATAAACTGTGCCGTACTGGGCGACTGCGACGACTATATCACTTCAGTGCTTGAAGAACCTATTAAGAGCGGCGAAATACTCTCGTACACAGACAAGTATATGGGCGGCACAAAGGACAACCGCGGCATGCATGCAGCACAGAAGCGTATCCCCGCCGATCTGCCCGCCAACGAAACAGAGCGCATCCGACACCTCGCCGGAGAGACTTTCCGCGTGCTTTCGTGCCACGGTGTGAGCCGTGTCGACGTTATGGTCGACGGCAATACACGCGAGATATACGTGAACGAAATCAACACTATCCCCGGCTCGCTCTCATTCTATCTCTGGGAGGCTGCAGGCATCAAGTTTACCGACCTCATGGAGCGCCTCGTGCGTCTCGCCCTCAAGCGGAAGCGCGATCAGGCGTCGAAGACAGTAAGCTACGACTCAAATATTTTCGCCCTCGGCGGAGGCATCAAAGGTGCCAAAGGAGCCAAGGGCGTGAAATAAGTTTCTATCGATTTTTTTTACTTTCGACTTTTCGGCGATGCGGAGGACGGTCGCCGAAAAGTTTTTTTATTAAGTCGGGTCGGCCTATGCTGTGCAGCGTCGAGGTTATGCGCGCGCGGTACTCGGGGTCGTACCAGAAGAAGAACATGCGCTGCCTGAGTTTTTCGTCGGCAGTGTGTGCCGTGCCCACTTTCTCGCCCGTATAAGGGTGGATGCCCGTGTAGTAAATCTCCGTGGCGACAGTCATCGGGGTGGGCGTGAAGTCCTGCACCTGCTCGAGGTGAAAGTCGAGCGCCTTAGTCTCTACGGCGAGCTGCGCCATGTCGGTGAGGCTGCAGCCTGGGTGCGACGATATGAAGTAGGGGATGAGCTGCTGGCGCATGCCGCTCGACGCATTTACCTTATCAAATATTTTCTTGAACTCCTTGAATAGCTCGAAAGAGGGTTTGCGCATGATGTTGAGCACGGCATCCGACGTATGCTCGGGAGCTACCTTCAGGCGGCCAGACACGTGTTTCTCAATGAGTTCGCGGTTGTATTCGGCATTGGCGCGGTCTATGTCGCGGTTGCCCGTGTGGTGCATCGAGAGGTCGTAGCGTACGCCCGAACCGATAAACGATTTCTTTACCCCCGGGAGCGCGTCGACAGCATGGTAGATGTCGAGGAGCGGACGATGGTCGGTATTGAGATTGCGGCAGGGCGATGGGTGCAGACACGAGGGGCGCAGGCACTTGGCGCAGATATTTTTGTCGCGGCCGCTCATACCGTACATATTTGCCGACGGACCGCCGAGGTCGCTGATATAGCCTTTGAAGTCGGGCATACGCGTTACCTGACGGGCCTCGCGCAGAATAGATTCCTTCGAGCGAGAGGCTATGAACTTGCCCTGATGCGCCGATATGGTGCAGAACGCGCAGCCGCCGAAGCAGCCGCGGTGCATATTCACCGAGTGGCGTATCATCTCGTAAGCCGGGATAGTCTTGCCCTTGTAGCGGGGGTGGGGCAGGCGCGTATAGGGGAGGTCGAAAGAGGCGTCGATTTCGCCCTGCGACATTGCCGGAAGCATCGGATTGACCTTCACGGCCTTGTTTCCCGTTGCCTGCCAGAGAGTAGCCCCGCCGTTGAGTCGGTTGCTCTGCTGCTCGATGTGCTTGAAGTTGGCCGACTGCGAAGCCTTGTCGCGCAGGCATTTTTCAAAAGGTGCGAGCACTATGTTCGCTTCGTCAGCCTCGGGAATCTCAGAGAGCGGACGAGCTACTACGGTCTGCGCCAAATCGGTGATATCGGCAATCTTCTCGCCGGCCTCAAGACGCTTGGCAAGCTCTACTACAGGCTTCTCGCCCATGCCATAGATGATGAGGTCGAGTGCCGAGTCGGTGAGGATAGACGGCCTCAGACGGTCTTCCCAGTAGTCGTAATGAGAGAGACGACGGAGCGAGGCTTCGATGCCTCCGCCGATAATCGGAGTATCGGGAAAGAGCTCGCGCAGAATCTTGGAGTAAACTATGGTAGGGTAGTCGGGGCGCGCACCGTGGCGTCCGCCGGGAGTGTAGGCGTCGTCGGAGCGACGGCGGCGGTTGGCCGTATAGTGGTTGACCATAGAGTCCATGGCACCCGGGCTGACACCGAAGAACAGACGCGGCGCTCCGAATTTGCGGAAGTCGCGCAGGTCGTCCTGCCAGTTGGGTTGCGGAACAATAGCCACACGATAGCCCGCAGCCTGCAGCGTGCGGCCTATGACGGCGGCTCCGAATGCAGGATGATCCACGTAAGCGTCGCCCGAGAAGAGCACTACATCCACATAGTCCCAGCCGAGAGCCTTCATCTCCTTGACGGAAGTCGGGAGCCAGTCGGTAGGGCGCAGAGCAGAGTAATCTATTTCCTTGTATTCAGAGTTTGTCATGCCTGTTTCATAGCTTCGAGCTTGAGCTCGAGTTTGATTATTTCGTCACGCAGCTTTGCCGCGGTCATAAATTCCATTTCCTTTGCCGCCTTGAGCATCTCCGATCTCAGTCGGCTTATACTCCTCTGGAGCTCGTCGGCGTTCATGTATGCGTACACGGGGTCGGCCGCTATATCCACGCTCGTACTGAACTCTTCCGAGTAGGGTATAGCCACCTTTCCTTTGGCCTTGTCGCGTTTGTCGCGCACGTTGAGTTGCTTTTCGCCTCGGCGGGTGCTGCGTGCCGTGCTCTCCATATCCACCTCCTCGCGGTCGAGACCGACAATGGTGTTGCGGGCCTTGACGATAGCCTTGGGTGTTATGCTGTGGGCCTGATTGTATTCAAGCTGAATGGCACGTCGGCGCTCGGTCTCGTCGATAGTAAGACGCATCGAGTCCGTGATTTTGTCGGCATACATTATCACCTCGCCGTTGAGGTTTCGAGCCGCACGACCTACAGTCTGAGTGAGCGAGCGGTGGCTGCGCAGGAAGCCTTCCTTATCGGCATCCAGAATAGCCACGAGCGATACCTCAGGCAAGTCGAGACCCTCGCGGAGAAGGTTCACACCGATGAGTACGTCGAATTCGCCCGCACGCAGTCCGTCGAGAATCTTTATGCGGTCGAGCGTGTCTACATCGCTGTGTATGTAGGCGGTCTTTATCTTGAGTTTGAGGAAGTAGTCGTTGAGTTCTTCGGCCATACGCTTGGTGAGTGTCGTCACCAGCGTGCGCTCGTCGCGCTCTATGCGCTGCTGAATCTCTTCGAGGAGGTCGTCGATCTGATTGAGCGAGGGCTTTACCTTGATGAGCGGGTCGAGAAGGCCGGTAGGACGAATTACCTGCTCGACGATGACGCCCTCGCACTTCTCGAGTTCGTAGTCTGCCGGGGTGGCACTTACGTAGAGCATCTGGTGCGTCATGCTTTCGAATTCCTCGAATTTCAGCGGGCGGTTGTCGAGAGCGGCAGGCAGACGGAAGCCGTACTCCACGAGATTTTCCTTGCGGGAGCGGTCGCCGCCGTACATGGCTCGTATCTGAGGCACAGTCACGTGGCTCTCGTCGATGATAGTGAGGAAATCCTTGGGGAAATAGTCGAGGAGGCAGAAGGGGCGTTCGCCCTCGCGGCGTCCGTCGAAGTATCGCGAGTAGTTTTCGATGCCCGTGCAGTATCCGAGCTCCTTAATCATCTCCACGTCGTAGGTGACGCGTTCTTCGATTCGCTGGGCTTCGAGCAGACGTGCCTCCTGATTGAAGAAATCCACCTGCTTGCCGAGGTCGAGCTGAATCTGCGCTATCGCCGCGGCCTGACGGGCCGGCGACGTCACAAAGAGATTGGCAGGATAGATATTGAAAGTATCGTGAGTGCCGAGGTGGGCGTTGTCGTCGGGGTGTACGGTGATAATCTGCTCTATTTCATCGCCCCAGAATACTACGCGCACCACTATATCTTCGTAAGCGAGGCGGATATCTACCGTATCGCCTTTCACGCGGAAAGTACCCTGGCGGAAGTCCACCTCATTGCGGCAGTAGAGAGCCGTCACGAGCTTGCGCAGAAAGTTGTTGCGGCTTATGCGCTGACCTTTCTTCACCGTAATCACGGTTTCGTTGAAGTCGTTGGGGTTGCCCATACCGTAGAGACACGACACCGACGATACCACCACCACATCGCGGCGCCCCGAGAGGAGAGCCGATACCGTGGCAAGGCGCAGGCGCTCAATCTCGTCGTTGACCATAAGGTCTTTCTCGATATATTTGTCTACCGAGGGGATGTAGGCCTCCGGCTGATAGTAGTCGTAGTACGATACAAAATATTGTACCGCGTTTTCAGGGAAAAACTGCTTGAACTCGCTGTATAGCTGAGCCGCCAGAGTCTTGTTGTGACTGAGGATGAGGGTAGGGCGCTGCACCTCCTGTATGACATTTGCCATAGTGAAGGTCTTACCCGAGCCCGTGACGCCGAGCAGGGTCTGGGCTTCGCGCCCCTCCCTGATACCTTCGGCTATCTGTGCGATAGCCTGCGGCTGGTCGCCCGTAGGCTGATATGCTGAGTGTAACTTGAATTCCATAATCTCCGCTTAATAACCCACAAAGATACGGAAAAGTCGGTACTCAGGCAAACAAATCAATTCTAAGTATGTGTTCTAAATTATTTATTGTATAGGATTATGAAGTATGTGGATGAAATTTTGCATTCGGCAGAGGGCGTTATGGGGTTCCATAGCAACTGAAGCCGTAATCGCTCTGCGCTTTCGTAGCTTTGCGGAGAAAGAATACGGAAGTTCGCCGCAGAGTTTATGAGACAATGCATTAAATAATTTTGAACACATACTTAAAATAACAGGATAATGATTAAAAAAGCGAGAAGAAAATCCAGAAATTTTTTCACGTAGTGTGGATATATCGTAGTCTTCTTCAGTCCACCGAAGACCGTGTTGATACAATGCAAAAGCGCGGACTGATTCACTGTACCTCCGAAAGACGGTCCTGAGAAAACCTTGAATGCGAGATACGTGAAGTGGAGCCCACGCTATATAGCATGAGAACCGCTCTCTTATCTCTTGCATTCTTTGAAAATTTCTCAGGTTTTCTTTCGGCAAGATAAGCGAAACGCTCTATGATAATTCCGTATGTAGCGATATCCCCGAGAGAATATCGCTTGCAAATTTATGGATAATCCGCCAATCTACAAAACTCTATGACTGAAAACGGCATAAAAAAGCCTCGGTGCATGAAGGACCGAGGCTGTGAATATTTTAGAGTGTGCTTACTTTTAAATGATTTTAGCACAAAGAGAGATTTTGGGTAACTATTCAGCGGATAGTAAACCTTTAAGTGTTTGATTATCAATGTAGGGACGCACCTCGGTGCGTCCTCCATTATTAAAGCTGAGCTATACGTCCTGCAAGAAGTACGATTCCGAGACGATGATCCATGATATAGAAAAGGAACGGGCGGTTGAGTGTGATTTCGCTTTTGTTGACCCAACCCGGAGATGTCACCCACCCCTCGGCAGAGCTGACTGATGCTATCACCGCACCCTCCTCATCAAACGAAGCCGAGCATTTCTGATATAGTTGGTGAGTGAGAGCTGCTCCGCTCTCGAAGATTGTAGTCTCCTTCGCCATATCTACCCCGAGTTTCTTCATAGTCTCGCTAAGATCGATCTTAGGCTGTTCGTCGAGATTGAACTTGGGCATGTTGAGTTTGATGTTTCCGAACATTAGGGCATCCTGCTCATAAAATTTTACATCGTTGATGAGTTGAGCGGGAGTATAGTCGGGGTCGGGAAGTACGAAGCGGACGCTGTATATCGAACCGCTGCCGAAAGATTTTTCGATAATAGCACAAGATTCGTCACGTGTCACCGTTCCCGAAGCCGAGAAATCGCTATCGTGCATCATTGCAACGTCTGTTGTAGCTGCCGCTCCATAGAATTCTTCGGTAGTGGTATTCTTTACGCTATATGGTGCATACCATGACCCGTGGAAATAGAGAGCGTTGACAAGCATGTCGAATAAGTCGGGATTTGTGTAGGGGTAATGTTTGATTTTTCCTGCCGTGTGGTCGCTTGCCCAGTTGTCGATAAGAGCTTGTGTAGTAGCCTTGTCGCTGAAATCTACAGCGTGGAAGTCCGCACCATAGAAGTCTGTCATCGCCTGAGTGAATCCTGAAGTGAGACTCTCCTCGTCTTTGTACCAGATCGAGTTTGCCATTGCGAGTTCTATCTGAGGGTCTTGCTGAACCATACCCTCACCGATTTTCTTGGCAAGACTGTTGAGAGTACCCACATTGTCAGCACCTAAAAGGTTGCAGATATCTGCAGCAAGGCTTTGGCTCTCGCCGTTTGCGAGCATAGAGAGTGCCATAGATACACCCACGGGTGAAATGAGTACGTTTGTATCGTCGTCATATTCCGAGAGTACGGCTCCGAGCAGTTCGTTGCTGAAGTCGAAATGAGTCTCCGATGCGCGGCTTTCAGGGGTAGAAAGCATTATCGGACAGATTTCAAGTTTTGATTTGCTGTCATCACTATTGCATGAACCTAAGAGGGTGCATACCGCAATAGCAGAAAGAATTGGTAATTTCTTCATGAGTACTATCGTTTTAGTGGTTATACATTATTGCTATATATTCAAGATCCTTGAATGTATGGCCCTGAGCATTAAATACGTTCCCTTCAAAGAAACCATCATCAACACCATACCAGCCCCAGCGGAAGTGTGTAAGAGAAGATTCCCAATATTTATTAGTTTGGTTTATCCATTTTTTATTTGTATAGTCCCATTCTGCATTATATGAGTGCCATTTAATATATTCATATCCGTCAGCCACCCAGGCATGGTCGCTTCCTGCCATGAATAGGAGACCATAGTCTATGCTTCTCATTACAGTCTTTGAATCAAACTTATTGTATCCGCTGATCATTAGACCGGGAAACAGTTTCTCTATAGCTTTTTTTGCGTTGCTCTTCTTTGTTGAAGATTCGTTAGGTTTACTATGATCTGTTTTGCACATTACTCCAATCTGGCGTAATAGGCGACCTATCGTATTGTGAGTCGACTCTTTGTCATGAGCCCAGCACACCTCTTCAATTTCTCGAAGTTCAGTAGTTCCGTCGGGGAGCTTATATAAATAAGGATAATAGATACTCCAATGTCTGTAAACCTCAATCCAGTCAATAATTTCGCTGTCTATATCTCTTTCAGGGAAAGTATAGTTCATTTTATAATTCATACTCCCGTTTGCGTTTTCTTCCCTGAAATTGAAATAAGCTAAGATTGAACCAATTGCCACTGGTGCACACCCGGCTATTTTATTGGGGCAAAATTGGCCATATATATTTTTTTGTCCCCATTGAGAGCGAAGGTGCCAGTTGTCAGGACTACCCCAATGAGTCACAATTTCAGTGTAACCGTCGAATGCCGGGTGCATATCGTCGGGATCCGGCTTACGTGGAATTGTATCCCCTCCTATAGAAATATTACCTGAGTTTGTGGATGCCACATACTCACGAGCGGCATCAAGGAAGAAGTTCAATCCTGGATTATCACTACCAGTTTCAGGATTGTAGTTGCCTTTATCAACGACAGCCAGGATAGGAGTTGCATGGCGGGGTGCGGATACTAATACATAACCTTGGTTATCTTCATAGTTAACCACATAGATGAGAGTGTCAGCATCAGTTCCTCTACTATTGGGAGTGGTAATGGCTTCCAATGAAACCGTTACATCTGAAGAACGAGAGACTGCAGACTGCGGATAGAGTTGATTGGTCATTGCTTTTGCTAATGCGATTGCTTCCTCTCCTGAACGACGATTGATGTCAATTCCTGAGGCAATAGCATCATCTGGCGAGCTTTGGGAGTCAAGCTTAATGGGTTCTTCATTCGCACAGCTGAATAAAGAAAGCGCAAGCAGCAGAGATACGCATTTTTTCATATTAATAAATCTTTTATGGTTTAGCGCTGCAAAGTAAATGATTGTTTTTGGAATATCCAAATTTTATAGAGCAAAATTTGATAATAATCTGAGAGGTCGTATTCATTATGCTATGCGCGTGTGAGGGTTGACTATCCCCGCACATCCGCTACGGTATGTACGTGGAAATCGATTTCCTCCTATTCTCTGCGCTATATTTGTGTAAGTAGCTATATGCCAAGCTAAGCTGTCTATGTGGTGTCCTACACCCCTGTGTCCGCTGCGTGTAATCGGCTCATTATCAGGGCGTCTATGTGGTGTCAGGCAGGACACCGATTACCGCATAACTTTTACCTTTGCACTGTGATTCAGAGTTAACATTCCCTCCCTGAATTGTTAAATAGAAAGACAGAGACGGTGACCTATCCTAGTAACTAGCCATGAGGGCCACACCCGGTTAAAGTCCGTCTCTGTCTTATTTGTTGAACACATCAAGCTAGATTTCTAGACCTTCATGTCTACTAAAAGTTTTGGATGCATTCAACACATTGTTAAACTTCAACCGCAAAGGTATGAAAGATTTATCAGATATCAAACATTTCATAGGGTGTGATGTTTCAAGAGCCACCCTGGACTTTGCCATTTATGAGAAAGGCAAGGATTACCGAACGTTCCAACACATCCAGGTACCCAATAGTACCGAAGGTTTTCAGGCAATGCGTAAGTGGCTGCGAACCTTCAAGATCAACATCAAGGAAGCTGTGATAGCAATGGAGCACACAGGTGTATACTCCATTGCGTTGTCAGAATGGTGTCATAAGAAAGCCATCACTTTCGTAT
>JAAVFI010000038.1 GCA_014800815.1 Bacteroidales bacterium | reverse complement strand
TTTACTGAAAATTTATGACATAGCAAAGGCTTTCGCGCTGAATTTCAGCATGAAAGCCTTATTTTTTAGCCTGACTGAACGAAAAAAGAGACTGCCTAAACTTGTTAGACAGCCTCTTTTCATATGTATTTGTATTTATTGGGAATCGGATATTCCATACCGAGAGAAAGGTCAAATTCATTAAGAATCCTTTCAATCTCGCATACTGCTTTTTCCCCAAGTCTATTAATCTTCAACAAGTCCTCACGAGTTAAGACAACCAAATCTTTGATTCTGCTGATACCTGCATTATCAAGGGGGATAGCAATCCTCATTGGGATATCAAAGTCAACTATTGATGAAGACATTACTACCTCCATGTGCAATCTCATTTCATCATATTTGTCGAAGTCAATTTCTGATTTTGGGAGAGAATACATAAGCACTTAACGTTAAAAAATGGAGAGGGGAACCACCCCCTCTCCCAAGTCAAACCAATAAGCTCCTAACAACAGAACCTACTGATAATGCAAAGGTACGCAATATAATTAAAATATCCAAACCTAAGCTATCAACATTGCTGCCAAGCTATCAACATTAAAGCAGTGCTTTCAATATTATATTTTAAGAATCTTTCAGGTTATCCAATACCTTTCTGATTGCTTTTGTTGCCATATCAGGCGTTACCGTGATGTATGCGTAGAGTGACGTACCACTTTTGTCAACTCTATGACCAAGAATATAGTCTATGACACTTGTACTGACCCCAAGGTCAAAGGCATGCTGGCTGAAAGACTTTCGGGCAGCATAATAGATGAGTTGTTTTATGCCGGTAGCCTCAGCGAGTTTAGGCATATTTGTCCTGAAAAATTGGTGGCATTTGTTTATCTTCTGATACTTCGTGAGCTTGATATACCCATCATCTCCTTTATATCGGTTGATGATAGCCTTTGCCTCTTCTGGAATGACGAACTCTACGAACTTGTTGAGTTTCGGGCGCTGTTCAGTCTTTTTGCGGACATAGCGGATTATATCCGTCTGCTCTTTAAAATTAATGTCGAGTAGGTCAATCATATTGATGCCACCAAGATAGTACGAGAGCATGAATATATCCCGGCACTTCATGATGTTTGGTTTGGAACTTTCAAGATCACGTATTTTCTTTACCTCATCGACTGAGAGCCACAACTGGCGTACCTCCATTTTGGGGAGGTCATACCCCCAAAATGGGTCTACTCTGAATTGAACGTAGGCACATCGCTTGGCGTAGTTAAGCAGAATCATTAGGAAGACAACATTGTTGCGCACAGATGAAGATGTCAGTTTTCGGTCTCTGAGAAACTTGTCGAATCCCAGGATTGTGACATGGGTAATATGTTCGGCAAGCACCTTATCGCCTAAGTAGCGCTCGATGTTATTCCATAGAACATGGTAACGCTTTTTTGTAGCCGGCTTAATACGCGCATGGGTTACGTATTCCTCATAGATAGATTTGAGGGTTCGATGCTTGTCACTGCCAGCATGGCGGAGTTGAAATACCAATTCCGGGCAAGTAAGGCCATTGATATATTCCAACTCATCGAGGGCAGACTGATAACGCTGGAGTAAGTTTCTGATTTTTGTATTTAGCATGGCCGCATCTGCACGTTTGACAACCATGCCGTTTTTGAACTCCTTGTTCGAGTCCAAAATAATGTCAGTGACAATGTAACGGGTTTCACCGTTGTGGGCAACTGAGATTCTGACTTTGTTTCTGCCGCCCTTGTTAGTTTTAGAGGTCAGAACGACCGCATTTAGTAAAGCCATTTTCGGACAATTTTTAGGAAATGTTTAACGCGAAACAGCCAGTTTTTAAGTTGTCGGGGATTGTCGAAACTGACTGCATCACTATATGATTACTAATATTCCCTATTGATATTCAGTCCTGTTAGCGATTTAAGGTACATTTTACGCATGAATCTAATATTCTTTTCGGGAGGAGGTATAACTATCGGGGTATCAAAATTTTTAGTAATTTTGGGGATACAAATTTAAGAGATAATATGAATACAGAACTAAAAGCTCGCCTTGACGGCTTTGTAAAAGAATATAATGTGCCTGAATTTGCTCAGGCCGACCCTATCCAGTTTCCGCGCAGGTTTGAAGACTTGCGTGATATCGAGATTTCTTCGCTCCTGACTTCTACCATTGCCTGGGGACGCAGACCGATGATTCTCAATAACGCAAAGAAACTTCACGGGATTCTCGAGAATCAGCCCTATCACTTTGTAATGGAAGGCGATATCGAGGGTATATCCGATGCCAATATACACCGCACATTCTTCGGGCGGCATCTGCGGTTCTTCCTGCGAGGACTGCGCGACGTGTATAAGAAATATGGGTCGCTTGAGAATTTTGCCGTAGCATGCGGTGCCTGCGCCGACGATGCTCCTGCATGGGTGATCGCCAACAAACTCAACGAACAGCTGCATATGAGCAATGAGTACTGCCCTCTCGAGGGTACTTCGAGGTGCCTGCCCGACAAGGCCGACGCATCGGCTCTGAAAAGGTTCAATATGGCTCTGAGGTGGCTCGTGCGCAACGACGGGATAGTCGACATGGGCGTATGGCAGGCTCTGAAGCCTTCGCAGCTTTATATACCGCTGGATGTGCACTCGGCCAATACATCGCGCACCTTGGGACTGCTCGAGCGGAAGCAAAACGACAGAAGGGCCGTCGAGGAACTCACCGGCAATCTCCGGCAGATGAATCCTGACGACCCTACGATATATGATTTCGCACTATTCGGTGCGGGTGTTAACGGTGCTGAGGTAGACTGAATCAGCCCTGGATGAGCATGGCATCGCCATAGCAGCCGAAGCGATATCCTTCTTTCACGGCTTCATTGTAGGCGTTCATCACCACGTCGTAACCGCCGAATGCAGCAACCATCATAAGCATGGTCGAGTACGGCATGTGGAAGTTGGTGATAAGATCGGTGGCTACGGTGAAGTCGTAAGGCGGGAAGATAAATTTATTTGTCCAGCCGTCGTAGGTCTTCATGTGGCCGCCCATGCTTTCGGCAGTTGCCATTGCGCGGAGCACCGAGGTGCCTACGGCGCAAACGTGATGATCGGCATCACGGGTAGCGTTGACAGTGTCTACGAGTTCGGGTGAAGCAATCATCTGCTCGGAGTCCATGCGGTGCTTTGTGAGGTCTTCCACATCAATTTCGCGGAATGCGCCGAGACCGTTGTGCACGGTGATGAAAGCTTTCTTCACGCCTTTGATTTCGAGACGGGTTAGGAGCGTACGCGAGAAGTGGAGGCCTGCGGCGGGAGCTACTACAGCACCTTCTTTCTCAGCGAAGATACACTGATAGTCGGTAGCGTCGCGCTCTTCGGGTTCACGGGTGATATAAGGAGGCAGAGGTGTCATGCCGAGAGCGAAGAGGTCCTGCTTGAACTGCTCGTGAGAGCCGTCGTAGAGGAAGCGGAGAGTACGGCCGCGCGAAGTGGTGTTGTCGATTACTTCGGCAACCATAGACTCGTCTTCGCCGAAGTAGAGCTTGTTTCCGATACGTATCTTACGGGCAGGCTCAACGAGTACGTCCCACAACTTATTGTCGGCATTGAGTTCTCTAAGGAGGAATACCTCGATGCGTGCGCCGGTCTTCTCTTTATTGCCATAAAGGAGAGCGGGGAAAACCTGAGTATCGTTGAACACGAGCAGGTCGCCGTCGTCGAAGAATTCGAGCAGGTCTTTAAAGATGTGATGCGATATAGCTCCTGTCTTACGGTCAACGACCATAAGGCGACACTCGTCGCGCTCGGGAGTGGGATGAGAGGCTATTAGTTCGTCAGGAAGATTGAATTTAAACTGTGAAAGCTTCATCTATTTAATGTGTGTTTGTGTTTCGTTAATATTGGTAATACCCGCCTTCAAGCATTTTCTTCGGGCATTTCTATTTCAGTGTTCTTGATAAGTTCGGCAGCGTCCTGCACAGAGAGGCAACGGTCGATAGTGACGTCCCCTACCCTCGTACGCCTTAGCGCCGTGAGGTGTCCGCCGCTTTGGAGCGCAGCTCCGATATCGCGGGCGAGGGCGCGGATGTAAGTGCCCTTGCTGCACACGACTCTTATAGTGATAGAAGTCGGGCTGAACTCAAGCAATTCTATCTCGTCGATAACGAGTATCTTGGGTTTAAGCTGCACGTCGCGACCTTTGCGGGCGAGGTCGTAGGCACGTTTGCCGTCGACTTTGCATGCCGAGAAGGCTGGTGGGATCTGCTCGATACGGCCGGTAAACTGTCGGAGAACAGACTCAACAAGCTCACGTGTGATGTGCTCCGTGGGGTATGTGGCATCAATCTCAGTCTCGAGGTCAAACGAAGGTGTGGTGGCACCGAGGGCAACCGTAGCGATATATTCCTTGACGCCTGCCTGGAGCTCGTCTATTCTCTTGGTAGCTTTTCCGGTGCACAATATCATCACTCCCGTAGCGAGAGGGTCGAGTGTTCCGGCGTGTCCTACCTTTATTTTTTTAAGACCGAGCCGACGTGTCAGCGAGCCTCGCAGACGCTTTACGGCATCGAAGGAAGTCCACCCGAGGGGTTTGTCTATATATAGTATCTCTCCGGCAAGGAAATTCATTGTCTTAAAGATATTTAGAAGATGTGATAGCCTTTTGCGATGCAAATGAGGCCAACGATGAGGCAATAGAGAGCAAACCAGATTAGTTTGCCTTTCTTTACAATAGCAAGCATCCACTTGCAGGCAAGACAGCCTACGATAAATGCGGCGAGGAAGCCTACGATGAGAGGCACGATGCCGATAGCGACATCCTGCACACCTGCAGCTGCGTCGATAGCATCAACGGCAAACATCTTCTTGGCATCGAGCAGAGCTTCGCCGAGAATGGGGATGATGACCATTAAGAATGAGAACTGAGCCACCTGCTCGCGCTTGTCGCCGATAAGAATACCTGTGGCAATGGTGGTGCCTGAGCGGGACAGACCGGGGAGTACGGCCACAGCCTGAGCGCAACCTATAACAAAGGCATCCAGGAAAGTGATGTCGCGGGGTTGGTAGACTTTGCCTGTGAGGCGATTGGTCTCAAGAGGACGTGTGCGGAAGTAGTAGGAGAAAGAAAGGAGCAGTGCCGTGAAGCAGAGACATACACCCACGAGAGTGAGTTCTTTGCCAAAGAATGTCTCTATAGTATCTTTGAAACATACGCCGACAATTCCTATAGGAATGCAGGAAACGAGAATCTTGCACACATAATAGAAATTGGAGTCGCGCTTGAATGTGAAGAACGATTTGCAGAGGGGCAAAAACTCACGCCACAAAATCACTATGGTAGAGAGGACCGTAGCGACGTGGAGCATCACATCGAACTGAAGGCTGTCGGCTCCCGACAAATCGAGTCCGAGTATTTCGCGGAAGATTTCGAGATGACCTGACGAACTGATAGGAAGGTACTCGGCAAGACCCTGTACGATGCCGAGAATGAGGGCGTCTAATGTATCCATTTACACTGATATTATGCCTTACGCTTCTTATTGAGGCGCTGAGGATCGATGATTATTGCGGCTGCCATAACCACGAAGCCTATGAACGCGATGATAGGACCTACCACTATGCGGCGAGCGCTGAAGATATCGGGGTTGAATTCTTCGGCGGTGCTACTGCCACCGAGCATGAGCAGGAATCCTACAACAATGAGAACTCCGGCAACGGCCATAGCTATGAAGTTGGCGCGCTGCAGGGGCATGGGAGTCTTAGGTGACTGATTTTCTTGATTATCAATCATATTGTTTTGTAATTCGTTATTTCAAAATTATTCAAGGAACATCTGATCGTAAGAAGCTCTCAAGTATTTATTAGTGGCCACGAAGGCTGTGAGCATACATATAAGGCCTCCGACTATAACCAGTAACACTCCAACGGTAATTACTACTGTCCAGGGAAGAGCGTCGCCGAACAGAGGGTCGAGCGAATTGCCATAGGCACGCAGAAGCGCAAGCACTCCTCCGGCAACCACTCCCGAGACACAGCCACCGAGGGTTGCGGCGCGGATAAAGGGTCGGCGGATAAATGAGGCAGTAGCTCCGACGAGCTTCATGGTGTGGATAACGAAGCGTCGGGCGTATATCGAAAGGCTGATAGTATTGTGAATAAGTGCTACGGAGACGGCGAGCAGTATCGTGGCCAGAGTGACAAGGATGAGGCCTACCCTTCTGAGGGTCGAGTCGACACCTTCTATTACCGCACTTTCCGTGATAATCTCCTCGACTCCCGAGGCGTTGGCGTAGCGGTCGGCGAGCGCTGTGATGCTGTCGGGCGACGAGTAGGCCGGACGTACGCGGACGTCGAGCTCGGCGCTATAGGGATTCTCGTCGATAGTGGCAGAGATATCTTCGCCGAGATATTCGCTTTCTTCAGCGAGGATATCTTCGGCAGAACTGAATGTGAGCACATCTACAGCGCCCGACTCGAGAAGTGACTTTTTGAGCAAGTCAATATCGCGAGGAGCGCAGTCACGTTCCATTTTTATGGTAAAGCCAAGATTGCGGCGCACTTCCTCATTGAGATTGTGACCGGCTACGCCACAGAGGACTGCCACTCCTAAGAGAACCAGAACAAGCGCCACGCTTGCAAGCGAGCTCAGACGCGAGCCGAGGGTTGATATTCTGCGGGATTTACGATTTACCATTGCAAGTTTATTCGCGCACACGTGCGCACAACTTTCCTAAATTCCTGCAAATTTAACACATTCGCGCCCTCTTGTCAAGTGTTTAAGCGACTTTTTTACCGATTGGGTACAAAAAGCGGGAATTTCCCCCACTTTTCGGAGAAAATTCCCGTATATTTCGTGTCAAAATCGCTTATACCTTAACGACTCCGATGCCGGGACGGTCGGGAAGTGTGATCTTTCCGTCTACAATCTTCATGCCGTCGAAGATATCGTTGGAGATAAGGAGGTTGCCGTCAAGGTCGGCCCAATCGGCAAGAGGAGCGAGCTGGGCTGCGGCAGAAACGGCGCAAGAAGTCTCGGTCATACAGCCGAGCATCACCTTGAGTCCGAGCGAGCGGGCCATTGTTGCCATTTGGTAGGCTTCGTGCATGCCGGTGCTCTTCATGAGTTTGATGTTGATGCCGTCGTAGGCCTGAGCGGCACGCTTTACATCGGGCAGGCGCTGGATGAACTCATCGGCGATGATAGGCAGCGGCGAACGCTCGCGCAGCCATGCAGTATCGTCGATTGCAGACTTATCCATAGGTTGCTCAACGAAGAGACAGTTGCGATCGGCGAGCCAGTGGCACATCTCAAGCGCTTCTTCTTTGTCGGCCCAACCCTGATTTGCATCAACGCAAATAGGGACGTCGGACACGCGGCGGAGAGCCTCGACGGTCTCTTTGTCGTGCCCCACACCCATCTTAACCTTTACAACCTTGAAGGGTGCCGTCTCTTCGATTTTCTTCTTCATCTCAGAGGGGTTGGCATCGTAGCTGATTGTAAACGACGTATTGGGCGTATTATCGGGGTTCAGGCCCCATATTTTATACCATGGCTGACCCATGATTTTGCCGGTGAGGTCGTGGAGAGCGATGTCTATAGAAGCTTTTGCAGCGCGATTGTTGGGAGCGACGCTTTCCATATACTCGTGTATATCTTCGATGCGGAAGGGGTCGGAGAACTGAGAGAGGTCGAGACGCGAGAGGAATTCGGTGACGGAGGCTACCGACTCACCAAGATACGGGGGCATAGAGGCTTCGCCGTATCCTATAATACCGTCGTACTCTATCTGAACCTGCACGCCGGGAGTGGTGGTGCGCTGGTTGCGGGCAAGGTTGAACGCATGGCGCAGCTGTAGCTCGTAGGGCTCGAAAGAGAGGTTGAGACGGCCGCTGCGTCCGGTCTTGCGAGTGGGAGAATCGAGTGCTGATACAGATATCGGGGCAGCGGCTATCAGTGCACCAAGCATACCTGTTTTGAGAAATTTTCTTCTGTCCATTGTATATAGATGAGTGCGGGGTTTAGAGATTAAAGAACCAGGGATGATTGCGGGCCCTGATAATGCCCGGAGTTTCTTCATTTCCGGCAATTCGTACGGCATGAAGGAAGGGTGTGGTGAGGTAAGACTCCGATTCGGGGTCTAAGCTGTTACGCTTCACACGACCGGATGAATGCACGTAGTTCCCGTTTCTGTCGTAGATAGCCACGTGTGTGACCTTGCCTGTATTGGCATTGCCGAAGAAAAGGAGGTCGCCAGGGCGACATGTACGCCAGTCGGAGGCGTTGATTCGTGTGCCAGTGAGAGCCTGCTGCGAGGCATCGCGCATGAGAATGATACCGTTGGCAAAATAGCTGACCTTGGCGAGACCGCTGCAGTCGAGAGCCTTGGTAGACATTCCGCCCCAGAGGTAGGGAGTTCCCTCCATACTGTATGCAATATCGAGGATTCGGTCGGCATCGAAATTCTGGGCAGCCCACTCCTCTATCGGAGCAAGCGCCTCGGCATCGACATAAGCGGTACGACCGTCGGGCAGCTCGATATTGAGACGTCCGTTTTCAACCTTGGGAGCGCCTCCGGCAGCAAGAACTATGCAACCGTTGACGAGGTCTGTCACAACATCGCGGGGACCGTTGGCAGCAGGCGTGCGATAAGCTCGTACCTGATAAGGGGCGGTGACAGTAAAGCGCTTGCCTTCGCGCCACTGACGCATCTCCTCATCCGTTTTCTCTACTACCGAGGACGACGGAACATAAGCGATATAGCCGTCGGGAGTCTGGACACGCCACCACTCGCTGCCTTTTTCGAGGAGTCGGAGAGGAGTGCCGAGCACACTTTGTGTGACCATTTCGGCTGCATGCCTGCCGGCACCGCGATGCGAAGCTGCGCTGATACGGGTCTGTGCCCAGGTGTCGTAGGGATAAAGTATAGTGCTGTCGGCATATTCTATGCCGACTTCGGCGAGAGCCGTGTGGAGATTTCTGAAAGCGATGCTGTCGGAGGTCGCACCTCCAACAGTGAGGTTGCCGTCGTTGTCGTTGAATGCCTTAATCTCGAATATCACTTGTCGGCTGTCGGGAGCCGATGTCGAGCGAACATGCTCGACTGCCGCACGGGCTTTTTCGAGGAGACCTTGCGAAGACTGGGCGCTGACACCGGCAGATGCGGCTAACCCGAGGAGAAGACAAAGAGTTATCTTATTCATTTCTTAAGTTCAACAGGTTTGATATCTATAAGTTCAAGATGGCTGTTCCAAGCGGGATAGTAGAGGTTGCCTTTCGAGGTCTCTACCTCGCCGAGCTGGAAGTCGACAGTCTCCGAACGTACGTATTTTTTACGGGGATAAAGTTCGTCGCCTACACCCTGGTTAGTTGCAAAACGATGCGCATCGATGCCGTGAGAATAGAATCCTCGGGCTTCGGGGTCGGAGGCGCCGGTGTAGCGACCGAAGGATACGTCGACAGGAAGCCAACCGATTCCTTCAAAATATACCTCAGCCCAGTCGTGGAGATTTTTTTCGCCGGGATGCAGCATCCAGCCGCTTTCCCAACGGGCGGGAACGCCGAGGGTACGCATGAGCGAGATATATAATAATGATACCTGGCCGCAATCGCCATGACCTTCACGAAGAACGTACTCGGGGATACACTCTATTGTGCTGTATTCGCGGGCGCCGGCCCAGGGGTAGCGTGCTATAATATAGTCGTAGACGAGTTCGCTTTGCTTGAACGGATCGGTTTCGTCGCCAACAATAACTTTTGCGAGGGAATCGAGGCGGACGATATGCCGGCCTTCGGGCAGAGCCGTATAGCGGGTGTAGGTATCGGAAGTGCGGTCGTAGGGGCGAATATTCTTTTCGATATCGGCCGCGGACATATATGCTCCCGAGGTAATGAATTTTCCTGTGTATTCAAAATGCACGGTATCGCCTTCAGCAGCCGCCGGAGCTTCGAAATAAATGGTATTGTGCTTCGAGCGGTCGCCTGACAACACATAGTTCGAGGGCGATGCCGAGAGTATCTCTACCCCGCTCTGACGAATGCTTCTGTCGCTGTCGAGCGGCAAGGGCATCCATACTCTGACTGTATCTCCCTCAAGAGCCTGATGATACGGTACGTCAATGCTGAAACAGAAGGTGACTTCGTGAGCACCGCCGTCGGGCATCTGGCCTCGCGAGTATGCGAGCATTGAATCGACATAACTGATGCGGGCTTCGGAAGCAGCCGCGCCACGCGGACGGGTACCGCCGTTGTAAGCGGGACAAAGGAGTCCGAAATTTCTTACCGATTTTCTGTGGAACAGTTCACGACCGTCGATAACGCGAGACTCAAGATACCGGGCAGCGGTGAAACTGTCGATATCGGCGGCATTGAAATTCTCATAGCTTTCGGCCAGAAGAATTGCAAGCGTGTCTTTTGAGAGCGTAAAGTCGGCTGCAATACGGTCGTCGATAGCCTTAACGCTGTCGGATTCGAGCCATTGGGGATAAGAAGCCGTATCGCCCGTGTGCTTACAAGACGACAAGGCGACTAATATAGTTGCAGCAATAATCGTATATTTCTTCATCGGTACTGATTTGAGATAACAAAAATAGCGTATTTTTCACACACTCCCAAATTTTTCATCTCATAGTGCGACGTTTTCACTATTTTTCAGAACTATACGACAAAAAACGCGCAACAGTCTCAATAAAATCAAGACAGCGCACGTTTTACGGGAATATCTTTATTGTTTATTTTATAGCGGCGAAGAACTCGGCACGCAGCGATGCGTCATCGCCAAAAACGCCGTTGTAGTGCATGGTGGTAGTGGCCGAGTGTTGCTTCTCGACTCCTCTCATCTTCATGCAAAGGTGCTCGCCGGAGCATGTTACGATAACACCCTTTGCTCCAAGGGTTTCTCTCACGGCATCGCAAATCTGGGAAGTGAATCGTTCCTGAACCTGGAGACGACGGGCGAAAACATTTACTATGCGGGCAAGTTTGCTCAATCCTACAATCTTTCCGTCGGGTATATAGCCGATGCTTACCTTTCCGAAGAAGGGCAGGATATGATGCTCGCACATCGAATAGAATTCGATGTCTTTCACCACAATAAGCTGTGAGCCCTCGTGAGCAAAAAGTGCTTGCTCCATGAGAGGTGCAGCATCGTCGGAGTAGCCTGAGGTGAGATAGCATAGAGCCTTGGCGGCACGCACGGGAGTCTTGACGAGTCCCTCGCGAGTAACATCTTCACCCAGAAGACCTATAATAGCGGAAATGTGCTCAGCAATCTGAGCTACTCGCTTATCGTCTGCGTGATTATCCATATCAGTCGATTACGTTAATTTTATCGCGCATCACGCGCAGGTAAGGTGCGAGACTCGGCAGGGCCTGTCGAATCTCAGCCATAGCAGCTTCGGCTTCGGCACGGGTGCGGAAGTCGCCGACTTTCACACGCCAGTAAGGCGAATTGAAAGAGAGGTAGCTACGAAGATGCGGAAACTCGGCTCTGATACGACGCTCGGCCGATTCAGCATTGGCGCGGGCAGAGCGCGGGTTGTTGTCGTCAAACACCTGCACGCGATATCCCGTGCGGACCTCGCTCTGAGTATGTCTCGTGGAAGAGTCTTCGGAGTGTTCGCCGTGATTTGCCGAGGGTGTGAAGACGAGCAAACGAGTCAATGCGTCAGGCTGATTTACAGATACGTTGCCCGAGGCTTCGATTTCCTTGACAATCGAAACTTCTGCCCTAAGGCGTCCGGCAGGAACGACACAGAGAGCGGCGACTAACAGAGTATTTATCAGAGGTCGTGACATTGACTTTATAAAATACCGACCGGCGCCGCTTGTTATGCGGCTCCGGCCAGTGTGGTAATGTAATATTATCAGAATGCTTTAACGATGCCCATGAAGTCGGCGCACTTGAGAGCAGCACCACCGATGAGGCCACCGTCTACGTCGGGCTTAGCGAAGAGCTCAGCAGCGTTAGAGGGCTTGCAGCTGCCACCGTAGAGGATTGAGCAGTTGTCTGCAACTTCCTTGCCGTACTTTTCAGCGATGACAGCGCGGATGTGAGCGTGCATGTCCTGAGCCTGTTCTGCAGTAGCGGTTTTGCCGGTACCGATAGCCCAAACGGGTTCGTAAGCGAGGATGATCTTGCCGAAATCTTCAGCGCTGAGGTTGAAGAGACCTTCTTCTACCTGACGCTTAACAACTTCATTGTAGGTGCCGTCTTCACGTTCAGCGAGAACTTCGCCGATGCAGAAGATGGGAGTAAGGCCGTTTGCGAGGGCAAGAGCAACTTTCTCGCGGAGGGTCTCAGAAGTTTCGCCGTAGTACT
This sequence comes from Bacteroidales bacterium, assembly GCA_014800815.1. Lineage (GTDB taxonomy): Bacteria > Bacteroidota > Bacteroidia > Bacteroidales > Muribaculaceae > CAG-873. The sequence continues at coordinate 41,192 of JAAVFI010000038.1, read as the reverse complement.
GGCGACGTTCAGAGTGACCGAGGATAACATATTTAGCGCCGGTAGAAGCTACCATGGGAGCAGAGATTTCGCCTGTGTAAGCACCTGAGGTGTGGTCAGCACAGTTCTCAGCACCAAGACCGAGTACATTTGCGTCGATTTCAGCAGCCACGGGGCAGAGGTGGGTGAAGGGAACGCAGATAATCACGTCACAGTTGGCTTTGAAACCTTTGAGGGCTTCGTTTACTTCTTTTGCAAGGGCAACACCTTCAGGAACAGTGGTGTTCATCTTCCAGTTGCCGGCTACGATATTCTTTCTCATTGTATGATAAAGTGTTATAGTGTTGTGTTCGTTTTTTGAATGTGCAAAGTTACGAATTTTTTTTGGTATCCCCACAAAGAGGCGCAAGATTTTGGGAGAGAGACTCAAAAGATATATCACTATCATGCTCGCGAGATATATTGAGAGCAGGATAAGATGATACCTTCCATCGTCCACGGGCCGGATATTTTCAAGCGAATCAGACGCCCACTCGCCGTCACCAAAATCGGCGTTCATCGATGAGAGCGTGCGCTTCCATTTAATCTCTCCGCCGTCGGTATATACGAGGGCGGCATCGCCTCGGACAAGCTGCTTAAGCGCTGTCGGAGCTGCTGAATACACGGGGAAGAGAGGTTTGGCAATCGAAATCCAGCGCTCGAGCGTGCTGCCCGTAGCACCTGCTATTCCTATCATTGTCACGTCCTGACTTTCAGCACGACGATAGAGCATGTTGGTGAGATGAACGCGCGAAAGGAACTGAACATCAGGGTCTGACACAATAAGATAAAGTACCTGACCGTCCATATCGGAGAGCTCGTCGTTCATCTCAAGGCCGCTATCATCCCTAACCTCAAAACCGCCGTTGGTCTCATCGCCAACAGATTTCATATCAACGAATTCCCAGCTGTCGTCGGGGAGCTCGTCAAGAGTAAATTCTTTCTCTACTCCACCCTTTCGATATATGTAGACCTCGGTTGAGGATTCACCTGCGTCGCCGAAAAGATTTGTTCCGAGTTTGTAGGGCCTGAAATCTACAAGAGGCTGTATATTATATCCTACGAAAGCGAGTATCATGGGGAATGCGACAGTCACCACAATCTGCAACCATTGGATAGGCGCTGCGTAGATGCCTTTGACCTTGCGCCCGGCAATGATAAGATAAACTATCAGGGCGGAGAGAACTACATTCTTAATAAATGTAGCCGTATTTGATATGATGAGGAAGTCGCCGAAACAACCGCAGTCGGAGACCGGCGACTCGACGGCTATATATAGCGTCAAGGGCAACATCACCGACATCATAGCCGCCGCAACCCATACAGCGAGGCGCTTAAGCGAACCCGTAGCAATAAGTACGCCTGTACAAAACTCCACGCATGCAAGGCTCACACAACCTGTAAGCACGAGCTCTCGAGGCAAGTTCAGGCCCCACACCTGGAGGTATTCTCCCGTCTTAATAAGGAATCCCCAAGGGTCGATAGCTTTTGCCCAGCCTGATATGATAAAAGTAAATCCGACAATCAGACGGCAGAGCCATACAGCGACTATGCGCAGGCGGTCTTTAGCGGGTTGTTGCATCCTCAGAGAGCTTAATCAAGCCGAATACCGAGTAGTTGATCATATCGAAATAGTTGGCGTCGATGCCTTCCGACACCTTCGTCTCACCACAATGGTCTTCGATTTCCTTAGTGCGCTCAATCTTGGCAAGGATGAGGTCGACGTACGAGAGCACACGCATGCTGCGCCAGGCTTCGTCGTAGTCGGTATTCTTCTTTATCATCAGCTCCATGGCCTCCTTGGCAATTGAGTCGTAGAGTTCGATTGCTTTTTCGGTCGAAATATCCTTGGTATCAGAATAACCGAGTCGGAGCTGTATGATACCGATAATACCGTAGTTGACAATACCCACAAACTCGGGCATTATACCCTCCCCGACTGCAGAACAACCCTTAACCTGCAGCGTGCGGATTCGTTTGGCTTTGATAAAAAGCTGGTCGGTGATTGCCTCCGGACGCATAATACGCCACGAAGGACCATAGTCGCCGAGTTTGGCAACAAAAACTTTTCTGCACAGGGCGAGAGCGTCAGAGAACTGTTTATTGGTATCTTGTTTCATAATATTCTTTTTTACAAAATTACATCAAAAACTTCGTTTGGCCAAGATTGACACCAATCTTTTGCCTGCGAGGGCCACGAGAGCCCCTACCTTATTCTTAAATCTCGTGTTGCTGTCCGTAAGAATTCGGGGAGCCATGCTCCTGACTTCGGCAAAGCATCTGTCGGCGAGTTTATTTTCGCCATTGACCACGGCACAATTGAAGATATTGTAGTATGCGCTGAATCTGCGAGAAACAGCAGCGCGAGTCAAAGACGGACACTTATCGGACAAAAAAGCGAATACGGAATCTACCGCCCAAAGTGCATCGATACGTGAGGGACTCCAGGTATGAATGAAGCTCTCCTCATTAGCACGATAGTGATACACTACTGTATCGGTGTATGCGATTTTCCTCGCCTGCAGGTACATACGCGGCGTAAACTCGAGGTCTTCATACCTCCTTCCGACACTAAACCGCGGAGCATCGGCGCCGACGAACAATCTCTTGCGATACAATTTTCCGCAGGCACTGAAATCATTTCCTACTTTTTGATACATGGTGAGTCGGAGAGCGTCGACAGCCTCCATAACAGTCAGTCTGTTTTTCGATTTTACCGAACTAAGACTGTCAGACATCAAGCCTACCGCGATATCACAGTCGGGATTTTCTTCGAGTATCGAAACGAGATGCGATATTGCGCCGTCGAAAACAGTATCGTCCGAGTCAAGGAAAAATATATATTCTCCCCCGGCGGCGTCTATGCCTGTATTACGGGCTTTGGAAATACCGCCATTAGGCTGAGAGATGACTTGTACGCCAAAACTCTCGGCTATCTCGGCAGTGCTGTCGGTCGAACCGTCATTAACAATAATGATTTCAATATCAGGATAATCCTGTCTCAGAACGCTCTCCACGCACTCGCACAGGTAGCGTTCCGCATTGTAGGCCGGAATGATGATGCTTACCTTACTCATTACTGCAGAACGATAGGAGCCGACACCTCCGATTCATTATTTACCCGGTCGATAGCCGTGACTACATACACACCTCCGACGGTTGCAGTAAATTCATTATCGGGCGTTACGGTAATCAGAGCACCGGGCATGGAAGTATCAATTTCCGAGCGTGACTCAAAACGGTACACGGCGTACTTCACAACATCGGAGCACCGTCCGTGAGGTTCGGACGCCTTCCATGAGAATGAATCCATACCCACAGGACGAAGGCCCGACACAGGATCGGGACGTTCTGCCGAAAGCCATGTATATACAGGCGGGAGCGCCCGGCAGGCCTGATGCACGGTGGCAAGAGAGTCGGCCACGCCTCCGCGGTTACGCGTCACTTCATACCCAGGCCACCAGCAGTTACCTGAAATATTTGAGCGATTGCGCACAAGGGCAATTTTCTCGCTCAACTCATTCTTATCCATAGTCCTGGCAACATCCTGACCTATATAAATATGATTGCGGGGTGTAATATCGTTCCACCAGTCGACGAGGACACGGTACGATGCCGCCTTATGGTCGAGTTCCCAATAGAGCTGAGGCATGAGATAGTCCACCCAACCCTCTCTATCCCAAAGGAGGACGTCGGCATAGAGAGCATCGTAATTTTCGAGGCCCGAGGTCTCGCTGCCCGACGGATGAGTGCGCTTATTTCTGTAAATACCGAAGGGGCTCACGCCGAAGCGCACCCAGGGTTTGGCAGCCTTGATTCTCTTAGAAATATCCTCGATAAGAAGGTCGACATTGTGGCGACGCCAGTCGGCAAGTTTCATTCCGGCGCCGTATTTGGCATACGACTTGCTGTCGGGAAAATCCTTGCCGGCGACAGGATAGGGATAGAAATAGTCGTCGAAGTGAATGCCGTCAATATCGTATCTTGCAACGATATCGTCGACTACCTTACCTATAAATTCTCTGTTTTCGGGAAGCCCCGGGTCGAAATACATTTTGCCGCTGTAGGTAACGAAGCGCTCGGGATGTTTTCGGGCGATATGAGACGCGGGGAGAGATGCCGACTGCTTCGTATTGGAAGTCACACGATAGGGGTTGAGCCACGCATGCAGTTCCATACCACGGCGATGGCACTCCTCTACCATAAATTCCAGAGGGTCCCAGAAAGGCACGGGAGCTTTACCTCCCGAAGTAAGATATGTGCTCCAGGGCTCAAGCTCGCTCGCATAGAAAGCGTCGGCCTGCGGTCTCACCTGAAATATTACCGCGTTGACACCGGCAGCATTCAGACTGTCGAGCTGTCGGCAGAGGTAGGCACGGTTCTGCTCAGTGGTCTGACTCTTATATTGCCCCTGAAAAACAGTATGGAGCCACGCGCCACGGAATTCTCTTGACTGCCCCTGCGCCAACAAGGACAGCAGTAGAAATATAGATAGAAAAACAAATCGCATCTTCACAGGAGGTTTAAGTCCTGCAAAGATACGATTTTTTTATTTCACCACAGCCCTGCGGCTGTTTGAGATTTATTATTCTGCGGGAGTTTCTTCAGCAGCTACTTCAGCACCGCCTGCATTGTTGAGGGTGTCAACGATAGCGCGGAACTCTTCGAGAGAGATAGTCTTCTCGTCGAGCTTAACCACATTGTGGATAGCGTGGAAGAGGTTGCCGTTGAAAGCGAGACGAACGAGCTGACGACGCTGGTTTTCGTCCTTAAGCATGTTTTCGGTGAAGTAGTCGAGCATCTGGTCGGCCATGTGAGCCATACCGTACTGCTGGAGCTGCTGCATACCGTAGGTGCGAGCGGCAGCCTTAACGTCGTCTTCAGTTACCTTCACGCCGAGTTTCTCAGCCACCTTGTTCTCGATGATTTCCCACTTGATGCCGGGGATGCTGCGTTCGAGGAGGCCGGGAACGTCTTCTTCCTTAAGCTCGCTGTTGGTACGTGCCATGAATTTCTTGAGGAATTCGAGAGGAAGAGCCATGCCTGCGCCGTAGGTTTCCATGAGGTAGTCCTCAGCCTGACGGGTGAAGAGCTGGTTGCTGTTGGGCTGGAGAGCCTGAGCAATCATATCCTTAACAGCCTGACGATATTCTTCTTCGTTGTGTACGCGGTCAGCACCGAATACCTTGTTGTAGAATTCTTCGCCGAGTTCTGCGGGCTTGTTTACGATAAATTCTGCAATATTGATTTCGAAGTCGCCACGAGCTTCTTCTACTTTTTCGCGGTCGATGTGGAGCATAGAAGCGAGTTCTGCTTCGTTGCCGTCGCAAGTAGCGAAGGGATTGAAGACAACCTTGTCGCCAACCTTTGTGCCTTCGAATTTCTTAGCCTCGTCGGCAGACTTGAAGAGGAACGGAGCGAGGATACCGTCGGTTACCTGGATGCCGTCTTCTTTTACGGTGCCGTCTTCGTTGAGCTGCATGATGCTGCCCTTAACGAGTGCACGCTCAGCGTATTCCTGAGCGGGAACCTGTTCGCCGGCCTGCTGACGGAGCGATTTGTCCTGCTCGTCGATCATCTGGTCGGTTACTTCGATGTTGTAGAAGGGAAGAGTTGCTTCAGAAAGCTCGATATTGAGTTCGGGTGCGAAACCTACTTCGTAGCGGAAGGTGTAATCTTTGGCTGCGAGGTCGATCTCACCGTTGTCGGCGGGAAGGGGCTGACCAAGAAGGTCGAGTTTGTTTTCCTCAACATACTTGAGGGCAGCGTCAGCTGCAACATCGTTGAGGACGTGAGCCTTCACTTCGTTGCCGAAACGCTTGCGAAGCTGAGCCAGATCTACATGACCCTTGCGGAAGCCGGGGATCTGACGGGTGTTACCTATTTCTTTAAGCTCTTTCTTGACGCGGTCGGCGTAGTCAGCTTCATCGATTTTAACTACGATAAAGCCTTCAAGTTCGGCCGTTTTTTCGAGTGTTACTTCCATTATTTTTATATTTTGTTAGTTAATTCATGTTGTAAAGGTATACAGGGTGTATAACCGAAGTGCAAAATTACTACTTATAATAATACGAATCAACTCTCTGATGCGATTTTTGTGTAATTTTAGCTAAAATGGGGTGGGCGAACTTCGCTTTATCCGTTAAAAGAAACGGCCTGAGCGTATAAAAGTTTCTGCGCGACGGCTAATTCTTGTTAAGTTTCAGGAATTATACATCGGCGAATCTTGCCGTTCGACGTTCGCGGGAGCTCGCTTACCGCCAGATACTTCTTCGGGAGCTTGCGGTGATCCTGAATCGCTGCCCGCAGCTCAATTTCTATCTTCGAAAGTGTATCGACATCGGTCTCGGCAACCAAAGCCACAGCCTGCCCCCATTTGGCATCGGGGACTCCGACTACATAGAAAGGCAAACCGTGCATGGCTGGAGCATAAAGGGCCTCCAGCTCCTCGGGAATCATCTTCACGCCACCGCTGTTTATTACGCCGTCGGCCCTACCTCGCCAACGGAATTTTGTAGGTGACAGCAGTTCTACTATATCGTTCGTCTCCAATCGTCTGACCGAGAAATTGCTGCAATTTATACAGAGTCTGCCGTCGGACGACGTTTCAAAACTAATACCCGGCATGGCTGAGAATACCCTCAAGGGGTCGTCAGCACGGGCAAGAGCCACATGACTGCACGTTTCGGTCATACCATAACTTATCCATGCCGAATAGCCTGCAAGAGTCAGCATATGGCATTGCTCCGCTGTCGGAGCCGCGCCGCCTATCAGGAGATTGCGCACCTTGAACGCATACTCGGGATGCTCTATAAACGACTGTATCTGCGAGGGTACGATAGCAAAAAGGTCTATAGGTCGGCCTACACCGTCTAATAGGATATTGTTGGTCGGTTTAATCGCCACGATGTCAGCTCCTGCAAGTTCAGCGCGTACGCACATCATCTTCCCCGCGATATAATCCGTGCTGAGCGCCATACCCACCACACTTTCTTTGCCTATTGAGAAGAAGGTGTTGGTTGCCCTTGCGGACGCACACATATCGGCTTTAAGCAATCGAATGTCTTTAGGCTTGCCTGTCGAGCCTGAGGTGTGCGCCTGTACAAACGGTTCACCGTTGCGCCACTCTTCAAGAAACTCGCCTACTGTCTCCATTGCAAATCCTCCGGCATAATATAAGATTGAGCAGGATTATACCACAATTCACTGCCGCGCATAGTCATGGGCGATTCCACATTATTATAATATAGGGCTCCCGTCCCGAGTCCCTGGGGTATCTCAGGATTTTTAGATGCGACCCACGAAGCAATCGCGCCGAGGCCGATATTGGATTCGAGGGCGGAAGTTGCCCACCAGCCTATGCCAAGTCGGCAGGCCTCTTCGATATAGATATCCGACACACCGAAACCGCCGCAAAGCGAAGGTTTAAGTATGATATATTGCGGACGAATCTGCTCGAGCAAACTCCTCGACTCCTCGCGCGTGCGCAATCCTATAAGCTCTTCGTCGAGCGCTATGGCGATAGGCGACTGTTCGCAGAGACGACTCATCGCCTCAATATTTCCTGCCTTTATCGGTTGCTCCAAAGAGTGGATGTCATATTCCGACAAGCGTCTGAGGCGCTCGAGAGCATTTTCGGGAGTGAAACTGCCGTTGGCATCAAGTCGAATTTCCAAATCTTCTTTGCAAAAGCGCTCCCTGACAGATGCGAGCAGTGCGAGTTCATCGTCAAAATCAATGCCGCCGATTTTCAGTTTGAGCACCTTGAAACCTGCATCGAGTTTTTCAGCTATTCTTCGCGCCATAAGTTCGCGGTCGCCCATCCATATCAAGCCGTTGGTTGTTATGCCCTTCTCTCCTCTCAGCCACGCGCTGTCCGCAGACTTGGAAAGCGCCGTTTCAAACCCGAAACGGATAGAAGAATACGGCGACGAAAGCGCCTCCTCGGGATTCTCACAGGCCTTCGACAGCATGGCTTCATAGTCGGGGCGGTCGTCGGCGGAAAGTCCTTTGAAAAGGGCACACTCTCCAAATCCGACAGTCTCATCGGGGTTGGAGGTGCGGTAAACGCGGATAAAATATGTATCTTTGACGCTCATAGTCTGACGGGAGGTTCGGGCTTCGAACTTAAATTGCAGACTATAGCGGCACCATTGAGCCTTCAGCATAAATTTTTTGTGCAAATTTAGGTCAATTTCTTCTTCCTCCTCCATGTTTTTATATTTCTTAACGCTTGTAAAGTTACGAGGGATTCACTACCTTTGCACTTGGTTTCGATACATTCTTTAAATGAAAATACTCTACGAAGACAATCATATTATAATAGTCAACAAGGCTTCGGGTGAAATCGTACAGGGCGATAAGACCGGCGACGAACCGCTGTCGGAGACTATCAAGAATTATATAAAGGTCCGCGACAACAAACCGGGACAAGTATTTCTCGGAGTTGTGCATCGCCTCGACCGCCCCGTGAGCGGAGTGGTGGTTTTCGCCAAAACTTCTAAGGCTCTTACGAGGCTCAACGCGATGTTTGCCTCGGGCGACGTGCACAAGACTTATTGGGCGGTTTCGCGCAACAAGCCGCCGAAAGACTCTGATACGCTCGTTCACTATATAAGCTCTGTCGAACGGAACAATAAATCGTACGCCTCCACCACACCAAAAGATGGGGCGAAAGAAGCACGCCTCAAATACTCGCTTATAGCATCGTCGGAGCGATACAATCTGCTTGAAGTCAATCTTATGACCGGACGAAAGCACCAGATACGCGTGCAGCTCTCGTCGATTGGTTGCCCCGTGAAAGGCGACCTTAAATATGGCGACAAGCGGAGCAATCCCGACGGCAGCATTTCGCTCCATGCAAGACGTATCACATTCGTTCACCCGGTATCAAAAAAAGAAATCGACGTAACAGCGCCCGTACCCGAAGGAGACAATCTGTGGAAAGCGCTCGAAGATGCCGCAACTCATAAGACAGCAAATGAATAAAGAAGATCTCAAAATAGTTTTCTTCGGCACTCCCGAGTTCGCCGTAGAAAGTCTTGACGCTCTTGTCAAAAACGGATTCAATGTAGCCGCCGTAGTCACGATGCCCGACAAGGCTTCGGGTCGCGGACAGAAGGTGAGCTACTCCGCCGTAAAGAAATATGCGCTTGAGCACTCGCTGCCCTTACTTCAGCCCGAGAAGCTGAAGGACGAGGCTTTCGTTCAGGCTCTTCGCGACGTCGCAGCCGACTTGTTTATCGTCATTGCATTCAGAATGCTGCCCGAAGTGGTGTGGGCTATGCCGCCTCTGGGCACGTTCAATCTTCACGGCTCTCTCCTGCCCCGCTACCGTGGAGCAGCTCCTATCAACCGCGCCATTATGAACGGCGACGCGGAGACCGGCGTGACCACGTTCTTCCTTAAACATGAGATAGATACCGGCGACATCATCGACCGCGTAAGCATCGAAGTGGGCCCCAACGAGAATGCCGGCTCGGTGCACGACCGCCTTATGATGCTCGGTGCAGAACTGACAGTGAAGACTGTGGAAAGCATTCTGAACGGAACACTCACCACACGTCCTCAGAGCAGTTTTACCGACGAGGCTCCTACGCCCGCTCCCAAGATTTTCAAGGAAGATTGTCGCATTGACTGGACTCTTGGAGCCAGCCAACTTCACAACCACGTGCGCGGACTTGCACCCTACCCTGCGGCTTGGACCGACATATCGTTCGAGGGCCCGGAGGGCGAGCATCAGTATTCCGTAAAGGTACTCGAAACAAGGATTGCCGACGAATGCAAAGGCCTTGAGGCCGGAAAGCTCGTGTTGCAACACAAGAAAGTGTACTGCGGCACCGGCGACGGCACCTCGCTCGAACTCGTCACAGTGCAACCTTCGGGCAAGCGCCCCATGCCTGCGGCAGACTTTATCCGAGGTCTGAGACCCGAAGAAAAAGGCCTGAATCTTTGGTTTGTCTGAAGAATTAACACTCTTTATTAAATATTTGACTCCCGAGAGCCTTATTAGTTGCCCCATTTTTTGTAACTTTACGGCTAAAACAGAGACCTGAAATCTGAAATAATAAAATTTGTGAACTTTAACAGTCTTGATTTGTTAAATAATTAAAGCGACAGCAAGACTATATTACTGTCGATATCAATAGTTTAACTAAAAAAGACAGAATTATGAGCGAATACAACATTCCAACCCCTGAAGAAAAAAGACGCCAGCGCGCCGAAGATCGTCAGAATACTCCCGTTGTGGGCGGAGCTATGCGTACCGTTTTCGGTATCATTATGGTTATCATCTATGTAGGCATGGGCGTACTCCTGCTCATCAACTTCTTCAACTGGGATGGTGACTGGGCCTGGACTCGTTACGTTGTAGGTATCGTCCTCATAATCTACGGATTCATGAGAGCTATACGTCAGATAAAAGGTATTGATTGAAATTTATTCACGAAGATATGGCTATAAAATTCAACAGCATAGCGGTAGCCGCCCTCGCCCTCACTCTCGGCGCGGGCGCTACTTCGTGTCTCAAGTATGAGAAAGACCCCCACTCTTCCACTTCGGGCACAGCCACACTTGTGTGTGACAATACTTTCGAGAATATTCTCAATCAGGAAGTAGATGTATTTGAGTATCAATACCCTGACGCTCACATCCTCGTGCGCTACGGCACTCAGTCGGAAGCCTTCGACTCTCTTTTCAGCCTCAATACCAGAAGTATCGTGGTGAGCCGCGATATCACTGCTCAGGAGAAGAGCGCTCTCAAGGCCAAGTACAAAAAAGAACGTGGCGCAAACATCAATGTGCGTTCTGCCAAGATTGCAGTAGATGCTGTAGCCTTTATCGTGAATCAGAAAAATACTTGCGAGAAACTTACCGTGAGCGAGCTCGCCGACATCATGTCGGGTGAGTCTTCGGAATGGAATGATCTCGAACCTTCCAAGCTCGGCAAAATCAAGGTTGTGCTCGACCAGAAAGGCTCATCTCTCGCTACATATATCACCGACTCTCTGCTCAATGGCAAGCCTCTCGGCCCGAATGTCTACGCAGCAGGTTCAATCCCCGAAATCTTCAAGATTGTGGAGGAAAATCCCGATGCTATCGGTGTTCTCGGCGTGAGCTGGATTACCTCTGACATGGACAGCGCCGACATGAGCAAGGAAGAACTCGCCGAAAGCGTGCTCGCCGATGGTGCCGTGATGGGTGCCACCCTCACTCAGCGCGTAAAGGTGCTCAAGGTAAACCGCGACGACGATGTAAGAGCGTACAAGCCCTATCAGCAATACATCTTCGACGGTTCATATCCCTTATTCCGTCAGATCTACATGATTACCACTGCGTCGACCTCTAACGTGGCAGGCGGCTTCTACTCCTTCGTCACCGGTCCTATCGGTCAGAAGATAATCATGAAGACAGGTATTCTCCCCGCACGTGTAAGCGTACAACAGGTGGAGCTCCCTGACCGTGAATAAAAGATTACTCATTACTAATATAATAATAAACCAATATAAACATTCCAAGAAAACGATGAAGAAAACACTCTTCTTTTCTCTTTTCCTTGCCGGAAGTCTCCTTATGTCTGCTCAGACTCAGGGATACAAAGACGGCATCGAATACTACAAGGCCGGTCAGAACGCTAACGCCGAGACCATCCTCAAGCGTACTCTCAACGATCCTTCAACCGACCAGTCTCTTGCCAACTACTACCTCGGACAGGTAATGCTTGCGCAGGGCGACAAGGCCGCTGCAAAGAAATATTTCGACAAAGGTATGGAACTCCAGGCCGACAACGGCTACAACTATGTAGGCCTCGGTGCTCTCGACCTTCTCAACGGCAACGCATCGGCTGCAGACGGCAACTTCAAGACAGCCAAGAAATTTGCAAAGAAAGATGCGGAAGTACTCGTATCTATCGCCCGCGCATACTATAACGCCGACCCTGTGAAGTATGCTCAGGAAATCCAGAAGTACCTCGACGAAGCTCGCAAGGTATCTAAGAATCAGGAGCCTTCGATCTACATCCTCGAAGGCGATATGCTTGCCGACTCCAAGGACTTCGGCAGCGCCGCAGCTAAATATGAGAACGCAATCCTCAACGACCCTGCGAACTCTGAAGGTTACGTGAAGTATGCCAACGCTTACTTCTTCGTAAACAAGAACTTCAGTATCCAGAAGCTCGAGGAACTTCTCGCACAGCAGCCCAACTCTGCTATGGCACAGCGCGAACTTGCCGAGAAATACTTCAAGGCAGACCACTGGAAAAAGGCATCGGAACTCTACGGCCAGTATATTCAGAACCCCAACCACTTCCCCGAAGACAAATCTCGCTATGCCGTTCTCCTCTACTGGGGTGAGAACTATCCCGAATCGCTCCGTGTAGCCAACGAGATCCTCGCTCAGAATCCTTCCGACTTCCAGTCGCAGCGTCTCGTATTCCTCAACCAGGCCAAACTCGGCGACAACCAGGCTGCAGTAAACAACGCTGCCAAGTTCTTCGCAGACAATAAGGGCGAACGCTTTACCACCAACGACTACGTGACCTACGCAGAAGCTCTTGCCGCTACCGGCCAGGACTCTCTCGCAGTAGTTCAGTACGAAATCGCAGCTGAAAAGGACCCCCAGAACGGTGACCTCCTCAAGAACCTTTCTACCGTCTACTCTCAGCACAAGCAGTACGGAAAGTCTGCCGAAGCTTACGACGCATACCTCAAGCTCCAGGAGAATCCTTCAATCAGCGACCTCTTCGGTATGTCGGGCCGCTACCTCAATGCAGCTCTTAACGAAACCGACTCTGTACAGGCAGTTCAGCTCGCCGACCGCGGTCTCGAATATATCAACGGTCTCATCGACAAGGCTGCCGAAGCAGTGCCCGCTTTCTATCAGCGCAAGGCCGGTCTCCACGTAGCACGCAACGGCAAGAAACCCGATGCTGATGCAATCGCAGCTTACGACAAACTCATCGAGACTCTCGACGCCGACCCCGCTAACATGGACCCTGCAAACCCCAATAACGCGCTCAAGCAGTATCGCGAAGCATATTCATTCGAGATTATGTATTACGCAAACTACGAAATCGACAAAGCAAAACAGGCACTCTTTACCGAGAAGTACAACGTAGTTAAGGATCTCCTCCAGTAAGAGCTCCGACCACAAAGCCACATATAAGAGGGCTTCGCAGCCAAGGCCGTGAAGCCCTCTTTAAACTTTAATCACTTTTCTTTTTTTCTTACTCCTAACCAGTTATGACTCAACCCCTGGCAGAACGCCTGCGTCCGCGGTCACTTGATCAATATATAGGTCAAAAGCATCTCGTCGGTCCTAACGGAATAATCCGACGCATGATAGACTCCGGCAAAATCTCCTCTTTTATTCTCTGGGGCCCTCCCGGAGTGGGGAAGACTACCCTCGCCAGAATAATAGCCAACACCACAAAAAGCGCATTCTTTACACTCTCGGCCGTTACATCGGGCGTTAAAGATGTACGTGAAGTGATAGAGCGCGCGCAAAAAGAGGCTTCGGGAATGTTCTCCGCAGGCCGTCCCATTCTTTTCATCGACGAAATCCATAGATTCAGCAAATCTCAGCAGGACAGCCTCCTCGGCGCTGTTGAAAACGGCACCGTGACTCTTATCGGTGCTACGACCGAAAATCCTTCGTTTGAAGTTATCCGCCCTCTCCTCTCCCGTGCTCAGATATACACCCTCCGTCCTCTTGATGAAGAAGACCTTAACGAACTCTTACATCGTGCAGTAACCGACGATGAGCTCCTGAGCCGCAACAACGTAAGAATCGAACAGACTTCGGCACTCTTCCGCTATGCCGGTGGAGATGCTCGCAAGCTCCTCAATATACTTGACCTCCTCGAACAGTCTACCCCGCTTGGCGAGGATATTGTCATCAACGACAAGGTTGTCACCGAACGTCTGCAAGAAAATCCGCAGGCTTACGATAAAAACGGGGAAATGCATTACGACATCATCTCGGCATTTATCAAAAGTATAAGGGGCAGCGACCCCGACGCCGCCGTATATTGGTTGGCAAGAATGATTGCCGGAGGCGAAGACCCCGAATTTATCGCCCGCCGCATGGTGATACTTGCGTCGGAAGACATCGGCCTTGCCAATCCTAACGCGATGCTTATAGCCGATACGACCTTCTCCGTAGTTCAGAAAATCGGCATGCCTGAGGGTAGAATACCTCTTGCGGAGTGTGCTATCTACCTTGCGCAATCTCCAAAGAGCAATTCGGCCTACCTCGCCATTGATGCCGCACTTGCAGAAGTCGAGCAGTCGGGCAACCTCCCCGTACCCCTGCATCTGCGCAATGCTCCGACCTCGCTCATGAAGCAGCTCGGCTATGGCAAGAACTACCTCTATGCACACGACTATCCCGGAAATTTTGTAAAGCAGCAATTCCGCCCCGACAAGATTGCAAACAAAGTTTTCTGGCATCCGTGCTCCAATCCCGCGGAGGATGTTATGGTTCAGCGCCATAAATCCCGTTGGGGCGATAATAAATAAGAACGGAAATGAAACGCATCGGTATTCTCAGCGACACTCACGGTTACTGGGACGACAGATACTCTCAATATTTCGAAAACTGCGACGAGATATGGCATGCAGGCGATGTCGGGGATTACGATATAATCCAGCGCCTTGAAGCCATTTGTCCCGTAAGAGCCGTGTGCGGAAATATCGACTCCGGGACTGTACGCCGCAAGTGCCCGGAGCTGCTGATATTTGACGTCGAAGGAGTCAAGGTGCTGATGACGCATATCGGCGGCTATCCCGGGAAGTGGCGCCCGGGCATGAAAAAGATGCTGCGCGACGAGAAAATCAACCTTATGGTAGACGGACACTCCCATATCCTTAAAGTAATATACGACAAGGAGCTTCAGCTGCTACACATCAATCCGGGTGCTGCCGGACAGCAGGGCTGGCACCGCACACGCACCCTCGTGCTGTTGACTATCGACGGTACAGATATGCGTGATTGCGAGATTGTAGAGCTGCGTCGCTGACACTTTGCAAGCAGGCGACAGTCGGCAGTGCGCGTCACCGGCAAAACTGCTTACACATTACTATAATAAAATTTTCTAAAAATTTTCGCAGAACAATTTGCATTACATAATTATTTTGTATCTTTGCCACTGTTAACCTAAAACTACTCCGTAGCCGGTAAGGCGAGGAAATACAAATCAACCGTTATGGAAATTAACTCAATCATGACCGCCCTTGAGGCAAAGCACCCGGGCGAAAAGGAATACCTCCAGGCTGTCCGCGAGGTGCTCATGTCGGTGGAAGACATATATAATCAGCACCCCGAGTTCGAGCGCAACAAAATTATCGAGCGAATGGTAGAGCCCGACCGCATCGTCACCTTCCGTGTAACATGGATTGACGATAAGGGCGAAGTACAGAACAACATCGGCTATCGCGTGCAGTTCAACAACGCTATCGGCCCGTACAAAGGCGGCATCCGCTTCCACGCTTCTGTAAACCTCTCTATCCTCAAGTTCCTCGGTTTCGAGCAGACTTTCAAAAATGCTCTCACCACCCTCCCTATGGGCGGTGCAAAAGGCGGCAGCGACTTCTCGCCCCGCGGCAAGAGCGATCGCGAAATCATGCGTTTCTGCCAGGCATTCATGCTCGGCCTCTGGAAAAACCTCGGTCCTGACCGCGATGTACCCGCAGGCGATATCGGCGTAGGCGGTCGCGAAGTAGGCTATATGTACGGCATGTACAAGCGCCTCGTCAACCAGCACGACGGCACATTCACCGGCAAGGCCATGGAGTTCGGCGGCAGCCGCATCCGTCCCGAAGCTACCGGTTTCGGCGCTCTCTACTTCGTACAGAACATGCTCAAGCAGCGCAACGACGAAATCAAGGGTAAGACCATTGCAATCTCAGGTTTCGGTAACGTAGCTTGGGGCGCAGCCCTCAAAGCAACCGAACTCGGTGCAAAAGTTGTGACTATCTCCGGCCCCGACGGTTACATCCTCGACCCCGCAGGTCTCGACAGCGAAAAAATCAACTACATGCTCGAGCTCCGCGCTTCCGGCAACGACGTTGTGGCTCCCTATGCCGACAAGTTCCCCGGTTCTACTTTCTTCGCAGGTCGCAAACCCTGGGAGCAGAAAGTGGACATCGCACTCCCCTGCGCTACTCAGAATGAGCTCAACGGCGACGATGCAAAAGCGCTCATTGCAAATGGCGTAGAAATGGTAGCAGAGGTTTCAAACATGGGTTGCACCCCCGAGGCTATCGACGCATTCATCGAATCGCGCACTACATACGCTCCCGGCAAGGCTGTGAACGCAGGCGGCGTGGCAACTTCAGGTCTCGAAATGAGCCAGAACGCTATGCACCTCCAGTGGACAGCTGAAGAAGTTGACGAAAAGCTCCACCAGATCATGACCGACATCCACACCCAGTGCCTCACATACGGCGTCGAAGCCGACGGCTACATCAACTACATGAAGGGCGCAAACATTGCAGGCTTCATGAAGGTGGCAAACGCTATGATGGGTCTCGGAGTTTGCTAAAAACTTCACTCACAACACATACACTCCAAATAAAATCGGCAGACAGCCTCGTCTGCCGATTTTATTTTACCGAAACATCACAAATCACACAATCGTCAATAAAGTTTTCCAAAACGAAATACCATATCACTCACCAACAACATATTAGCTTATACACCACCTCTTCAAAGTTTCCCATTTTATAAACTTTCGAAATTTTCTCGCGTAAATACTTTGCCAAATCGGACAATTTTTCATAACTTTGCAGCACAATCATTAACACAACAAACAGACAAATCTCGAAAAATCACATCCCCTCATGATACAGGTAGTAGTAAAGCGCGACGGTCGTGTCGTTGGCTACAACGAAGAGAAAATCAAGGCCGCAATCCGTAAGGCCATGTTGACCACCGACCTTGGCGAAGACGAATCGCTGATTCATAAAATCGCCGACCGCATTGGCGCAAGAGGCTCCGAGCGTATGACCGTAGAAGAAATTCAGGACATGGTCGAACTCGAACTCATGAACAGTCCGCGTAAAGAGGTGGCAAAACGATACATTGCCTACCGCGACCAGCGAAACATTGCCCGCAAAGCAAAGACTCGCGACATGTTCCACGAAATCATTGAGGCCAAAAACAACGATATCACTCGCGAGAACGCAAACATGAATACCGACTCTCCTGCCGGTATGATGATGAAGTTTGCAAGCGAGACCACCAAGCCCTTTGTCGACGATTACCTCCTCTCAGCAGAAGCACGCGATGCCGTGCGCCACAACTACATCCACATCCACGACAAAGACTACTACCCCACAAAAAGTCTTACCTGCGTACAGCATCCTCTCGACAATATCCTTTCCAAAGGATTCATCGCCGGTCACGGAGAGTCGCGTCCTGCAAAGCGTATAGAGACCGCATCAATCATCGCCTGCATCTCTCTCGAGACTGCACAGAACGAAATGCACGGCGGTCAGGCAATCCCCGCTTTCGACTTCTACCTCGCGCCCTTTGTACGCTCTTCTTTCCAGGAGGAAATCAAGACTCTTGAAACCCTCACCGGCAAAGATCTCTCCCACCTTAAGGATATCAAACTTAAAGACTATGTAAAGAAAGATCTTGACGGTCTTGAAGGTGATGAAAGATTCGTACAGCACGCTATGAACTGCACTGTGAGCCGTGTACACCAGGCTATGGAGGCTTTTATCCACAACATGAATACCATTCACAGCCGTGGGGGCAACCAGGTGGTTTTCAGCTCTATAAACTACGGTACAGATACCTCGGCAGAAGGTCGCTGCATAATCCGCGAACTTCTCAACTCGACTTATGAGGGCGTAGGCAACGGAGCAACCGCAATTTTCCCCATTCAGATATGGAAGAAAAAACGCGGCGTTAGCTACCTCCCCGACGACCCCAACTACGACCTCTACAAACTCGCCTGCAAGGTGACTGCACGTCGTTTCTTCCCCAACTTCGTAAACCTTGACGCTACGTTCAATCAGCACGAGAAATGGAATGCCGACGACCCCAAACGCTACCTCTACGAAGTAGCTACCATGGGATGCCGCACACGCGTCTTTGAAAACCGCTATGGCGAAAAGAC
This sequence comes from Bacteroidales bacterium, assembly GCA_014800815.1. Lineage (GTDB taxonomy): Bacteria > Bacteroidota > Bacteroidia > Bacteroidales > Muribaculaceae > CAG-873. The sequence goes on along the minus strand of JAAVFI010000038.1, from coordinate 23,050 downwards.
ATCGGTAGGCCGTGGCAACCTCTCTTTCACAACTGTCAACCTCGTGCGTCTGGCTATCGAATGTATGCCTGTACAAGACCGTGAAGAGCGTCTCGCTCTCTTCTTCCGCAAGCTCGACAACGTGCTCGAGATTGCAGCACGTCAGCTCAACGACCGCTTCAACTTCCAGAAAACAGCACTTGCCAAGCAGTTCCCTCTGCTCATGTCAAAACTGTGGAACGGCGGCGAAAAACTCGGACCGGAAGACACAATCGAACCCGTTATCAATCAGGGTACTCTCGGCATCGGTTTCATCGGACTTGCCGAATGTCTTATCGCGCTCACAGGCAAGCACCACGGCGAAAGCAAAGATTCACAGGCACTTGGCCTGCGTATCGTAAGCCACATGCGCAGCCGCGTAAACGATTTCTGCGAGCAGTACGGCCACAACTACTCCGTTCTCGCCACACCCGCCGAAGGCCTCTCGGGCAAGTTCACCGCCAAAGACCGCAAAACTTTCGGCATCCTCCCCGGCATCACCGACAAGATTTACTACACCAACTCGAACCATGTGCCGGTGTACTATCACTGCAGTCCCCGCCATAAGGCTGAAGTCGAGGCACCCTACCACCCCCTCACCGGCGGTGGCCACATCTTCTATGTGGAAATCGACGGCGACGCCACTCACAACCCCGAGGCAATCTCAGCTATCGTGGACCTTATGGACGAGTACAACATCGGCTACGGCTCTGTAAACCACAACCGTAACCGCTGCATGAACTGCGGCTACGAAGACGCGTCGGCCAACCTTGACGAGTGCCCCGTATGTCACAGCAAAGCTATTGACAAACTCCAGCGAATCACCGGCTACCTCGTAGGTACGACCGACCGCTGGAACAATGCCAAGCTCTCCGAACTCAACGACCGCGTAGTGCATGAGTAAACCGCTGAGAGTAATGAAGATAGTCGAAGGCACTTCGGTCGACGGGCCGGGCCTTCGCACTTCGATATATCTTGCCGGATGCGCACATCAGTGCCCGGGGTGCCACAACCGTGCCACATGGCCGTTTGATGCAGGCTCTGACATGACCGTTGACGAAATCATGGAGACCGTACTCTACGACCGCTTCAACGTGACTCTCACCGGCGGCGACCCTCTCTATCAGGCTGAAGCACTCATTCCTCTTGCCCACGCTATTAAAGAGCACGAGCTGGGTATCTGGTGCTACACAGGCTACACCTTCGAGCAGCTCTCCAAGATGAAAGACCCTCACATCCGCGCCCTGCTCGAGTATATCGACGTGCTTGTCGACGGACCTTTCATAGAGTCCGAGCGAGACACCAACCTGCACTTCCGCGGCTCGGCAAACCAACGGCTCATCGACATTCCCTCGACTCTCAGTTCAGGACAAATCACTCTATATCAGCAATGAAAATATCACGAATCACTTCAGCTTTAGCCGGCGTACTCATGCTCCTCACCTCATGTGGCGGCAAAGAAACATGCAACGCCACATGCGACAACACTCAGGCGGTAATCGACAACATAATGACCCGCACGAGCATACGACAGTTTACCGACCAACCGATTGGCGCCGATACTCTCGAGACCATTCTCAAGGCAGGTATGGCCGCTCCTACCGCCGTCAACAAACAGCCGTGGGCTTTTGTGACCATTACAGAAAGAGCTCAGCTCGACACCCTCAACGCATATCATCCTTATGCTCGTCTTGCTACCGCTACCACTGCGATTGTGGTTTGCGGCGACATGAATCTCGCCCTCGAAGGACCTGCGCAGGAATATTGGATTCAGGATTGCTCAGCCGCTTCAGAGAATATACTTCTTGCGACACACGCCTTCGGCCTCGGTGCCGTATGGTGCGGAGTATATCCCGATTCTGCAAGGGTAGCCGATGTCAGCCGCGTGCTTGGCCTTCCCTCCACAATAATCCCCCTCAACATTATCACAATGGGACATCCCGATGTCACTCCCGAGCCCAAAGACAAGTGGATGCCCGAAAAAGTACACTCTCAGAAGTGGTAATAATACCTCAGACGAGCATACAGACGCACATTGCCTAAAAGCGGTGTGCGTCTTTTTTTTCAGAGATAGTCTACAAGTCAAGTTTTTTCAGTAATTTTGTAAATTAAAACAAGAAACTTTACCAAGATGATCGATCTGTTTGTCTCCTGCGCACTCACCGACTACCTCAATGCGGCATGGTTCTTTGACTGGTTCGTAAACAACGCCAGCTACCTTTTCGTGTTCGTATTCATGATGATTGAAAGTTCATTCATCCCCTTCCCCTCGGAAGTGGTGGTGCCTCCTGCAGCCTATCTCGCAGTTCAACGTGGCGATATGAATGTCTTTGTAATAGTCCTTGTAGCTACAGCCGGAGCTCTTGCGGGAGCACTCATCAACTACGTTCTCGCCCTGCTTATCGGCCGCCCTATAGTGTACGCTTTCGCCGACTCGCGCTTAGGTCATGCATGCCTTATCGACCGTGCAAAGGTTGAGAAGGCAGAGGTTTACTTCGACCAACACGGAGCTATCTCCACATTTATCGGCCGTCTCATCCCCGCTGTACGTCAGCTCATATCCATCCCTGCAGGCATCGCCCGCATGAACATATGGGTGTTCTGCCTCTTCACCGCTCTCGGAGCGCTGGTATGGAATGGTATTCTCGCCCTCCTTGGGTGGTGGCTGGCACAGCACGTAGCCCTTTCAGACCTTTATGAAACAGTAGAGAAATACAACGGCTATCTGACAATTGCCGGACTTGCTCTTCTCGCTTTCTGCATTCTCTACATCCTGTATAACGCATTCAAAAAGAAGAAATAATGATTGTTTCCCCCTCTATACTTTCAGCAGACTTCGCCAACCTTTCGTCCGACATCGAGATGCTCAACCGCAGTAATGCCGATTGGGTACACTGCGATGTGATGGATGGTGTGTTTGTCCCCAATATATCTTTCGGCTTCCCAATTATCAAAGCCGTAAGCAAACTTACCGACAAACCCCTCGACGTGCACCTGATGATTGTCGACCCCGACAGATACGTCAATGTTGTGCGCGACTGCGGAGCCACATTCATGAACGTACACTACGAAGCCTGCACACACCTCCACCGCACCGTGCAGAACATCCGCGCTGCCGGTATGCGTCCCGCCGTAACGCTCAATCCCGCCACACCCGTGGCAATGCTCTCCGACATTATCGGCGACCTTGACATGGTGCTCCTGATGAGTGTGAACCCCGGCTTCGGCAATCAGAAATTCATCGAACATTCAGTAAAGAAAATCAAGGAGTTAAAGGCACTCATTTCAACTACAGGTTCTAAAGCAATAATTCAGATTGACGGTGGCATAAACCGCACTACAGGCAAACTCGTAGCCGAAGCCGGCGCCGACTGTGTTGTAGCCGGAAGCGCTGTCTTCGGAGCACCGGACCCGATAGCCGAAATAGAAGCTCTTGCCTCACTCTGATTAATTTCATAACTCTCTCTTACCACAACTCTCCTTCGCACTTTTTTAGCAATGTCTCCCAACATACCCGAAACAGAAGAATACCTGGGCGGCGAGGCTCGTCCTGCCGCACGCCGACGCCCCAAAGCTGCATCGGCTACACCCAAGCCCACCCCGGACCCTAAAGGTCCACGCCAACGGCCACGCGCCGTGCATCACGAGAAGTCGTACTCTGTCGTGGATTTTCTGCGGGACTACCGTACGCACCTCGGTTTTGGCATCTTCCTTTGCCTCGCAGCTATCGTAATGGTAGTCAGCGGTATATCCTTTATATTTACAAGTGCGGCCGACCAAAGCATAATTCACGCACACAGCATTCAGGAAGTGGTTTCCGCGGGAGACACCGTAGAAAATGTAGGCGGCGTTTTCGGAGCCAAACTTGCCGAACTGATGCTTGTCAATACTTTTGGCCTCGGCTCATTCATACTCGCGTTCTACATCTTCGTTATCGGTCTTGCCGTGATGCGCGTGCAGAAGGTCAACTTTTTCTCCTTCACATTCCGCTGTCTCTTCTCAACGGCTGCCGTGTCGATCATTGTAGGCCTCTTTACCCTCAACCGCGACGCCGTTTTCAACCTCGGCGGTACTCATGGCCGCTATATCAATATCTGGCTTGACACCTACGCCGGTGCGCTCGGCACTTATTGTGCGAGTCTCCTGCTTGCAGGTTTGCTCGTTGCTGTCTTCCTCTACCCGCTCAAGCGTTTCTTCACGCTTCTCGGCGGTGTGATGAAACGCAAGAAATCCGACGAATCGGGTGTTGAGGTTGAAGTGGAGACCGATGATGATCTCGGCGATAATCCTTTCGAGGAGACTGTTGCCGACAATCCCGCTGAAGATGAGGTGGAAACCATTATCGAAACACCTTCCGACCAGACAGAGGAGGTTGACCCTGAGCTCGTTGAAGCTACCGCAACTCCCATACCCGCGCCTGCTGCCGATTTCATCCCGGCAGTCGCTCTCGACGACTTCGATGTGAAGGATGAAGATGAAATTTCAATTCCTGAAATTGACGAACCGGCACAGAGCCAGCCCGCTGCCCTGACACCAGCGACAGGCTCCGAGCCCGAATTCATCATCACCAATCAGGATGAGAAAAAAGAGGAGATTGTATCGCCTACTCCCGAAATCCGTCACGGCGACCACATAACAATTGATCATCCCTACGACGCGCGCGCCTCACATTCCAATTACGAATTTCCCGCGCCCTCGCTGCTTGTAGAGCGCCCGAGGACTATAGAGGTAAACCAGGCCGAGCAGGAAGCCAACAAAAACCTTATCGTTGACGCCCTCCGCAGCTATAATATTGAGGTACAGAGCATCAAGGCGACAATCGGCCCGACCGTCACCCTCTACGAGATAGTGCCCGCTCAAGGTACGCGTATCGCAAAAATCAAGAGCCTCGAAGACGATATCGCAATGTTCCTTTCGGCGCTCTGCGTGCGTATCATCGCGCCTATCCCCGGCAAAGGCACCGTGGGTATCGAAGTACCTAACCGCAAACCTCAGATAGTGTCGATGCGCGCTCTTATCGAATCAGACCTTTTCAAAGACACGAAGATGCGCCTGCCTATGGCTCTCGGAAAGACTATCTCCAACGATATATACATGGCCGACCTCACCAAGCTCCCCCACCTCCTCGTTGCAGGTGCCACGGGTCAGGGTAAGTCCGTCGGTCTTAACTGTATCATCACCTCGCTGCTCTATGCCAAGCATCCCGATGAACTGAAATTTGTGCTTATCGACCCCAAATCGGTGGAGTTCTCTCTGTTCGAGACTATCAACCGTCAGTTCCTGGCCAAACTTCCTGAAGAGGAAAACGCCGTAATCGTCGACCCCGCAAAGGTAATCGACACTCTCAAATCGCTTTGCGTGGAGATGGACAACCGCTACAAGCTCCTCAGCGCCGCCCGCGTAAAGAATCTTGAAGAATACAACGACCACTTCTCGCGCCGTCTGCTCAACCCCGAAGACGGACACCGATTCCTCCCCTATATAGTGGTGATAGTCGATGAGTATGCCGACCTCGTAATGGTCGCAGGCAAAGATGTGGCTCATCCTATCTGCCGTATCGCGCAGAAAGCCCGCGCGGTGGGTATTCACATGATTATCGCCACACAGCGCCCCTCTACCGATATCATCACAGGTGTAATCAAGTCTAACTTCCCCGCCCGTATAGCATTCAAGGTGTCGCAGGGCGTAGACAGTAAGACTATCCTTGACCGTCCGGGTGCACAGTCGCTTATCGGCCGAGGCGATATGCTCACCATGATAGGCGGTGTCGTCGAGCGCGTTCAGTGTGCATTCGTCGATACTCCCGAGGTCGAAGCTATATGCGACCACATCGGAAACCAGCGAGGATTCGTAAGCTGCTACGAGCTGCCCGAACCTCCTGCCGAGGACGGATCTACACAGAGCAGCGCAGATGTCGGTCCCGTCACCGAGGAATTCAAGCGTTGCGCACTTTTCATATCGTCGCAGACACAGGCCTCCATTACCATGATGCAGCGTAAATTTGAAATCGGCTTCAACAAAGCAGGACGATTCATGGACCAGATGCAGCAAATGGGTATAGTAGGACCTGCCAAGGGCGCCAAACCGCGCGAAGTACTCATGACTCCCGACGAAGTTGCACGTCTCTTTGAATGAACCGGCGGCAGATAAGAATGTTATATTGTTATGGTAAAGTCAATAAAATCACTTCTTATAGTTTCATTGCTCCTCTGCTCTTTTGCAGTACGGGGTGCTGAATCGGCATCCTCAATACTCGATAAAGTAAGAGCGCGGTTCACGTCGGCTCCGTCGGTCGAAGCCCTCTTCACCATTTCGGGAGCAGGCTCGCCCATGCAGGGCTCCGCCATTATGGCAGGGCCGTCTTTCACCTTCACCACACCGCAACTGATAGTGTGGTTCGACGGCAAAACACAGTGGGCATATATGAAATCGTCGAAGGAGGTAAATATCTCCGAGCCGGAGACCGATGAGATTATGGCGGCCAATCCTTTTGCAATTCTTACCTCAAACTCATCTTACTACACCTCTTTAAGAATTGCGGATAAGAACGGTCTGCAGAGAGTACGACTTACGCCTCGCGACAAAAATTCTGAGATTGACAATATCGTAGTGAGTATTAACCCTTCTACAGGCTGGCCGAAAACCGTTACGGTCACCTTCGCCGACAAGCGTACCGTCGACCTCAACATAGACAAAATCTCTGCGGGAAATACCCGTAATGCCTCGACTTTCAGATACGACAAGGCTCTCTACCCTGCCTCGGATATCATTGATTTAAGATAAATACATAAGTACGTAAAGAAAACAGCTTATAATATGAGTGAACTCGCAACAAAATGCCTTATCATAGGTTCGGGACCTGCCGGATATACCGCCGGCATCTACACTTCCCGTGCCAACCTCAACCCCATTCTCATCGACGGCTCTCAGCCCGGCGGTCAGCTGACAACAACCACCGAAGTGGAGAACTTCCCCGGCTATCCCGAAGGCGTGACAGGCCCCAAGATGATGGAAGATTTCAAGGCTCAGGCAGAGCGTTTCGGCTTGATGATGCTTAGCGGCGAAGTTTCGTCTATCGACTTCTCAAGCCGACCCTACATGGTCAAGGTCAACAACGGTGGTCATGTAATTGCAGCCGACACTATCATTATCGCCACCGGTGCCGCTGCAAAATATCTCGGTATCGACGATGAGCAGAAATACCTCGGGATGGGTGTTTCGGCTTGTGCTACATGCGACGGTTTCTTCTATCGCAAGCGCAATGTGGCCGTTGTAGGTGGCGGTGACACTGCTTGCGAAGAGGCCCTCTACCTTGCAGGTCTTGCATCCAAGGTATATATGATTGTCCGCAAAGACTATCTGCGTGCGTCGAAATATATGCAGCAGAAGGTATCGGAAAATCCCAATATCGAAGTACTCTACAACACCCAGACTCTCTCGCTCTTCGGCACCGACCTTCTCGAAGGCGCTCACCTTGTAAAGCACAAGGGTACCGACGAAGAATATGAGTTTGACATTCCTGTAGAAGGCTTCTTCCTCGCAATCGGTCATACTCCCAATACTGCATTCCTCGGCGGTGCTGTCGAACTCGACGAGAACGGATATATCAAGACTAAGGGTCACTCTACCGAGACAAATCTTCCCGGCGTATTCGCTGCAGGCGACGTTGCCGACCCCGTATATCAGCAGGCTGTATCAGCCGCAGGTATGGGTTGCCGTGCCGCTCTCGATGCAGAACGTTTCCTCATCGAAAACGAATAATGGCCAAAGCGAAGCTCAACAAGACTAATGCCGTGCGGCTTCTCGAAGCCGCCGGTATTGATTTTTCTACCGTAGAATACGAAGTCGATGAAAATAATCTCGACGCACGCCACGTGGCCGAAAGCGTCGGAGAAGATATCAACGTCGTATTCAAGACTCTTGTGCTGCGCGGTGAGCGCACAGGGCTATTCGTATGTGTCGTTCCGGGCAATTGCGAAGTCGACTTGAAGAAGGCTGCAAAAGCTGCCGGCGACAAGAAGGCCGAAATGATTGCCGTAAAAGAGCTACTGCCGCTTACGGGCTACATCCGCGGAGGCTGTTCGCCTATCGGCATGAAGAAACCGCTACGCACATTCTTCCACTCATCGGCCCTCAACCACGATATCATATATGTGAGTGCAGGCGTACGCGGTATGCAGATAAAAATCGACCCCAAAAAGCTTATCGAATTTGTAGGAGCTGAAACTACAGACCTTGTGCAATGAACACTTTCGGACAGATACTTCGCTTCACTGACTTCGGCGAAAGCCACGGGCCCGCTATCGGCGGCGTCCTCGACGGTTTTCCCGCAGGGATGAAGATTGACTTTGACGCTGTAGATGCCATGCTCGCACGCCGACGTCCGGGTCAGTCAACCCTCACCTCCTCCAGGCGTGAAGCAGACTCCGTAAAATTTCTGTCCGGGATATTCGAAGGCCGTACCACGGGTACGCCTATAGCTTTCATCATCGAAAATACCGATGCAAGAAGTTCTGACTACGATGAACTTCGCGACACCTATCGCCCCAACCACGCTGACTATACCTACTCGGTAAAATATGGTATCCGCGACCACCGTGGCGGAGGCCGTGCGTCGGCTCGTGAGACGGCAGCCAGAGTAGTGGCAGGGGCTCTTGCCATGCAATATCTTGAAGAGTTTGGGATATCTGTGAAGGCCGCGGCGGAAGACAATCTCGAAGAAAAAGTCAAGGCAGCAAAAAGCAGCTCCGATACTATAGGTGCGCTCGTATCGTGTACGATAGCGGGAGTGCCTGCAGGTCTCGGCGAACCGATATTCGGGAAATTACAGGCCCGACTCGCTTTTGCCATGATGAGTATAAATGCCGCCAAAGGATTTGAATATGGCGACGGATTCAGAGCTGCCGATATGCACGGAAGCGAATCTGTCGATACTCCATATGTTGATTCCGAAGGGAAAGTGCGCATGCGCTCCAATCATTCTGGAGGCATTCAGGGCGGCATTTCAAATGGTGAAGATATCTCTTTCCGTGTGGCGTTCAAACCCATAGCGACACTGCCCCGCCCTGTCGAGACCATTGACGCCGACGGGCGCTCCAAAATATTGAGCGTGAGAGGTCGGCACGACCCTTGCGTTGCACCTCGGGTACTGCCCGTAGTCGAGGCTATGGCCGCACTCACTATCATGGACGCGGTGCTCATCGCCAAAGCCTCAGCGCACTTATGAATCCGTATTTCAAGGAATATTCCGACTTTCTCGCCGAGCATTTCTCGGGCAAGATCCAGAAAATATCCATCGACCTCGCCCTCGGCTGTCCCAACCGCGACGGGTCTCTGGGACGTGGCGGCTGTATATACTGCAACAATACAGCTTTCAGTCCTGACAGCGACAAATCTTCATTCGGCGTAGCCGCTCAGATTGAGAGAGGCAAACAATTCTTTGCCCGCAAGTACCCTACTATGAGGTATCTTGCCTACTTTCAGTCCTATACAAGTACCTACGGTGCTCATCCCCGCCTGCTCAAAGCCTATGCAGAAGCTCTTGCCGACGCCGATACTGTAGGAATTGTGATAGGCACCCGCCCCGATTGTATGCCCGACGAGCTGTTGAGTGAATTAAAAAAACTTGCGCAGGAAAGCGGGAAAGAGATTCTGATAGAATTCGGGGTGGAGACCATGCACGACAAGACTCTCGAATTTATCAACCGGCATCACACTGCTGCGCAGGCAAGGGATGCAATAATGCGAACTGCCCATGCGGGCTTTTCGGTGGGCGTGCATCTCATTCTCGGGCTACCGGGCGAGAATGAACAAATGTATTTTGAAACGGTCGATGCCGTAAACAGTTTGCCTATAAGCACTCTCAAATTTCATCAGCTGCAGATACTGGAGGCAACGCCTCTCGCTTCGATGTATCGCGACGGTCTTTCCGTAGCCCTCTTTACGCCCAATGCCTATGCCGATCTGTGCGTAAAACTGCTTGACCGTCTGCGCCCCGATATCGCTATAGACCGCTTCGTCGCTCAGGCTCCCGCGCACCTGCTCATCGCTCCAAAATGGGGACTGAAAAACTATGAGTTCAGGGAAATACTTCTCCGCAAACTCAAAGAAAGAGAAGCGCTCAGAAAGTGAAATGCAGGGCTACACGCACACCGCTTCTATCTATTGAATACGGTACGTTGCGGTAGCTGAGGCGCCATACATAGTCAACTCTCAGGATTCTGAAGATATTGTCCAGCCCCGCAGAAAGTTCCATATAAGGTTTATCCATTTTCATATCGCCGCACTCCTCGGGGAAAACGAGGAGCGACGGATTATATTTCGGATTGTTGCGCTTCGACAACTGACCCCACATACCGTTGAACGATACAACCTCGCGCAGTCCGAGTTTCTTTACCCCGGGGATGAGGTTAAAAATCAGTCCGCGTAATTGCCATGTAGCGTGCCAGCCCACGTATGAGGAGTTGATAAATTCCATCGGATTCATCAGCGCAAAGCTGCGCGGCTGTATGGTGTACGAAAGGTTGGCATTAGGTATCAGCAGCTCGGTGAAAGGTGTTTCGCCCCATACGTGACCACCCTCGGCGGCAAGATCCAAAGAGCCGAGGAAAGACATGCGGAAGCGCTTCGAAGCACTTATCTCCGTACGATTGATGCCGAACGCAGTCCCTGCAAAGCCCTTTGCAGCAAAGCGATGTCGCAAGGTAAAGACAGGCGCATCGGCACTCACGGGTATGCGGTAAGAGCCGGACTGGTAGAATTTTTCGCCGGGAGCATAACGTATCTCGGCCTCAAACCATGTCTCTCCGAAGTGGTCGAGTACCTGACCGTCGCCTTTTATAAACGACAACCAACGGCTCGCCTCCTGCCGTGAATGAGCGGCAGTAAGCCCGAAACTGAGATTATTTCTCAGCTCAAGCGTATAGCGTAGTTCGGTATCTCTTCGGTAAGAAAAATGCTTGTCGGAAAGACGGCTCAGCGACAGCACAAAGTTGTCGGCGTTGGTGTAGAGGTAATGAGAACCGAGTCGATCCACATCATATCGGTGCGACAGACGGAGAGAATGAATCGGCCATTCGCGTGCATGATAGCGCTTCTCGTTGAATGAATATTCGGCCTCGGCGCTGTACTTCCATTTATGGTCGCCAAAACCGTAGGCGAGATATCCTCGGCCGAAAATGTGCTTCGATAGATTTGCAGTGGTCATACCGCCTGCACGGAGGCGGAAGCCTTCAAACGAATTATAGCTTGCAAAGGTATTGACGGGGCCGAAATCGAATTTGCTATCCTTACCTGTCGTTATATATCCGTTGACGAGTACTTTTAGCACCTTCTCGCCCCAATAGAACACTTTCTTCGAGCACAGGCGCTCCATGAGCAAAGCAGTGTTATTCTCACCCGCCTGCTCGTTACCGCTGCGCATATTCGCCCAAAAGAGTTCGTCGCGGTCCAGAGCTTCGCGGTCGACCTGCTTTTCGCCAATCTTGGCGAAAAGGCTGTCGGCAATGGTGCTGTGCTCGAAAGAGTGATTGTCGTAGGAAATTTTCCTTGACACGTACACCTCCGGGGTTCCGGGCACGGCCTGCAGAGTCATAATCATATCGTCGCGCTCTTTGAGGCGGGTACCGCCGGGAGTGCGTTTATACGTCTGCACGATATTCAGGTCCTTTACAAAATTGAGGTTTATATCGTCGGGGACGTGCATGTCTATCCGCGAAATAGGCATTGTTTTATCATTCGCAGGCACATACACATGCCCGGTGAAGCAGAATGAGGACTTGTTTCGGGGATAGAAGGCTAATGCAATGTGGGGGCCTTCGGTATCCGGCACCACGGCCGTACTGTCTACGAGGTAAAAGCGATAGAAATCGGGGGCTGCTGCCGAGAGAGGGCTGACAAAGTTGTTTTTCATCAGCACTATCTGCGAATCATATAAATCCACCTCTCTGAGTATCTCGGTGAGCATGGTCATCATATTCTCACCGTCGATAAACTCATCGACGCCGGCGCCGCGCTGCCCGGTAAGGAGCGAGCGGTGCTCGTTCTTACGCCAGAATTCAGTACCCGCTGTTTCTTTCAGCGACAAAGCCAATACCGGCTTGCCGGAAATTTCGGAAGTATCCACATGCTCGATAAGGAAAGGCATCTTGCGCATCATCACATTCTGTGATGTGGTATCGAAATCGTGAAGGCCTAAAACGATACGTTCATATCGGTCGTAGGAGTAGTCGGGTTTCTTTCGCGGGTCCGACTCTGCGCCTTTTTCTTTCAGCTTTCTGGCAAAGTCTACGGCAGGATTATTGCGTTTGGAGTATCTTGCTTTCTTCACCACGAGTTCTTTAAGCTCTTTAGCCTCGGGCACGAGCATTATATCGTAGAGGTTGATGCGCGACTCAACAACGGGTACCACTTTAGGGGCATAGCCCTGCGATGAGGCTCGGAGCTCCGATGAGCCGGGGTCGAGCACTACTGAGAATAAACCACGGCTGTCGGCCACTACGGCCTTACCTCCCGGACGTACGCTCACCGACGCGTAGGGAATGCCTTCGAGTGTTATGGAGTCTCTGACGATTCCCTGCACGAGAGTTTCAGAGACAACGGCTGCGCCTGCCGATGCTACGAACAGCAACAGGACAAAAACCGCCGATATGATTCTCTTATATCTCAATTTTTACTAACTTTACACCCGTATTTTATCACCAACGCAAATATGGCAAAGGAAATAGAACGGAAATTTCTTGTTAAGGACGATTCTTTCAAGAACCTCGCAGTAGCGAAAAAGATTATTGCTCAGGGATATCTGAACACCGACCCAGACGCGACCGTACGTGTGCGAGTTTCCGGCGACAGAGCCATGATCACTGTCAAGAGCCGCAATATCGGTGCGGTGCGAGGCGAGTGGGAGTACGAAATACCCGTTGAGGATGCTATGGAAATGCTCCATGCGTGCTGCGGCAAGCGTCTTATAGAGAAAATACGCTATATAGTACCTGCCGAAAACGGTCTGAAGTGGGAAGTTGACGAATTCGGAGGCAGACACAGCGGCCTCATCCTTGCGGAAATAGAACTTCCTGCCGAAAACATTCCGTTCGCGCGTCCCCCCTTCATTGGAGAAGAGGTGACGGGCGACGCAGCGTATTATAATTCAACACTTTCTTTAGGCTGAGGACGGCGGACGAGTCGCACGACGTTCTCCACGTGCTGAGTGTGGGGGAACATATCGACAGGCTGAACGGCCTCTACCTTGTATTTGACATCAAGTAAAGCGAGGTCGCGTGCCTGAGTTGCAGGATTGCAGCTCACATAGACTATCACGGGAGGCTCGGCGCGAAGTATGGTGTCGACAACATTAGCATGCATACCTGCACGGGGAGGGTCGACTATCATTACATCGGGGTGCCCATGCTCCGCAATGAAATCGTCGGTGAGTACATCTTTCATATCGCCGGCGAAGAAAATAGTATTGTCAATACCATTGACCGACGAGTTGATACGCGCATCTTCGATAGCGGCTTCCACATACTCAACGCCTACAACTTTACGAGCCTTACGGCTGACAAAGTTTGCAATAGTACCCGTACCTGTATAGAGGTCGTAAACCAGTTCTGAGCCGGTGAGTTGTGCAAAGTCGCGTACGACTTTATAGAGTTCGTAAGCCTGCAGTGAATTGGTCTGATAGAACGACTTCGGACCTACGCGGAAACGCAGACCCTCCATTTCTTCCTCGATATATTCCTTTCCGGCATATAGCTGAATGTTGAGGTCGCCAATGGTATCGTTTACCTTGGTGTTCACCACATACATGAGCGATGTAACTTGGGGAAACTCTTTGATAAACGCGTCGAGGAGTGCGTTGAGGTCGTCTTTTCGGTCTTCGCCGACAGATAGCACCACCATGATTTCTCCAGTAGAAGCCACTCGCACCATCATTGTGCGGAGGAAGCCGCACTGTGCCTTCAAATCGTAGAACGGCAGGCCGTGAGCCTTACCGTAGTCCTTGATGAAATGACGCATGCGGTTGGAAATATCATCCTGAAGATAGCAGCGTCCGATATCGAGAACCTTATCGAACGAACCGGGGATATGGAAGCCGGCAGCATCGCGGTCGGGGAATTCCTCACCTGACCTCAGCTGCTCGAATGTGAGCCAGCAGCGGTTGGAGAAGGTATATTCCATTTTATTACGATACTCCCATATCTTGTCGCTGCCGAGGGCGGCAGGTATCTCGGGGAGCTCTACCTTTGCGATACGCTCGAGAGCGTCCACCACCTGCTGACGCTTGCATTTGAGCTGAAAGTCGTAGGGAAGGTGCTGCCAGCGACAGCCGCCGCACACTGTGAAGTGCGCACACTTGGGAGCGACTCTTATAGGGCTCTCCTTGCGCATCTTTTCAATGCGGCCCTGGGCATACGATTTCTTTTTCTTTTCTATTTTGATGTCCACTCGGTCGCCGGGCGCTCCGAAAGGAACGAACACGACCATTTCATCGACACGGGCAAGAGCATTGCCTTCTGCCGCAACATCGAGTATCTCAACATCTTCCAGTACAGGAAGTTCTTTGCGTTTGCGAGCCATGATTTATTCTACATAAAGTACGAGTCCCTTGAGATACTCTCCCTCGGGATGATAGATATTCACCGGATGATCGGCAGGCTGGGTAAGCTGGTGAAGGATACGAACCTTTCGACGGCTCTGTGCAGCCGCGCTGAACACTGCCAGGCGGAATTGCTCGCGGTTTACAGCCTGCGAGCAAGAGAATGTGAAGAGGATGCCGCCGGGAGCGATTTTCTCAAAGGCCTTGGCATTGAGTCTGCGATAACCCTGAAGGGCGTTTCGGAGTGCGCTGCGATGCTTGGCAAAGGCGGGCGGGTCGAGAATGATGAGGTCGTGTCGGCCTGCCTCCATATTGTCAAGATACTTGAATGCGTCCTCGGCTCTCGACGAATGACGGGTGTCGCCGGGGAAATTAAGTTCCATATTGGCATCGGTAAGAGAGATTGCTTTTGCCGAAGAATCGACGGAAACAACCTCGCGGGCACCGCCTGCGAGCGCATACACGGAGAAGCCTCCGGTGTAGCAGAACATGTTGAGCACGGAGCGTCCCTTGCTGAAATGGCCTACGAGAGCACGGTTGTCGCGCTGGTCCACGAAGAAGCCTGTCTTCTGTCCGCGCAGCCAGTCGATACGGAATTTAAGTCCGTTTTCGAGCGCAGTATCCGATATGAAATCGCCTATGAGATAGCCGTTTTCGGGGTCGAGATGCGCCTTGTACGGGAGAGTTGTCTCCGACTTATAGTAGACGCTCTTCACTCCCAGTTCTGCTATCGATACAATAGCTTCGGCGATTGCCTTGCGGGCGAAGTGAATACCGGGCGAATGAGCCTGTACGACAGCAGTAGCGCCGTAGATATCAACCACGAGGCCGGGGATGAAATCGCCTTCGCCGTGTACGAGACGGAACGCAGTAGTCGACTCCGAGGGGAGTCCGAGAGCATTGCGGAGCTCATAAGCCTGCACGAGACGATTGCGGTAGAACTCGCCGTTCACCTCCTCATCGGCATCAAAAGTGAGCATTCGCACAGCGATACTTCCTATCTGGAAGTGGCCCGTGCCGATCACACGGCCATCGTTAGCGGCGACTTTCACGAGGTCGCCCTCCTCTATTCCATCGCCTTCCTGAGGCATACGTGTCAAAGCGCCCGAGAACACCCACGGATGAAAGCGGTCGAGCGATTCTTCTTTGCCACGCCTTAGAATCAATGTCTTCATAAATATCCGGTAGCGGATTATATTATTTCAATAAAAATCTGTACAAATCATTCCCGTTGGCATACACGAGCAACAGAAGCAGAAGTGCGAAACCACAGGTATTTACAACCTCGAGGAACTTGTCGGAGGGCTTGCGACCCGTTATCATTTCCACGATGAGGAAGAGCGTGTAGCCGCCGTCGAGTCCCGGTATGGGGATGATATTCATAAATGCGAGGATGATAGAGAGGAAAGCGGTAATCTGCCAGAACGAATACCAGTTCCATTGACTTGGGAAGAGGTCGCCGAGTGTGCCGAAACCGCCGATGCTCTGAGCGCCTTCTTTGGTAAATACCAGTTTGAGCGACGATACATAGCTCGAAAGTCGGTCGGTACCTATTTCCCAACCTCGGGGAATTGCCTGGAAGAAGTTGTAGTGTATGGTCTGACGATCAAAGATTTCGAGGGGCGAAAGCATCTGGATGCCGATTTTGCCCGCGTCGGACACGGTGATATCCACCACTTCTTCCTTGCCGCCCTTACGTACAAGGCGCATCGGAATGGTCTGGCCTGCATGAGCGCTTAACGAAGGCAGGAACTCTGTGATAGAGGGCACTGTGTCCGCTCCTACTGTGAGGATGCGGTCGCCAGGTTGGATGCCCGCAGCTGCAGCAGGGTCTCCGTTTACCACCTTAGCAACATATACGGGAATACGCATTGCCATGGGTGTGTAGTCTTTACCCTTGGTAGCCACGGTGCGGATAAGAGATTCGGAGATTTCGACAGTCTCGGGCCTGCCGTCGCGGAGCACACCTACACGGGCTCCGGGCTGAATCATGTCCCATGCGAGTGAGTAGTCGGTAGCGTCGAGAGGTTTGCCGTTGAGGCTCTCGAGGATATCGCCGTTGCGGAATCCGGCTTCTTGAAGTTCCTCGCTGAAATCCATACCTTCGGTCATTGCCTGGAAAGGAATCACGTCGTCGCCCCAGTGAATCGCTATACCTATATATATAATGATAGCGAGCACGAAGTTGAGTGTGACACCGGCTACCATTACGCACAGACGCTGCCATGCGGGTTTCGAGCGGAGCTCCCAATCCTGGGGTTCCGAAGCGAGCTGGTCGGCACTCTTGGTCTCGTCCACCATACCGGCAATATCGCAATAGCCGCCGAGAGGAAGCCAGCCGAGGCCGTAGATAGTGTCGCGCCATGTCGATTTGCCGTCGGCACGAGGCGTTGCGGGTTTGCCTGCACGAAGTGTAAAGAGTCCTTTCTCGCCGTTACGGGCAAAGACATCCACCGTACCCTTCATAGGGTCGTAGCGCAGCAATGAGAACCACGGATTAAAGAAGAGGTAAAAGCGGTTGACCTTCACTCCGAACATGCGAGCGAAGATGTAGTGCCCGAACTCGTGTATGGTAACGAGTATCACCAGAGCGAGCACAAGCTGCAGAGCTTTAATAAGTATATCCATTTAATCAGAATTTATCTATGTATTCCTGAGCCTTGGCCCTGGCTTCATCGTTTATGGCAACATAGTCGTCGTAGCAGGGATTGGCTATAAAATTAGTTTTGTAGAGAGCCGACTCTATAGTGCGGAAAATCTCGCCAAAAGGTATGCGATTGTTGAGGAATGCGGCAACCGCTATCTCGTTTGCCGCATTGATAGTGCAGGCTGAAGTACCTCCGGCAGTGAGGACTGTGTGAGCGAGACCCAGACAAGGGAAACGCTTTACATCCGGCTTCTCAAAAGTGAGGTTGGCGAAATCTTCGAGGCGAAGTGTGCGGGATGCACCAGGCAGACGGCTGTTCTCACCAAGCGCGTACGCTATGGGGATGTGCATGTCGGGGACGCCGAGCTGAGCCTTGACGGCGCCGTCGGTAAACTCTACCATTGAGTGGATAATCGACTGAGGATGCACCACGGCCTCGATGCGTTCGGGCGCGATACCGAAAAGATGATGGGCCTCAATGATTTCAAAAGCCTTGTTCATCATCGAAGCCGAGTCTATGGTAATCTTTGCACCCATACTCCAGTTGGGATGCTTGAGAGCCTCGGCAGCAGTCGCTTTCTCGATTTTTTCGGAGGGCCATGTTCTGAACGGGCCTCCCGAAGCCGTTATCAGCAGACGGGCAACTCGTTCGGGGTCTTCACCTACAAGGCACTGAGCTACTGCTGAATGCTCTGAATCAACGGGAAATATACGGGAAGTGGAATCCTTGAGGAGGCGGTTTACAAATTCGCCGGCTACAACGAGCGTCTCCTTGTTTGCCAGCGCGATGTCCTTACCGGCCTTAATGGCATGAACGGTGGGTGCGAGACCGCTGTAACCGACAGTTGCGGTCAGTACGGTGTCGATATCATCGGCTTCGACACATTCAGCAAGAGCGTCGGGTCCTGCCGCAGTGGCGATTCCATAGGGTTCGAGAGCTTCGCGGAGACGTGGCAAAAGACTTTCATCTGCAATAACTGCGAGACGGGGGCGATGAATGACAGCAAGTTCTATCAAATCGTCGACGCGTCGACCGGCCGAGAGTACAGTTGCCTTGTATAGCTCCGGGTGACGGTATATTATATCAAGAGCCTGGCGTCCGATAGAACCGGTCGCACCGAGCACTGCTATTCGTCTTGGAGTATTCACTATTGCAAGCTTTTTGGTTTATAACGTGCAAAAATAGCGATTTTAGACCGAACAGCCAAACCGGCTCTACTCCTTTTATATATTTTTCGCAGCGGGGAAAGAGGGGAAGTGGCGCGCGAACAATTTTATCACACTGATTGTTAACAGACTAAACAAACACTTACCAAATATGAAACGATTACTATTTATCATCGCCCTCATCGCCGCCATTGCAACAGGTGCACAGGCGCGCGACAGCTATTCACACGACGACTCAGTGCTTCCGCAGGCCGCCAAATCGGTGCTTGCGTCCAACTTCAAGGCATCGGTGACTCTTGTAAAGACCGATAAAGATTTTGGCCGTGTGAGCGAATACGAAGTGATTCTCGCCGACGGCACCGAAGTGAAGTTCGACAAGAGCGGCAACTGGAAGAGCGTCGAGACAGCCAAGAGCAAGAGCGTGCCTTCGGCTATGGTTCCCGCCAAAATCAGCGAATACACCGCTAAGAATCAGAAAGGTGCAAGAATAATCGGCATCGAAAAAGAACGCAAAGGATACGAAGTAGAACTCTCCAACGGCATCGACATGAAGTTCGACACCCAAGGCAATTTCGTTAAGTTCGATTGACGAATTCAAACAATATCTACGCCGGGGCCTCAATAGTTTTGAGACCCCGGTGCTTTTTTATACATAAATTATCTAAAGAAATCATCGTCAATTCAAAATAAATTCGTATCTTTGCCCCTGATTTTGAGCCCAATGACGCCAACAAACAGCCATTGGACTGATTATTAACGATTTAGATATGATTAAAATCACATTTCCCGACAATTCAGTCAAGGAATTTGAAGCAGGCGTAACTCCCCTTCAGATTGCTCAATCCATATCACCCCGTCTTGCCCGCGAAGTTCTCGCAGCTTCTGTCAACGGTGCCGAGTGGGACCTCTCCCGTCCTATCGACTCCGACGCAAGCCTCAAACTCTTCAAGTGGGAAGATGCAGAAGGCAAGCACGCTTTCTGGCACAGCTCGGCACACCTTCTCGCCGAAGCACTTCAGGAACTTTATCCCGGTGTGAAATTCGGTATCGGTCCGGCTATCGAGAACGGTTTCTACTATGACATCGACCTCGGAGAGCACAAACTCACATCTGACGACTTCGCAAAAATCGAAGCCAAGATGCTCGAGCTTGCAAAGCAGGACCAGCAGATCGTCCGCGCTGACATCTCAAAGGCTGACGCCCTCAAGATGTTCGGTGACCGCAACGAGGAATACAAGTGTGAACTTATATCAGAGCTCGCCGACGGCACTATCAGCACCTATACACAGGGCGCTTTCACCGACCTCTGCCGCGGCCCGCACATCCCCTCTACAGCTCCTATCAAGGCTGTAAAAATCACAAGCCTCGCCGGCGCATACTGGCGCGGCGACGAGAAACGCAATCAGCTCGTGCGCGTCTACGGTATCTCTTTCCCCAAGAAAGCGATGCTTGACGAGTATCTCGCACTCCTCGAAGAAGCCAAGAAGCGCGACCACCGCAAGCTTGGTAAGGAAATGGAACTCTTCGCCTTCTCTCAGAAGGTAGGTGCAGGTCTGCCCCTCTGGCTCCCCAAAGGCGCAGCTCTCCGCGACCGTCTCGAGCAGTTCCTCCGCAAGATTCAGAAGAAATACGGTTACCTCCAGGTAATCACCCCGCATATCGGTAACAAGCAGCTCTACGTTACTTCCGGCCACTACGCCAAGTACGGCAAGGACTCGTTCCAGCCTATCCACACTCCCGAGGAAGGCGAGGAATACCTCCTCAAACCTATGAACTGCCCTCACCACTGCGAAATATTCCGTGCACTCCCCCGCTCTTACCGCGACCTGCCCCTTCGCCTTGCAGAGTTCGGCACCGTGTACCGCTATGAGCAGAGCGGCGAGCTCCACGGTCTGACCCGTGTACGCGGCTTTACGCAGGACGACGCGCATATCTACTGCGCTCCCGAGCAGATCAAAGACGAGTTCCTCAAGGTAATGGATATCATCCTCTATATCTTCAAGGCCCTCAACTTTGACAACTATGAAGCTCAGATTTCGCTCCGCGACCCCGAACACAAAGAAAAGTATATCGGCAGCGACGAAAACTGGCACAAGGCAGAGCAGGCTATCATCGAGGCATGTGCCGAAAAGGGTATCAAAGCCCGCACAGAGCTCGGCGAAGCAGCTTTCTACGGTCCCAAGCTCGACTTCATGGTTAAGGACGCTCTCGGCCGCCGCTGGCAGCTCGGTACTATCCAGGTAGACTACAACCTCCCCGAACGTTTCGAGCTCGAATACACCGGCAGCGACAATGCAAAGCACCGTCCCGTGATGATTCACCGCGCGCCCTTCGGCTCTATGGAACGCTTCGTGGCTGTGCTTCTCGAGCACACCGCCGGCCGCTTCCCCCTCTGGCTCGCACCCGAGCAGGCAGTAATCATCCCCGTGAGCGACAAGTATCTCGACTATGCCCGCAAGGTTGCAGAAGAACTTGAAGCAGCGGAAATCCGCCTGACTATCGACGACAGAAACGAAACTCTCGGCCGCAAAATCCGCGACAATCAGCTCAAACGAGTACCCTATATGCTCGTTGTAGGTGAAAAAGAAGCAGAAAATGGTGAAGTTTCTGTAAGAAAAACGGGAGAAGGTGACCTCGGTTCAATGAAAATTGCTAACTTTGCAGCGCATTTGACCGAAGAAGTCAACAGCATGATTAATCACTAAGTATAAATATACACTAATAAAAGGCTACCAAGCACCCTGAATGGATAAAAAACCGCCCTATAACCCCGGAGCTCCACGCCCCGCCAACAACGGTCCCCGTCCGGCCATGCGCCGCGATCCGCGCCAGCAGAAGCAGGCGCCCAACAATATCAACGAGCACATCCGCGCTCGTGAGGTACGACTCGTCGGCGAGAATGTCACCCCCGGCATATACTCCATTCACGAAGCACGGAAGATAGCCGAGGAAATGGAGCTTGACCTGGTTGAAATCTCACCCAACGCCGAGCCGCCCGTATGCAAGATACTCGACTATCAGAAGTACCTTTATCAGCAGAAGAAAAAGGCTAAGGAAATCAAGGCCAAGTCGACCAAGGTCGTAGTGAAGGAGATTCGTTTCGGACCCCAGACCGATGACCACGACTACAACTTCAAGCTGAAGCACGCTATCGGCTTCCTTCAGGAAGGCGCCAAAGTGAAAGCTTACGTATTCTTCAAAGGACGCTCAATCCTCTTCAAAGAGCAGGGAGAGGTTCTCCTTCTCCGCTTCGCGAACGACCTCGAAGAATATGGCAAAGTTGAGCAGATGCCGCTCCTCGAAGGAAAACGCATGATAATAATGCTCTCCCCCAAAAAGAAGTAATCAGCCACGAGATGGCCATCGATTATACAACTCGAATTAACATTTAACAAACAAAACAATGCCAAAGATTAAAACTAACTCCGGTGCCAAAAAGAGGTTCGCCCTTACCGGATCAGGAAAGATCAAAAGAAAACACGCGTTCAAGAGCCACATCTTGACCAAAAAGACCAAAAAGCAGAAACGCAACCTGACCCACGCAGGTCTCGTAGCACGCGTAGACGCAGCTAACGTCAAGGCTCTCCTCGGCATGAAGTAATTCATACGGGAAAGACGCATCAAGTTTAATTCGTGATTCTATAATTTCATTATTAACCGAGTGTTTAGCCCAAAGAGCAGCAAAATGGCGCTGCCGCTAACATTCAAAATCTTCTGAAATATGCCAAGATCAGTCAACCACGTTGCATCGCGTGCACGCCGCAAAAAAATCCTCAAACTTACAAGAGGCTACTACGGATGCCGCCGTAATGTATGGACAGTAGCAAAAAACACCTGGGAAAAGGGTCTTACATACGCCTATCGTGACCGCAAGGACAACAAAGGCAACTTCCGTGCCCTCTGGATTCAGCGTATCAACGCTGCAGCCCGTATGCACGACCTCAGCTACTCTAAGCTCATGGGCCTTATCCACAAGAGCGGTATCGAAATGAACCGCAAGGTCCTCGCCGATCTCGCCCTCAACAACCCCGCAGCTTTCGCTGCTATCGTTGAGAAAGTGAAGAACGCATAAGCTTTCCCACACTCACAACTCTTAAAAAGTCACTCCGCCACGGGGTGACTTTTTTTGTGTGTCCCTATTCAAAATGTCAAGCTCCTCTTCGCTGCGAGGCGTGAGCAGTGAGGCTCATCGGGTGCGGGGCAGCTGCCGCTAAGGTGTAGAAGTCCAGGCCCTCCATAGTCGGGCCCGAACCTCGCGCCTTGGGTGGCGGCTTCGGCGGCGAAGAGACAGGGATGAGGAAATAGGTGGTCATGGGAGTGGCCTTCGCAGGCAGGTCTTCCATGGCCTTTCGACGATAAGCACGGTATGCGCTGATAGAGATGTCGCGCTCTACGCAGGGCGGAAAGTCGGGATTGCGAGTGCCCGCGCAGCTGTGGTAGATTATGATATAGCACGGCAGGTCGAGAAAGACAGGGTGCGCATACCGAAACAGTTCCTGTGCTTTCTTGCGGTTGAGGTCGTGAGCGTAGAGAATGTTGAAATTCGTGCCTCGGAGGGCATTGGGTCTACGCTGCGACGCTATGGCGAGCGGTCTCCTGACGAACTTGTACTCCAAGGCGTGGGC
>JAAVFI010000037.1 GCA_014800815.1 Bacteroidales bacterium | reverse complement strand
CACAGGAACTGTTCAGGTATGCGCATCCTGTCTTTCTCGACCTGCCGTGCTACATCATCATCTACCACAGCTGCGCGGGCACTCGCAATCCCGACTTCCCGCCCTGTGTAGAGCGTGACATCTCTATCAGCGCATACCGTGCATATCGCCGTAAGGCCATGGAAGACCTGCCTGCGAAGGCCGCTCCCATGACCACCTATTTCCTCATCCCCGTCTCTTCGCCTCAGAAGCCGCCACCTAAGGAACGAGGTTCGGGCCCTGCTATGGAGGGCCTGGACTTCTACACCCTGGCGGCAGCTGCCCCGCACACGATGAGCCTCACAGCTCACACCCCGCAGCGAAGAGGAAATTGACATGTTGACTTACTTACACTTGGGAACCATTTTGCAGACTCATACGTTAAATAGGAAAAACACTATTTACTATGACACGAAAAGAACTTACAGACATCATAGCCTCATTGGTGGCGGAGGTTATTGAAAACCCCGGAGCATGTGGTGCAGACCCGCAGATAAGCATAATCCCCACAACTCTGTTGGTTGAGATTGAGCGCAGTACCGATGCCGACCGTGTAATCGAATACAACGATTACGCTATCGAAGCCGACGCTGCCGTCGACGGCGATTATTCGGAAGATGCAGCCGACTTTCAGTCTGCTTCTGACCCCGACCTGTATCCTATCCGAACTCTCATTGACTATGCCGCAAAGAAACCCGACTTGAAGAAAATCAGCAAGATTGTGGAAAAATACATTCCCGAGAAAGAGGAAAACCTCTACGCTGAGTAATTGATAAGTAAGTCATGTAAATTAGTTTATATTAAAATTTGAAGTAGTTATGAGCGAGATTCGTACTTGCGAAGAAGGAGTTATGGGGCTCCATAATGACTGATGAACAAGCACGAAGATTGCCATAACTACTCAAAGAGTGATATAAAATAATTTTCATGACTTACTTATTGACAGACACTCTCCAAGAGCGCATTCCGGCGTCCCCGGGTGCGCTCTATATGTGCGTGTCGGCTTCATTATTAAAATTCCGTACTCTCTTTCGAAAAAAATCGTTTAAAAAGCGCGGTGGTGTTGAGTTTATAACAAAATTTTGATTAACTTTGCGCTTGCATATACCTGTATAATTATACTATGAGAGTAAAATTGCACCGCGAAGGAACCGGAATATTGATAATGCTGCTGGCAATATTGCTGGTGGTGAACCTGCCGCTATGGATATGGGTGCGGCCAATTGCTTGGGCTATAGGCCTGACTGTGGTAAGTATTATATTCTATCTTTTTGTGGTGAATTTCTTCCGTTCGCCACGACGCACTTTTGTCGGAGACCCGGTGAACGCAGTGGTTTCGTCGGCCGACGGTAAGGTCGTTGCTCTTGAGGAAACATTTGAAGATGAGTATCTTCACTGCCGTTGCATACAGCTTTCGGTGTTTATGAGCGTTACTAACGTTCATGCCAACTGGTTCCCTGTCGACGGTGTAGTTACCTACGTCAAGCACCATGCAGGTCGCTTCATGGGTGCGTATCTGCCCAAGTCCAGCACAGAGAACGAACGCTCTACTGTGGTGATTCGCACTCCGGCCGGTCAGAATGTGCTTATGCGTCAGGTGGCAGGTGCTGTTGCCCGCCGTATCGTTACTTACGCCCGCCCGGGCGACGATGCTTCGATCGAAGACCACGTGGGCTTCATCAAGTTCGGCTCGCGAATCGACCTCTATCTTCCTCTCGGAACAGAAATCTTTGTAAAAATAGGCGACAAGACTACCGGCGGCGTTACACAGGTGGGTAAACTTGTCCCCGACAGTGAACAGAAATAATTTAAAATGAGCATATTCAACCGCATCATATCGGCCATACCGAATACTATCACGTCGCTTAACCTTGTAAGCGGCTGTGTGTCGATTTTCATGGCTTTCCACCTCAACGATACCTTTGGGCCTCTTTCGGGTAAGTATTGGGCTATGATAGCAATGGCGGCGGCAGCACTATTCGACTTCCTCGACGGTGCTTCGGCACGTCTCCTCAAGAAGTTTTCGCCGCTCGGTGCCGATCTCGACTCTCTCTCAGATATGGTGAGCTTCGGCGTGGCTCCGGCCATGCTCGTGCTCAACGTCATGCTCGACCGCGGCACTCTGGTGTGGCCCGCATTCGCGGCGCTTCTCATACCCGTGTTCGGTGCTCTCCGTCTTGCTAAGTTCAATATCGACACTACACAGTCAACGGTATTCCGTGGCCTTCCCATCCCTGCCAACGCTATCTTCTGGATTGGTGTAGTGGGTTGGATCGACAGCTATTTCTATCCCGGATGGCTTCCTATGCTCGCCCTCATCGCTTTTATGTGTTGGGCTATGGTAGGCAACTTCAAGATGTTCTCGCTGAAGATGAAAAACTTCAACTTCCACGAGAATTTCATCCGCTATGTGCTTGTAGTTGCAGCGATTATCTTCGTGGTAGTGTACGGCCTCAGCGGTTTTGCATGGACTGTGCTTCTCTATTTCCTTCTCTCTTTCCTCCGCCAGAGCCGTATCTGAGCGGGTGCGCATCGGCTCTAATCTGAAGCCTCGCGCACAGAACTTTTTTACGATCTACAATGTTTGGACTACTGATATTTCTACTTATACTGTTTTTCCTCTGGCCGCTGATAAAGGTTCTTTGGCGTGCCGGTGTACAGATGAACAGGATGCGCCGCTTCATGGCCGACCCCGAAGGCGAAATTCGCCGTCAGGCCGAGAAGGCTGCCAAGGCACGCGCTCGCTCGGGTGCCTCCCGTGAACCCGAACATGCTCCGCGCCGAGGTAAAAAAATTCCGCGCGATGTGGGTGAATACATCTCCTACACCGAGATTGAAGTTACCGAAGAAGAGCGTCGCGCCGAGAGCGGGAAAAGCTCTGTTTCGTACAAGGAAGAAGAACAGATTACCGATATTAAATGGGTTGATATAAAGTAATATCAGCCTTTGTAGTTTTATGGTAATGAAAGAACTCTACGACTTCCTCGGACGTCTTGCCGAGAATAACAACCGCGAGTGGTTTGCAGAACACAAACCGGAGTACGAGCGCCTGCGCGCCGCCTGGATTGAAGATCTGCAGAAACTCATCGACCGCATGGCCATGTGGGAGCCTTCGCTCGCACATGTGCAGGCACGCGACTGCCTCTACCGCATCTATCGCGATACCCGTTTCTCCAACGATAAGACTCCCTACAAAACCTATTTCTCGGCTCTGATTTCGCCCACAGGCCGTCACTGCGACCGCGCATGCTACTATTTCCACCAAGGTGTCGACGAGTCGGCTATCTATGGCGGTGTGTGGTGTCCCGAGCCCAAAGTGCTCAAGAAATTGCGCAAGGCTATAGTGGATAATATCGAAGAATTTCGTGAGATTGTGGAAGCTCCCGATGTGGAGAAAAATTTCCCGGGCTGGTGGGGGCGCAAACTCAAAACCGCCCCGAAAGGCTACGACCGCGACCACCCCGATATCGAATTCTTGAGACTTACCGAATTCGGTAAGGCCCACAATTTTTCTCGGGAATTTTTTGAGCGTCCCGACTGGATAGAACAGACTTCGCGCCTCTTTGAGATGCTTAAGCCGATGAACGACTTTTTA
Organism: Bacteroidales bacterium; assembly: GCA_014800815.1. Classification (GTDB taxonomy): domain Bacteria; phylum Bacteroidota; class Bacteroidia; order Bacteroidales; family Muribaculaceae; genus CAG-873. The sequence continues at coordinate 59,812 of JAAVFI010000037.1, read as the reverse complement.
AATTATTCTATAGATGAGTAACGCCCGATCAAGCCGCCCCGACGCATGTGTGATTATACCCATGTATAATGAGTGCGAGAACGCCGCAGCGATAATCGATGCGGTGATTGCACTCGACACACCTTTCGATATCCTTGTAATCGACGATAATTCGCCCGACGGTACGGCTGCTATAGTCAAAGCGAAAATGGAGGAGTATCCCGGCAGGATACACCTGATAGAGCGTCCCGGAAAGCTCGGGCTCGGCACTGCCTACATCACCGGCTTCCGCTATTGCCTGGAGCAAGGCTACGAGTTCATCTGCGAAATGGACGCCGACTTCTCCCACAGTCCCGCCGACCTCATCCGTCTGCGCAATACCGCTATAGAGCAGGAGGCCGATGTGGTTGTCGGTTCGCGCTACGTCACCGGCGTTAACGTGGTCAACTGGCCTATGGGGCGTATCCTCATGTCCTACTACGCCTCTAAGTATGTCCGCCTCGTCACCGGCCTGCCCGTACACGATACCACCGCAGGCTTCGTGTGCTACCGCCGGCGTGTGCTGGAGACTCTCCCGCTTGACAAAATCAAGTTCAAGGGCTACGCCTTCCAGATAGAGATGAAGTTCACTGCTTATCAGTATGGTTTCAAGGTTGTGGAAGTTCCTATCATATTTGTAAACCGCGTGCTCGGCACCAGCAAAATGAATTCGAGCATTTTCGGAGAGGCCGTATTCGGCGTGATTCGCCTCAAGTGGGACAGCCTTTTCTTCAAGCCTTCTAAGAAATCTCAGAAATGAAGATACACAACGCGCTGCTCGTCTGCAACGGCAGCATAAACCGCGGTTGGGTTGAATGGTCCGACGGCCGCATAGTCAGTTCAGGCTTCGGCGAAATACCCGATGCAACTGATTCTCTTGACGCCGAAGGCGCATATCTCATCCCGGGGCTCGTAGACTCGCACGTGCACTTCCGCGACCCCGGACTCACGCACAAAGGCGACTATATGACCGAGAGTCTCGCCGCCGCTGCCGGTGGTGTAACAACGGCTTTCGATATGCCGAATACCGTGCCCGCAACCACTTCGGCCGAGGAACTCGCCGCTAAAGTTGCCCGCATTGCCTCCAACGGCGCCTACTGCCGCATCGTGCCTATGCTCGGTGCTAAGGACGATGCCGTGGACCAACTCCGCAAAATCGACCTCTCCGCAACTCCCTGCGTGAAGCTTTTCCTCGGAACTACCACCGGTGCTATGGGCGCTCCCGAGGGTAAGAATCTCGAAGACCTCTTCAGATTCTGTGCCGATATGCGCCTGCCCATAATGGTGCATGCCGAGGATAATGCCATAATCGACTCCAATATGAAGCGCGAGGCCGATTACTTCGGTGGCGTGGATAAAATCCCCTTTGACCGCCACAGACGCATCCGTTCGCGCGAAGCCTGCCGCAAGTCTACCGCCGGAGCCGTAGAGCTCGCCGAGCGATTCGGTACCCGCCTGCATATTGCGCACGTGAGCACAGCCGAAGAAGTCAAAGATTTTCTTACCGAAGGCCCTACAGCCGGTAAACTTATTACCGCCGAAACCACCCCTCTCTACCTCGACCCCATAATTGCCGTGCCCTCCACTCGCGACCGCCGACTGAAGGTAAATCCAGCCATTAAGGAAGAATACGATGCCGAAGCCCTTCGCGCCGCTCTGTTCACCGGAGCAATCGACACCATAGGTACCGACCATGCGCCTCACCTCCTTGAGGAGAAACTGCTCCCCGGCCTCACTGCCGCCTCAGGAGCGCCATCTATACAGTTTGCACTCCCTGCCATGCTCACCTATCTGCCTGTCGAAAAAGTCGTTGAGAAGATGACTGCCGGTCCTCGCGATGTATTCGGACTGCAGTGCAATACCGATTTCAGTGCAGGAAGCAACGCCGACTTCGCCCTCGTACGCGAAACCGAGTCCTATACGGTTGTCGACACCGACGTGCTCTCGCGCTGCGCATGGACTCCCTTTGCCGGCCGCACGTTCAGGCACCGCGTGGTATCTACATGGGTAGGCGGCGTGCAGGTGTGGGGTGGCAACGAGCCACGACTATTCAGCCACGCCTCCGACGTGAAGTTCTGCAGATAAGAAAACACCAACGAGGCGCCGCTTCACAGAGGCGCCTCGTTGGAAATAAACCAATCATTATCACATTTCTGATATTACAACAAGCCTGATAGAGAAATTGTTCAGGCTTCCTCTTTTTTTAGTTCGTAGAAAAAAAACGGACACCGGGCTGTGTCGCCTGATGTCCGTTTTATTCTGATTCTTACAGATTCTTATTTTGCTGCGAGAGGAGCAGGAACGTTGTATACGCGGGTAGCGAGTTCCTGGTCGAGCATGTAGAGTGCGAGGCCGTCGTTGCCGATGAGTTTGAGGCGGTCGATGAGGTTCTTGGCAGTCTCTTCTTCCTCAACCTGCTCGGAAACGAACCAGTCGAGTTTGCCGCGGGTAGCATAGTCGTGTTCTTCTTCTGCGAGGGCGTAGAGGTTGTTGATGAGAGCGGTTACTTTCTCTTCGTGAGCGAGAGTCTGCTCGAATGCGTCGAGGGGAGAAGCCCAGCTTGTGGGTACTGCGTCGATAGCTTTGAGCTCTACGCGACCGCCGCGGCTGTTGAGGTAGTTGATGAAGATTTCAGCGTGAGCCTGCTCTTCTTTGAATTGGATGCGGAACCAGTTGGCAATGCCTGCACGGCCTTCGGCTTCGAAGTGCATGCCCATAGAGAGATAGAGATATGCCGACCAGAATTCGGCGTTGATCTGCGCGTTGAGCGCATCTTGCATTTTAGGACTAATCATTTCTTATAAAATTATGTTAGTGTTATGTTACTTTCTGAATGCTATGTCCACCTTGTTGCGGTGGTCGGCTGAGCGGGGTAGCAGTGGTTCTACAGTGTAGTAATCGCTGATGCCCGTCGTATCGGAGCCTGAGGGAATGAGGAGGACGGTACCGCGGGGATAGGCTGCCGCCTCTTCTACCGTCGCCACATGGCGGAGTTTGTCGTTGAGATAGTAGTTGAGAGAGTAGAGTCTGAACTTCTCGTCGGGCAGAAGATTGATGACGGCCGGAGGATTGCCTGCGCAGATGCGTTCGAGAGCCACCGAGTCGCTCTTCGGGTTGAGGAAGAGGGGCATACCGACCGCAACATATGCCAGGAACATGCTCCATACTGTCACGAGGGTATGTCCCAGCGGACTGTGGCGGTTGACAATCCACGCTACACCACAAGCGAAGGGTATAAGCAGGATGATATATCCCCACCAGGGAATGGTGCCTGCGGACAGTCCTTTTATATCAACAAATTGAGTGGCGATTAGTGCGACGGGAGCGAGGATTGCAAGTATTGAGATGAACCACGCGAAGAAACGTCGCGCTCCGGCAGCCGAAGCACTTTCAAATACGCAGGTAATGCCGTAGCAGATAAAGGGGTATGCAGGCAGGAGATACACCGAGCGCTTGCTATCGGGAATCGTGTAGAATACCACCGTGAGCACCGCCGCACACACACTGAGCAGGGCCGCGGGCGAGAGGGCCGTCGAGAAACTTTTCTTGCGCCCGAAGCATGCGGCGAGCAGGAAGACAGTCCAGGGCAGAAGTCCGGCTGCGAGAGTAACGAAGTTGTACCAGAAAGGTTGTACGTGGCTTTCATATGCCATTCTGCTGAAAAGACGGTCGAAATTCTCCTCCATCATAAGGTTGTAGAAGTGTTCGCCGCCCTGTTGGTAGGCTTCATATCCCCACCATATCATCGGGAGAGTGGCGACTGCAGCAAGCACAAGCATCTTGAAGAGGCTTGCAAAGAAGTTGCGGCGGCGCAGCAGGAGATAGACGCCGAATATAAAGCATGTAAGGAATGAACCGACAGGACCTTTAGTGAGGCATGCACAGCTCATCAGCACCCATGCAAGCAGGTAGAGCAGGGCACGCCTGCTGCCGCGGTTGTGCTCCTCGGCGGCATACATGGTATAGAGGGCGCCCACCATGCACGCGGTGAGAACCATGTCGAGTCGGCAGGCGAGCGCGGCACGGAAAACTTCAAAGCTGCATAGGGTAATAACGCTGAATATCAACGCAAAGCGCTCACCTTTAGCACGCTTTGCCCAGAAGTATCCGCCGCAAATCATGGCAATTGCAGCAAGTGCCGACGGTAGACGGGAGATGAACTCACTGACTACTCCGCCATTAAATATAGCCGCGAATATCGCAATAAGCCAGCCGAGGAACGGTGGTTTATATGGTATATCTCCACCATAGTTAGTGGGCAGAATCCAGTTGCCGCCTTCGAGTATGCTTACGCCTACAATGGCCTCGCGGGGCTCTCCTTTAGAGTAGAAAAGAGTTTCGCCAAGCCAGGGTACGAGCAGCACGAACGATGCTATCAGGACCACGGGGAAGGCCGAGCGGATGAGTGTGGAATATCTTGAGTTCATGTAGCAAAATTACGAAAGACACACCGATTTACCAAAACTTTTTTCTTATAAGTAATATCTGATTCCAAGGAATTATTCGTATCTTTGTGACGGTCACGCACCCGAAGAATATGAATGTTATAAGCAAGATAATAAGAGCCGTCCGTCACGAGCGCGATATGCGCCGGGCACCGCTGAGAGTGGAGTTTGTCCTCTCCGACTACTGCAATCTCAACTGCAAGGGCTGTACCCACTATTCACCCTTGGCTCCCAAAGAATTTGAACCGCTCGAAACCCTCAGCCGCACGATGAGCCACATCGGGCAAGTTGCCGGCAAAGATATAAGTAAGGCATATCTTATCGGAGGCGAGACACTCCTGTATCCGCATCTCGAAGAAGCTATGTCGCTGCTGCGCAAGAATTTCCCTACACAGGAGCTGTATATATTCACTAACGGCCTCATGATTCCGCGAATGTCCGATTCGTTCTGGGACTCGGCTCGCAACAATGACATTATCGTGGTGATTACCCGCTACCCGATAAAGTTTGACTACGATTCGGCAATCGAGCTGTGTCGATCGAAAGGAGTGCGCACCGAAGTCTTTGCCGACCGCTCCGAGACTCAGACCTTCTTCCGATACGCACTCGACCCCAAAGGGTGCCGCAACCGCTCGATAGCGCACCTGAAGTGCGACAACCGCGGATGCCTCTCGGTGATAGGCGATAAGCTGTATCCGTGCTCGATAAGCGGATGTGTAAAACATCTCAACAATGCCTTCGCTACGAAGTTCGAACATCGTCCCGGCGACTGGCTCAACGTAGAGGATATCCGTAGCGCTGCAGATATACGGCGTCTGCGCGACAATCCCGTCCCCTTCTGCTCCTACTGCATTCTTCCGCCTAAGTCAGTATCACACAGCCCTTCCCAACGAAAAATAGAGGAGTGGGTGGAAAATTCATAATTTTTTTGTCGCTTTTATTGCACGTCAGGAATAAAAGTTGTAACTTTGCACCGCAAAAGCGGAAATAATCCGCCGACCACCATTGGAGAGATGCCGGAGTGGTCGATCGGGGCGGTCTCGAAAACCGTTGTACCCTTGCGGGTACCCAGGGTTCGAATCCCTGTCTCTCCGCAAAAAGAGCTGCAAGCCAAAGGCTTGTGGCTCTTTTTGCGTGAGAGCAGGCTGAGAACCCGAGGGTTCGTTATCGCGAATCCTTCAGAATTTCAGCATCATGCTTATATGAGCTCTTCCTTCAAGTATGAATTCTTCGGATATGGGGATGAAACCTAAGGATTTATAGAATTCGAGCAAATACGACTGTGCTTCTATCTCGATAGTATCTGCTTTTGAGCTTGCTATTTCTATTGCTTTAGCCATGATTGGTCGCGCGAGGCCTTGACCTCGATATTCTTTCATTACGAGTACGCGGCCTATCGAGCCGGCGGCAAACTTCACGCCGGGGTCTATAACTCTAAGATAGGCTTTGATTTTGCCATTGTCTTCGATATAAAGATGTGTGGAATGTTTGTCCAACTCATCTATATCCTGATATATCGACTCTTGTTCGACGATGAATACTTCTGCACGGCAACGCAGAATTTCGTATAGTTCGGCTATGGTGAGTTCTTCAAATCGTTTTATCTGTATATTCATCCTGCTAAGTTTTTATCGTCCAAAGTATCTCTGATATGCAATTCTCGGAGTGCCGTCCTGGCAGTAGATGATGCCGCAAGACTCGAATCCGAGATTTTTTGCCGCATGCTGCATGATGTGATTGTCGGCATGTGTGTCAAGTCGGATATTGTCTATCATCGTCGAGCAGAAGTCGACGCATAGCCTTAAAATTCCATGATATCGGGCATCGGAGGCCAGTCGGTGGATAGTCCCGTATTTGTGGTTGTTGAGCCACGCGCCGTTTTCGATTACGGCGTAGGTAGGGTCGTCGCCGATGAAGAAAGCGAATACCATGACGATGTTCTCATCTTCATCTACTCCTACATAACTTATTCCGTCCGCGATATCGCGAGCCATGTGTTGGCGCGAGGGATATCCGTTGGTCCATTGGTTGATATTGCCTGAAGCCCTCATCGTCTGCCTGGCAATGTCATAGCAACTCATTATACTATCGATATCGGCAGGAACTGCCTTCCTGATATGAATCATGGTGTTTCTTTCCGGTTTATGCAAAGGTACAAAAATTTCGTGAATAGACTCCGACATGTTTATCCATACATTATTGGCACGGATGTATATCGTAATTTACGATGATATTTATTTACTTTGTAGCAATCATGAAAAACTAAGCGCTATGAGAACTGCAAGTGTGATATTATCAATTTTTTCGATGATTGTCGGCCCGGCGCGGAGCATTGCTACAGAGTCGGAGTGGCCGATTGTTGCCAATCCTATAAATTTGAATTATCAATTTCAGCCTGCCGACCGCGATTTGCCACGACGCGAGGCTGCCGACCCGGCGTGTGAATATTTCAATGGGTATTACTGGCTTTTTGCATCGAAATCAGGCGGCTACTGGCGGTCGGAGAATCTCGTAGACTGGGAGTATATACCGTGCCCGTCGATAGAGACGATCAACGACTATGCACCGACGATTCTTGTGTATGACGATGCACTTTATTTCACAGCGTCGAGCGACGGCAATCCTACCAGAATATTCCGTACCACCACTCCCGAAGACGGAACTTCGTGGAAGGAAATAGAGTGCAAAATCAGCTATATACATCAGCACGACCCATCTTTTTTCAAGGATGACGACGGCCGTGTGTTTTTCTACTGGGGATGCTCCGATGTCAATCCTATCATCGGTGTGGAAGTTGACCCCGCTGACGGTTTCAAGGCTCTTGGCGAGCCCGTGGAACTGATCGGGCATAACCGCGACAAATACGGCTGGGAGCAGTTCGGCCGGAACAACGAGGAAGATTCTAATGGCTGGAATGAAGGGCCCGCGGTGATTAAAGCCAACGGGAAATACTATCTGCAGTACGCGAGCAACGGCACTCAGTTCAGAACTTATTGCGACGGTGTGTATGTAGGGGACTCGCCACTCGGGCCGTTTGAATATATGGAAGGCAGCCCGTTCTCAATCAAACCAGGAGGCTTCATCGGAGCTGCCGGTCACGGGCATACGTTCAGGGATAAATATGGCAATTTCTGGCACGTGGCATCTATGCTGGTAGGTGTCCGCCATTGGTATGAACGCCGCTTGGGATTGTTCCCCGTGGTGATCAAAAATGGGAATATGTGGTCAAGCACCGTTCTTTCCGATTATCCGTTCCGTATCCCTCAGGAGTATGTAGATGTAGATTCCGTGCCGTTCGACGAACGGACTTTGTCGGTCGGTTGGAGGCAGTTGGCTCTTGACAAAGCGGTTTCGGCGTCTTCCGAAGGCACGCTTGAGAAAGGTGCCGACGGTGATTCGGGAGTCGGCCATGCGAGATATGCCATCGACGAACGCGTCGAGACCTGGTGGGCTACAGCTACAGGTAATGCCGGCGAGTGGTTGTGTGTGGACCTTGATTCGGTCTGCGATATCCATGCCGTTCAGGTCAATTTTTCCGACGAAGGGGCAAAGGCTCTCATGGGAGAAGCGCTTCCTCATAAATATATTGTTGAGGTTTCGTCTGACAATGCGGACTGGAGAATGCTTGTAGACCGCAGTAACAATACCGACGACCGCCCTCACGAACTTATCCTTACCGGGCAGCCCGTAGCGGCGCGTTATGTAAGAATCACCAATACAGCAGATTTGCCTTGCAAGTTTTCGATAATGGACCTGCGGGTATTCGGCACCGACACCCGTGGAAAGCTCGATGAGGTGACAGAGTTTGAGGTGATAAGAAACGAGGCCGACCCGCGAAGAATAAGCTTCAAATGGAATCCGGTGAAGAATGCCGACGGATATATTCTGAGGTGGGGCCTCCACCCCGATGCCCTCACGCATGCAATAATGGTGAGAGGCACGGAGTATGAGGCCGGATATTTCAACCGTGACTCAAAATATCATTTCACGATTGAGGCTTTCTAATCAATCCTGTCGATAAGCGACTCGAGAGCAGCTATCTTGCTGTCGATGTTGAAGAGGCGGTCGGTGTCGTACCATGTGTCGAACACACCGTGCTGAGAGCTTTTCAGCGCTTTCTGTGCATCCTTCAACTGACAGTGCGATTCTACGAGGTGCTGCTTTCGGTCGCCGTCTCCCTTATATGCCTTGAGGAAGTGGCCTACGCTGCCCGAAAGAGCAGCCATGTAGTGCGCGTAGCCGGCGAGATTGTCGTAGAAGAATTGCTGACGGTCTTTGGGTATACGCTTCATCATTTCGTCGCAGCGTGCGGCTACGGCGCTGAAGCGAGGGCTGCTTTGCTCCATGCCGGCAATGATTTCGTCGACATGATTGTCGGTGGTGAGGCGGAAGGAGCGGCCTTTGATACGCTCGAAGCCTATATCAGAGAGAGGATTGGGACGGTATGTGTCGAACTGCGGTAGTACCTGGTTGAATACCTGGGCATGGCGGAGGTCCTGAAATATAAATTGGCGGTCCATGCCGGGGAATTCCGACGGACGCTGCAGCCAATAAGCGTAGTAGTAGTCGCGGTAGAGCCCGGCTATCTCGTCGGCGAGGTCTTCGCCGTAGTACTGTGCGCAGAACTTCTTCAGGAAGCGGTCGGTATCGTAGCTCTTCGTGTCCCACATCATATCGGCGTTGGCCGACATCTCCATTACGAATTCGCGGATATTGCCTGCGTTTACCACGCTGAACGTCAGCGGTCCGCGCGAGGTAACATAGCGATAGTTCTGCTCCATTTTCCACGGACTTTCGGCCGGTGCAAGATGCGCTCCCGTAGAAGTGAACTGGAGGTTCATATAGTAGCCGAGAAGCATGGGTTTCGAGAAATCGTAGTTTACAAGATCGTCGTAAGGGTAGTGGTCGCGCCTGCCGGCTACGAAAGTCCAGAGCATGTTTGAGGCGGCCGGTGGTTCGAGATATCCTTTAGCGAGAAGGTCGGAGAGCTCGTCGTAGAATGTCATGCGCACGAATGGGTCGTCCTCGCCTGTTGCATCCTTAATCATATCGTACTGTATGCGTACCATTTTGTTGATTACCTCGGCACGCTCTTTGTCGGTCTGGGGTGCGTCGGCGAATACACTCCAGAACGGTTCGTCGCGTCGGCCACGGAAAGCTATCTGCCACAGATTTTCCTGTTCGTTCTGCATCACGGTCTCCACATTGTAGGTCCAGAATTCCTTGATTGCGTCCAGATTGGAGAGCAGAAGTTCAGGCGCTTTCATGCCCCGTACCTTTTCCCAATAGTTTTCCCAGTTAGAAAAGCCATTGTTGAGGCCTACCATGTGGTGCGACGTGAGTACAAGGCCGTACTTCTTGAGAAGGTCGGCATTATGGTCCATTTTATGATCGGGGTATGTCACAGTGGGGCCGTATTCTACCGTGTTGAGTTTAAGGCGCAGCATGGCTTCGAGCCAGAGTTCGTCGTTCTGCCAGGATTTTTTGCGCCAGGGATTCACGAGGTCTTCGTCGTTGGGGAACCATGCACGGAAGCGTACCTCGGGAGATTTGACCAGCTTATCGTACCCCTTGGCCACGTGGAGTTCGGGCTTGAATTCGGGTGTCCAGTCGCAGAAATACCACAAAGGCGGTACTCCGAGGAAGTCTTCTGAAAACGAATATGTGGCGTAAATAGCTCCGCGCATGTCCTTGCCGAGAAGGTATATATTGCGATTTTTCTCGTCAGTGTAAATGCGATATGATTCGAAACCGTCAAGTGATTTCAGTTTGAGTCCGTCGATGTTTCCGGCATGACTTGCATCGAGGGCTATGATGTTGACGGTTTTGGAATCCTTGGCGGGCACGGAGTCTACGTCGGGAATCCAGTGCATGACTTTGCCAAAGTCTCTTGCAAGAGAATTAGCCGCAATTTTCACGGGGTCGGGAGAGCCCGGAGGAACTACTATTTTGAAGTTGCTCCGCTCAAGGGTGAGCGACATGGCGGGCAGAGCTGCGAGCAATAATGACAGGAGGGTATATTTCTTAAGATTCATGGTATTTGAAATTTTCATCAAAGTACGCGAAATTTCCGGCGAAATACGTACACAATCCTGCCAATAAAGGGTACAGACACATTATAACGACAAAAAATCGCCGCCCCGAGCCGGAGCGGCGATTGATATGATGTGTCGGTGGACTATCAGGCGAGGAAGCCGAGGAGTACACCTGCAGCAACTGCAGAACCGATTACGCCGGCAACGTTGGGACCCATGGCGTGCATGAGCAGGTAGTTGGAGGGGTCGTATTCGAGACCGAGGTTGTTGGAGATACGTGCCGACATAGGTACTGCCGATACGCCGGCGTTGCCGATGAGGGGGTTGATCTTCTTGTCCTTCGGGAGTAAGAGGTTGAAGAGTTTCACGAAGAGTACGCCGCTCGAAGAAGCGATGACGAATGCCATGAAACCGAGGAAGAAGATGAAGATTGTCTGGGGTGTGAGGAACTGCGAAGCCTGAGTCGAAGCACCTACTGTCATGCCGAGGAGGATTGTTACGATGTCGGTCATGGCGTTGGATGCTGTCTTGGCAAGACGGTTTGTTACGCCGCACTCACGGAGGAGGTTACCGAAGAAGAGCATACCGAGCAGGGGAATACCTGAGGGCACTACGAAGCAGGTGAGGAGCATACCTACAATGGGGAAGATAATCTTCTCGTTCTGCGATACGGCGCGGGCGGGTTTCATCTTGATGAGGCGCTCTTTCTTGGTGGTGAAGAGACGCATCAGCGGGGGCTGGATAACGGGCACGAGAGCCATGTAGGAGTAAGCCGAAACGGCAATGGCACCCATGAGGTTAGGAGCGAGCTTGGATGAAAGGAAGATAGCCGTGGGGCCGTCGGCACCACCGATGATAGCGATAGCACCTGCCTGGTCGGGGGTGAAGCCGATAGCGAGAGCCACCATGTAGGCACCGAAGATACCGAACTGAGCGGCAGCGCCGATGAGCATGAGTTTGGGGTTAGCTATCAGGGCCGAGAAGTCGGTCATGGCACCGATGCCGAGGAAAATCAGCGGGGGATACCAGCCGGCTGCTACGCCGTTGTAGAGGATATTGAGCACTGAGCCTTCTTCGTAAATGCCGATTTCGAGGCCGGCAGAAGCGTTGAAGGGAATGTTTCCGATGAGGATACCGAAGCCAATGGGCACCAGAAGCATGGGCTCGAAGTTCTTCTTAATGGCAAGCCAGATGAAGAACAGACCCACTGCCAGCATCACGAAGTTGCCGAACTGGGCATTGGCGAAACCTGTGAGTTGCCAGAACTCAAGAAGGTTGTTGTAAATAAAATCGCCGAATGACATAATTCGTTGTCTTTATTATTCGAGTGTGATGAGGGCTGTGCCTTCGAGAACAGAATCGCCTGCGTTGACGTTGATGGCTGTAACTTTGCCGTCGCGACCTGCGCGGATGCTGTTTTCCATCTTCATAGCTTCGAGTACAACTACGGTATCGGCAGCGCTTACGGTGTCGCCAACCTTAACGTTGACAGAGATAACAACGCCGGGGAGGGGTGCTACTACAGAGCCTGCGCCTGCTGCTGCGGGCTTGCTTGCGATTACCTTTTCGCCTGTGGCTGTGCGGGGAGCAGCAGAGGGGCGGGGTGTCTGAACTTTTACTGTAGTGGGTTTTGCGCGGTCGAGCTCTACTTTGTAGGGCACACCGTTGACTTCGACCTGAGCAACGTTTTCGTCGATGTCGCCTACGGCAACTGTATAGTTGTTACCGTTGATTTTATATTTGTATTCTTTCATTTTTTGGATAAGCTGAAGGGTGGGTTACTTGGCGTGAGTGTGTCCGGGAACTTCGCGCAGACCGTAAATCTTGGAGCTCCAGGGTGAGTATGCACGTTTTACCTTGTTGATGGTAAGTACGGTATTCTCTGTATCGTGAGCGTTGAGGTGCTCGTAGAGTGCCATAGCGATAGCGGCGATTTCTTCGCCCGAATCGTGCTCGATAGTAGAGACATGGGCCTCCTCGGGAGCTACTCCGTGAGCGTTGCGCTTGTTGATACGTGAGATGAGGCTGCCGATCTTGCCGATGCCGTAGAAGCAGAGGCAGAGGAGGAGCAGAGCCGAGAATACGATGCACATAGCCATGAGTGTCATACCGAATCCGTTTTCGTCTTTGTCGGCAAACATCTGGATTTTAGAGTTGCCGTCGCGGATTACGTTAGCGCTCGAGGGTGTGATGTAGTCGTTGTCGCCGCCTGTGCGGAGTGCCCATTCACCGGTACCGTCGGCAGTGCGTGCCCACGATTGGTTGGGGAGAACAGAGGCGGGGATAGTCACTTCGTCGATGAGGGTTTTGCCGTCGGCATCATATACGCCAATCCAGTTGTCCTGACCGGGTACGAGGACGAAGTTGGTGTGGAATGTGCCTTTGTTGGGCTCGCCGTCGGCGAAGAATACCACGTGCTGACGCTTGGGTATCTTAGTGTTTACATCACCGAGGGGGATAGGGTAGAGTGTAGGATTCGAAGGATCATTGGTAATGAATACTTTCGAAATCTCGAGAGGTGCAAAGTTGGTGTTGAACAGCTCTATCCAGGCACTCTGGTTGCCGTACTCGTCGACGAGGCTGTTGTCGTTCACCACCATTACCTCGTTGATACGCAGAGCGTCGCGGCTCTGAGCCGATACCGAGGGTACGGCGAGAGCCAGGGCGAGAGCGATGGTAGAAATAATCTTTTTCATAGCGCCTTAGAGAGGAATGTTGCCGTGCTTCTTGGCAGGGTTGGTAACCTTCTTGGTGGCGAGCTGCTGAAGTGCGCGGATGACACGGAAACGTGTGTTACGGGGTTCGATAACGTCGTCGATATAGCCGTATTTAGCTGCGTTGTAGGGGTTGCAGAAGAGTTTGTTGTACTCTGCTTCGCGGTCGGCGAGAACTTTAGCGGGGTTGTCGCTTGCCTTTGCTTCTTTAGCGTAGAGTACTTCAACGGCACCTGCGCCACCCATAACTGCGATTTCGGCAGTAGGCCAAGCGTAGTTCATGTCGCCGCGGAGCTGCTTGCAGCTCATCACGATGTGGCTGCCGCCGTAGCTCTTGCGGAGTGTAACGGTGACTTTGGGCACGGTAGCTTCGCCGTAAGCGTAGAGAAGTTTTGCGCCGTGGAGGATTACGCCGTTGTATTCCTGACCTGTACCGGGGAGGAAGCCAGGGACGTCTACGAGTGTTACGAGGGGAATGTTGAAGGCGTCGCAGAAGCGTACGAAGCGTGCACCCTTACGTGAAGCGTTGCTGTCGAGTACGCCGGCGAGGAATTTGGGCTGGTTGGCTACGATACCTACCGACTGGCCGTTGAAGCGAGCGAAACCAACGATAAGGTTCTTGGCGTAGTCGGCCTGTACTTCGAGGAATTCACCGTTGTCGACAATAGCGCCGATAACCTCGTACATGTCGTAGGGGCGGTTGGGCGAGTCGGGGATAATCTCGTTGAGAGAGTCTTCGAGACGGTCGATGGGGTCGGTGCACTCTACGAGGGGTGCTTCCTCGAGGTTGTTCTGGGGTATGTAAGAGAAGAGTTTGCGGATGATCTTGATAGCGTCTTCGCCGTCTTCAGCAGCAAAGTGGCATACGCCGCTCTTCTGCGAGTGTACGGTAGCTCCACCGAGAGCTTCCTGAGTTACGTCTTCGCCTGTTACGGTCTTTACAACCTTGGGGCCGGTGAGGAACATGTAGCTGATGCCTTTGGCCATGATTGTGAAGTCGGTGAGGGCGGGGGAGTAAACGGCACCACCGGCGCAAGGACCGAGGATAGCTGAAATCTGGGGGATAACGCCCGATGCCATGATGTTGCGCTGGAAGATTTCGGCGTAGCCTGCGAGTGCGTTGATGCCTTCCTGGATACGTGCGCCACCCGAGTCGTTAAGACCGATAACGGGAGCGCCCATCTTCATAGCCATGTCCATCACCTTGCAGATTTTCAGCGCCATAGTCTCAGAGAGAGAGCCGCCGAATACGGTGAAGTCCTGTGCGAAAACATAGACGAGACGGCCTTCGATTGTACCGTAACCGGTAACGACGCCGTCGCCGAGATAAGATTTCTTTTCCTGACCGAAGTTGGTGCAACGGTGACGCACGAACATGTCGAGTTCTTCGAATGAGCCCTCGTCGAGGAGCTGTGCGATGCGCTCACGGGCAGTGTATTTGCCGCGTTCGTGCTGTTTTTCAATGGCTTTTTCGCCACCACCGAGTCGTGCTTCAGCGCGAAGCTCGATGAGTTCTTTTACTTTTTCAAGTTGGCTGCTCATATATATTGCAGAGTATGTGTGTTGCTTATGGTTTAAATTGAATCACGCCGCGCAGGGGAGTGAAGTGTGCGCGGCGTGTCATTCCCGCGGGGTGGCGGAAATTATTTTTTCTTGGGATCTTCGCAGAGTTCGATGAGAGTACCGCAAGTCGACTTGGGGTGAAGGAATGCGATGTCGAGACCTTCGGCGCCACGACGGGGAGCCTTGTCGATCAGACGGCAACCTTTTTCTTCCACTTCGGCAAGAGCGTTTGCCACGCCGTCTTCAACAGCGAATGCAATATGCTGGATACCGCCACGGCCACCGTTGGCAGCAATGAATTTTGAGATTGCGCTTTCGGGAGCAGTACCTTCGAGAAGCTCGATCTTGGTCTGGCCTACTTTGAAGAATGCGGTGCGTACTTTCTGGTCTTCAACTTCTTCGATTGCAAAGCACTTGAAACCGAGAATGTTCTCGTAGAAAGGAATTGCTTCTTCGAGAGAAGGAACGGCAATGCCGATGTGTTCGATATGGGAAATATCCATAGTTATTAAGGTTTTAAAGAGTTGTATTCAAACAAATTGAATGCCGCAACCGTGGAGCCATGAGTATGATTTCCGGTTGCGGCTCTTCAGTGTCTGCGCAAAATTAAGCAAAAACTTTGAAATTGCCTAATTCTTTAAGAATTAATCGCGATTTGCGTCCAACGGGAGGGGACGATTAAACGGTTGTTTGAACGAAACCATAGTCTCGGTGGATACGATGTCGAGCTCAAAGAGGCGCTTTCTGATGATTTCAAGAATATCGGCGTTGCTTCTTGCGTTGAGCTTGACTATGAGGTCGTAGCGGCCTGAAACGATGTTACATTCTGTGATTTCGGGAATGGCAGCAATCTGCTCTACGAGTTTATTCAGGTTTGCTCCCGATTTTACGTTGATGCCGACAAATGCTGATACGTGGAAGCCGAGAGTGGCGGGATTTACGTCGCAGTGAGAACCGATAATTACGTTTCCGGCAAGCAGTCGCTGAACACGCTGATGCACGGCTGCGCCCGAGACTCCGTATTCACGGGCTATCTCGAGGTATGGAGTGCGTGCATTCTCGCAAAGAGCTTTCAGTATAGTCAGGTCAAGTGCGTCAAAATACTGGCGAGGCATGTCTTTATGAATTTGATAGGTTAGAGATTTAGTAATCGTGTTGGATTTATGTAGTTGGTACGGGTACAAAATTACAGAAAAAAAACTATTCACCAAATATATTTTTGTAAAAGTTGTAGACACATAGTAATATTTTAGTACCCCTACGCGGCATTGTGCAAAAAAAACCTCTCCGACGGTTCTGAGTCCGTCGGAGAGGTCGTTTGCAGAATTATATAACATTCAACCATAAAAGGTCGCGGGAGAGAGGAGCGGAGCCTTTTGCTCCGCAACGGCGAACTCTGCGTCGCCGCGTATTTCTTAGCTTCTCTTTGTCTATATAACAACCCGAGGCGTGGAAAGTTCGGGGTGTCTTTCTTCCTGTGTGGATGAACAAGACACCTCCTGTAAGTGTTACTGAAATATAAAAAACATTGTGAATATGAAATTCAAAGATATTGTAAGTCCTGTAAGAAAAAGATTCTGGCTGCTCATGCCGGCGCTTCTCGGAGCGCTGATGATATTCGGTACATTCTCGTGCCGACAGTCGGAAGAATGGAATGAGATGCCCGATAATGTTGCAGATTTTGTCGAACATTACTTCCCCACCTACGAAGTATCAAATTTTACCAAGGGCACAAACTCTTATCATGTGCGCCTCGATAACGGCCCCGGCCTCACTTTCGACCGCAACGGCGACTGGGTGGCAATCGACGGCTATGGCATGCCGCTGCCGCAGGTGCTCCTGTTCGATCAACTTCCTCCGAAGATGTACGGCTATCTGCAGGAGACTGAAGTACTCAACGGCGTGTTCAGTATCGAGCGCGATGCCGCTGCCTACTCGGCGACCCTGCTTGAGTCCACACTCCGCTATATAATAGCTACGGGCGAGCTGACAATGCGCTGACGGCTGCCCCTAAAACGAAAACAAGGGCTATCCTCACGGACGCCCCTTGTTCTCTTACACATAGTACTTAATGTTAGATTTATATGTCTATTCCAGATTTATTTAATATGAAAAAGCATTCTACAATGCTTGTCGTATCATTTCCACTGCAAAGTTACGGCAAAGCTGCGGAGTAACCAAATTTCTAACAGAAGGGGCGCCTGAGGGCGCTCTTATATTTTGTAAGGTCGGAAGTGCGGCCTCGCGGAAAAAATCTTGATACTTTCCGACCTTGATATACGCAAAGATGAATAAATTAGATTTAAACAGAAAAGAATAGAAAACTTAAAGTATGTTAATTAAATAATTTGCTCTGACTATATGTTATATAACATGTTTTTGGAGTGGTTCAGGCGTATTCTGAATTGTCAATTTGCCACGAAATCATTGAATTTATACCGCCAAATATACATTTTGCTACCTCTAAAAATCCTAAAAGTTACTAAATATCTGATACGCAGGGTGTTAGTATGGTGTAGTTGTTAATGGATGAAAAAAACGTGTTTTATAGCATAAAATTTTTGCTGTAAAGTTTTGTCATATCACAAATAAGCTCTAACTTTGTGGCGTTTTTGAAGCAAACAATTGTTTTATTAATAAATCAAAACGAAAATGAAAAAGTTAGTTCTTACCCTCGCTGTTGTTTTCAGCATGTCTTTCTTCGCATGTGGCAACAAGGAAGCTGCTGCTGAAGCAGAAACCGAAGCACCCGCAGTTGAAGAAGTTGCTGAAGTAGAAGAAGTTGCTGAAGTAGCTTGTGACTCTGCTGCTTGCGACACCGCTGCTGTAGCTGAAGTTGAAGCTCCCGCTGCTGAATAATATCGTGCGGTCTTAACCGCTGATATAAAAGATTAAAAGAGGTCTTTCGTAGGTTACGAAGGACCCCTTTAATTTTTTGTATATATGTTATTTCAATCTTGAATCATTTCCACATGACCCACCGGCAGTTGGGCGCTGATGAGAAGCGGGAGGCGGGAGTAGACATCCACTTCGGAGTGGACGGGGTAGCCGCTGGGTGCTCCATGATAAGCATATTCATAGTCGACTGAATATACGGGCGAGCCTAAGGATGTGTCTTCGGAGCGTCCGTTGTAGGTAAGAGTGACCTCGTTGGCGAATCCGCCGCTGATAGGTATGGTCAGACTTTGCCCCGGATTCATGCTTTCAAAATCAATTTCGCGGAAATAGTAGAACATGGCCAGCATGTCGGATGTGATGGTGATTGCCTCCATAGTGTTGTCGGACGCATTCAGATTACCTTCGCCCACGATATTTTTGTAGGGTATACCGCAGTTGGCTGTGAATCCTGCGCCGGAGTATTCGTCCTTGCGCGGTTTCATGTACCAACCGTTCTGATAGTTGACGTGCTCCGATGATAATCCGCTCGGGTTGGGTGTCATGGTGGCTTGTAAAGTATCGCTCACACAGAAAATGCGCCCACCCCACGGAATACTGTTGCCGTTGAGTGTGGCTGAGAAGTTATCTCCGTCGGTCTGAATGGTTGCGGTGCCGTTTGCGATATTCACATCTACGACTCCCCAATGGTAATGTACCTTATAGTTGATCTGCTGGAAAGGTATATTTATCTGTGCAGAAGCGCCGAAAGCGGCAAGAGCAAGCATACCGGCGAAAAACAATCTCTTCATAGTGGTGCGTATTGATAAATTAAGTCCCGCAGAAGAGCTGCAGGACTTAATTAAAACACTTATATGTAGAGAAGGGTTCTCTCGGATAATCTTAAATGCAACCGCGGATTTCGGCGATGTCGTTTACGCCATGTCGTTCGCACCACTGAGTCATGTCGTCGATGATGCGGACGGTAGTTGTGGGGTCGATGAAGTTTGCGGTGCCTACCTGGATTGCAGTCGCGCCGGCCATGATGAACTCGATAGCGTCGGCTGCCGTTACGATGCCGCCGAGGCCGACTACGGGAACTCCCACAGCCTTAGCTACTTGCCAAACCATGCGCACTGCCACGGGTTTCACGGCAGGGCCTGAGAGGCCGCCGGTGACGGTTGAAAGTACCGGGCGGCGACGCTCGATGTCTACCGCCATACCGAGGAGGGTGTTGATGAGTGAGAGGCTGTCGGCGCCCGCTCCCTCAACAGCTTTTGCAATGTCGACTATAGAGGTGACGTTGGGCGAGAGCTTTACCATGAGATGACGAGGCCATGCCTTGCGTACGGCAGATACTACAGATGCGGCGCCGTCGGTGGTGGTGCCGAAAGCCATGCCGCCCTGCTTGACGTTGGGGCAGGAGATGTTGAGCTCGATAGCGTGGATGCTGTCGAGGGCAGAGAGTTTTTCGGCTACCGCTACATAATCCTCGATCGACTTGCCTGATACGTTGATCATTACCTCGGTGTCGAGGCCGGCGATGCGCGGGTAAATGTTGGATATGAAGTGGTCTACGCCCTTGTTCTGAAGGCCTACGGCATTGAGCATGCCCGATGGCGTTTCGGCCATTCGGGGGTAGGGGTTGCCTTCGCGAGGTTCGAGTGTAGTACCTTTTACAATAAAGCCTCCGAGGCGGTTGAGATCGATGAAATCGGAGTATTCTTCGCCGAATCCGAAGGTGCCCGAAGCGGTGAGTACGGGATTTTTGAGGGCGATGTCGCCCAGTTTAGTGCTGAGATTTACCATGGGAGTTCGTTGATATTGAATACCGGGCCGTCGGAGCAGACGCATCTGTTGCCGGTGGTAGTGTTTTCTACGCAGCAGAGGCAGGCGCCGAGTCCGCACGCCATTTTATTTTCGAGAGAGAATTCCGTGTTCCAGTTCTTCTCCTTAGCCACGTTGTAGATTGATTTCATCATCGGTGCCGGGCCGCATACCATGCAGAAATCGTAGTCGCCCTCGGCCACCGCAGGATGATTAGCCACGAAGCCGTGGAAACCTTCCGAACCGTCGTCGGTGCAGATGTGGAGGTCGGCATGGCGGCTGAGGAGCTCCTTGAGCGATGCGTCGGGAGTGGTGCGCTCGCCGTAGACGAGTACGGGGCGAATGCCCTTTGCCTCAAGAGCTGCCGAGAGATAGTGCATGGGAGCGACGCCCACGCCGCCGCCCGCAAGCAGAACCTTTGCGGGGGCATCGGGTAGGGTAAAGCCCTTGCCGAGCGGTGCTATGACTCTGATTTCGTCGCCGGGCACGTAGTGTCCCAGAGCCTCGCTGCCGCGGCCGAGAGGTTTGACGAGGAGTTCGAGCAGCTCGTCTGTGCGGTTGAAGATAGAGAAGGGACGGTTGAGTAGAACCTTGGCTTTGTCTACAGCGACTTCGACAAACTGACCCGGCTCCATGGCAGGAACGGGAGTGCCGTCGGCAGTGCGCAGCCCGATGTGTACCGTTCCTCCGGCGAGATGCCTGAGGAAGTCAACACGCATAGAGAGCTGATGTTTCATAGCGGTATGAAAGGATAAAAGAAAAGCCGGAGCTTGAAGCTTCGGCTTAAATAATGATTGGTTTATAGGCTGTGGCGGGAACGAGAATTGAACTCGTGACCTCCGGGTTATGAATCCGACGCTCTAACCAACTGAGCTATCCCGCCGTTTGCGAGTGCAAAGTTAAGAACAATTTTTTCAATCTCCAAAAAAAATCGCACTTTTTTGCAAAGAAAATTTAATCGGAGTATCTGACGTATCGATATAAAAACAGAATCACCGCGCCTAACGTGGTGATTCTGTATCTGTTAAGTGTGTATTGCGGATTACATCATGCCGCCCATGCCACCCATGCCTGCAGCGGGCGCTGCGGGAGTATCGTCTTTCTTCTCGGCGATAACACACTCGGTGGTGAGGAACATGCCTGCAATCGAAGCAGCGTTTTCGAGAGCTACACGGGTAACCTTGGCAGGGTCGATAACGCCTGCAGCGAGAAGATTCTCGTATGTGTCGGTGCGTGCGTTGTAGCCGAAGTCGCCCTTGCCGTCGCGTACACGCTGTACTACTACGGCACCTTCCACGCCTGCGTTGGATGCAATCTGGCGGAGGGGTTCTTCGATAGCGCGTTCAACGATAGCGATACCGGTCTGCTCGTCGTCGTTGGCACCCTTGAGGGCCGCGAGACGGTCGAGGCAGCGGATGTAAGCCACGCCGCCACCGGGAACGATACCTTCTGCCACGGCAGCGCGGGTTGCGCTCAGGGCGTCGTCCACGCGGTCTTTCTTCTCCTTCATCTCTACTTCCGAGGGAGCGCCTACGTGGAGCACGGCAACACCGCCGGCGAGCTTGGCGAGACGTTCCTGAAGTTTCTCGCGGTCGTAGTCGCTTGTGGTCTGGGCAATCTGAGCCTTGATCTGAGCAACACGTGCTTCGATGCGGGCTTTGTCGCCGTCGCGGTTTACGATAGTAGTGTTTTCCTTATTTACAGTCACGCTGTTTGCATGGCCGAGGTCCTGCATGGTAGCGTTGGCGAGCTGCATACCCTTCTCTTCAGAGATAACGGTACCGCCGGTGAGGATAGCGATATCTTCGAGCATTTCTTTGCGACGGTCGCCGAAACCGGGAGCCTTCACTGCACAAATCTTGAGAGAGCCGCGGAGACGGTTTACAACGAGTGCTGCAAGCGCGTCCTGGTCAACATCCTCAGCGATGATGAGGAGAGGACGGCCGCTCTGTGCAGTTGCTTCGAGAATGGGGAGGATATCCTTGAGGTTGGAGATTTTCTTGTCGTGGAGAAGGATGAAGGGGCTGTCCATTAAGCACTCCATCTTCTCGGTGTTGGTCACGAAGTAGGGCGAGATATAGCCGCGGTCGAACTGCATACCTTCTACAACTTCGATAGTTGTCTCGGTGCCTTTGGCCTCGTCTACGGTGATGACGCCTTCTTTCTTAACCTTTTCCATAGCTTCGGCAATGAGTCGGCCGATAGTCTCGTCGTTGTTTGCCGATACACGTGCCACGTCTTCAATCTTCTTGAAGTCGTCGCCCACTTCCTGCGACATCTCCTTGATAGCTGCCACAACTTCGGCAACTGCCTTGTCGATACCGCGCTTGAGGTCCATGGGGTTGGCACCGGCGGTCACGTTCTTGAGGCCTACACCGATAATAGCCTGAGCGAGTACGGTAGCGGTTGTTGTACCGTCGCCTGCATCGTCGCCTGTCTTCGAAGCCACTTCTTTCACGAGCTGAGCGCCCATGTTCTGGAGGGGTTCGTCGAGTTCAACTTCGCGAGCAACCGATACACCGTCCTTGGTGATGTGGGGTGCACCGAATTGCTTGCCGATGATTACGTTGCGGCCTTTCGGGCCGAGAGTTACCTTAACGGCGTCGGCGAGAGCGTCTACGCCTTTTTTGAGCTCGTCGCGAGCTTCGATATTGAATTTGATTTCTTTAGCCATAGTTGGGGTGGGTTAGTGTTATTCGATTACAGCGAGTACTTCGTTCTGGCGCATGATGAGCACCTTTTCTCCGTCGAGGTCGATTTCAGTGCCGGCATACTTGCCATAGAGCACCTTGTCGCCTTCTTTGAGTACCATTTCTTCATCTTTAGTACCGCCGCCTACGGCGAGGACGGTTCCGCGGAGGGGTTTCTCTTTGGCTGAGTCAGGGATGATGATACCCGATGCTGTAACTTCTTCGGCTGCCGTGGGTTGGATGAGCACGCGGTCGGCCAGGGGTTTGAGTTTCATGATAGATATATTTTTATTTGTTTTTTTATTTTTTTGTTTCTGTCAAACTACTATGCAAATACCTTGCCAAACATGCTCTGTCAGTCTCCGACTGCCATTTTGGCAAGGTATGCGTATAACGAATGCGGCAGAGGGCGGGTTCGTGTCTGAACATTTTTTCACGCTTGATGTAATTTTTTAGAAATTCCTGCGTCATATATAGCAGACAATAAAAAATCGGAATAACCGACAACAGTTATATAATATGGATAATATACTTACAGCCTTAAACGTCACCAAGGACTATGCGGGGCATCGTGCGCTCGACGACGTTTCTATCGAGGTGCCGCGCGGAAAGGTGTACGGTCTGCTCGGCCCCAACGGTGCGGGTAAGACCACTCTTATCAGAATCATCAATCACATCACGGCTCCCGACAAGGGTATCGTCACTTTCGACGGACACTCCCTCACGGCCGACGATATCGTAAATATCGGCTACCTCCCCGAAGAGCGCGGTCTGTATAAGAAGATGAAAGTGGGCGACCAGGCTATCTTCTTCGCTCGCCTCAAGGGTCTCTCCAAGCGTGACGCCGAAGCCGGACTCCGCTCATGGTTCGAGCGCCTCAATATCACCGAATGGTGGGATAAGAAGGTAGAGGAACTATCTAAGGGTATGGCGCAGAAAGTACAGTTTATCGTCACCGTCCTCCACCGTCCCAAGCTCCTTATTTTCGACGAACCCTTCTCAGGCTTCGACCCTATCAACGCAGGCATACTCAAGCGTGAGATTCTCAAGCTCCGCGACGAAGGTGCTACAGTGATATTCTCTACCCACAACATGGGTAGCGTGGAGGAACTCTGCGACGAGATAACCCTCATCAACCGCTCGCGTAATATCCTTTCGGGCCCCGTGCGCGACCTCCGCGAGCAGTTCTCCGACAACCGCTATTCGCTCGCCTTCGTAGGCGACCCCGATGCACTTCGCCGTGCCGTCGACCCCATGTGCGCGAGCTTCGAACCTGCCGGAATTGACGCCGACGGCAACGCCACGGCCAAAATTGCACTCAAGGGAGCCGACGCTCTTAAACCCTTTGTGGCTGCGGCAAACGAAGCGGTGATTATCAACTCGTTCGCGAAGTTCATGCCTTCGATGGACGATATTTTCGTATCGGCAGTCGAGGCCTACAATAAGGCCGACGACGCCAAGACAGAAGAACAGAAATGAAATCAGCTATAAGTATTATCATTGCGCGCGAGTACCTTGAGCGCGTAAAGCGCAAGAGCTTCATCATCACCACGCTGCTCGTGCCCCTCTTCATGATTCTGATTATGTTTGCCCCGGCGGCAATCATGCTCTTCGACACTCCCGAGTCCAAGACTATCGCCGTAATCGACGATACCGGCGTAGTGGCACAGCGCCTCCGCAGCAGCGACGAGGTGAAATTCGTGTCCTATTCCGAGTCGCTCGACAGCGCACGTACCGACGAAAGCATCGACGCTATCCTCTCCCTCGGGCCACGTGCCGTAGAGCGTCCTGCAGGTTCTATCACCCTATACTTCCGCGGCGCTCCCGCCTTAGCTACCGACACCTACATCTCCTCACAGCTCGAAACTGCTATCGAAGACCTTCGCCTCGAGGCTTACAATATCCCCAATATCAAAGAAATCCTCAAAGAGGTAGAGGTGGATATCTCCTATCCTACAATACGTATCGACAAAGAAGAGGATACAAGCACATCGTCGGGTCTCTCATACATCATAGCCCTTATGCTTGATATGATTCTCTACATGTTCATCCTCATCTACGGTCAGATGGTTATGACAAGTATCATCGAGGAGAAGAACAACCGTGTGCTCGAGATTGTAGTATCATCCGTCAAACCGTCGTCGCTCATGTTCGGCAAAATTGCAGGCATCGGCCTCGTGGCTATCACTCAGATACTTATCTGGGCCGCTCTCATCGGTATCTGCTCAGCATGGGCAACACCCTTCCTTGCCAGCCTACCCGCTGTAAGCGACGAACCCGAACTGATGAGCGCTATCGGACAGCTCGGCGACCTCGGCTATGTAATAACGCTCTTCTTCAACATGATACTCTTCTTCATCGGCGGCTACCTCTTCTACTCGTCGATATATGCCGCTATCGGTTCGGCTGTAGACAATGTGCAGGACGCCTCACAGCTCTCCTCCATTGCCACAATGCCCGTGATTATCGGTATCATAGCCTCGATGTCGGTTATTCAGAATCCCGGTTCTACCATGGCCTTCTGGATATCAATCTTTCCCTTCACCTCGCCTATGGCTATGATGAGCCGTCTGCCCTTCGGAGTGCCGGCCTGGGAGATTGCCCTCTCGCTCGGCATACTCTACCTGAGCTTCATCGGCCTTATCTGGCTTTGCGCAAAGATCTACCGCGTAGGTATCTTTATGTACGGCAAGAAGCCCTCGCTCGTGGAGATTATCCGCTGGGCAAGATATAAGTAAGGCAATTGCCAAATAATAATAAGGCCCGACTTCACAATTCCGTGGAGCCGGGCTTTAGTTTTATGGAGGACTTTAGTTTACAGGTATGAAGCGTGTGTGGGGGTAGGGCGATGACGGAAGATTTTTTTCCATCCACTTGCGCAGGAGAGCGCGGTGGTGCTCAAGCTCCGTACGGTATTTGCTCTCTACGGCGAGGTTTGTCATCTCGAGGCGGTCATTGTCCATGTCAAAGAGCATTTCGCGATTCGTACCTGCCTCGTAAAGTACATACTTGAAGTGTGGTGTGCGCAGAGCCCAACCTCTCGTGCCCCCTGTCTGGGCAAATACTGTCTCACAGACTACGAAGTCGTTGAGCGACTCCTTCTCCGGCTGCTCTACGGCGTAGCGCAGGCTCCGCCCCTTGCACCACTGCGGTACATCGGCTCCGGCCCAGTCGAGAATCGAAGGCATGAGGTCTATACCATTGTTGACGAGGGCTTCGCTCACCTTTCCGGCATTCTTTTTATTCTTGGGAGCGCATACGATGAGGGGTACATTGGCCACTTCTTCCCAGAGAACAGTCTTCTGATTCCACTGGTGTGCACCCTGTCCGTCGCC
Source organism: Bacteroidales bacterium (assembly GCA_014800815.1). Lineage (GTDB taxonomy): Bacteria > Bacteroidota > Bacteroidia > Bacteroidales > Muribaculaceae > CAG-873. The sequence continues at coordinate 34,311 of JAAVFI010000037.1, read as the reverse complement.
GTGGTCCGAGGTGAATATCACCACGGTATTGTCCCACAGATTGAGGGAGTCGATAGTATCCACTATTTTGCCGACTTCGGTATCGACATGCTCAATGAGACGGAAATATGCGTTGCGGTAGTGGCGCCAGTCGTCGGGGGTATAGCCCTTGGTAGGATAGAGGCGATAGCTCTGCTCGCGTTCCCAGCGTAGTATATCGGCGTCATATGGCTGGATGAGGAAGTTCTTCGGCAGATTGGGGCAACTGTCGGTCGGAACATCGCTGATAGTGGCGAACGGCAGTTTCTGCCCGCGTGCGTATTCGCAGATGTTGTGAGGATTGTCGAAACATGCTACGAGAAAGAAGGGTTTGCCTCCGTGATCCGAGACTATAAACTCGTTTGCGGCCTCGGCAAGTCCGTAGTCATTGTGGCCGTGAAGATTCTTGAATCCGAAGGCTATAGAGTCAGGCAGTGAGTTGGTGTTTACGTGCCACTTGCCGGAGTACCCGTTGTCGTAGCCCGCTTCTTCCATAAGATTGCCGAGGGTGCGTGTGCGCAGAGAGTCGGGCAGAGGAGTCTCGTTTTCCTGCATACCTATGGCAGAGGGCATATATCCCGTAAACATGGCCGCACGCGAGGGGCCGCTGAGAGGTAGCGCGCAGTATGTATTGTCGAATCGTACGCCGCGTTCGGCAATGCGATCGATATTGGGTGTGGCTACATTTTCATTGCCGGCACAACTCAGAGCATTGGCACTGTGCTGGTCGGTGACGATGTATATAATGTTGGGCGCGGCGGCATGTATCTGAAAACAGCCTGCGAGCATTAAGCCGATAGAGGTAAATCGTTTTCTCATGGATAAGTAAGTCTTGTTCTTTGATTTGGCGCAAAGATAGATAAGAAAACAGAATAAGCCTTTCGATGATGTGCAGACCGGCTGTCAATATTGTAGAATAAAGCTGAAAAACAGCCCTATTGCTGATTAGTAAGAGACGACGGCGAGTGCCCGAAGAAGTTTTTGAATGAAGTGGCGAAATACGACGGTGTGTTGTATCCCACCATAGCACTAACTTCGGCCACGGTGTAGCGGTGTGTCTTGAGGAGTTCGGCTGCCTTTTTGAGTCGGGTACGGCGGATGAAATCGTTGGTCGATTCTCCCGTCAGAGCCTTCATCTTGAGGTGAAGATTGGAGCGGCTCATACACATTTCCCGGGCAAATTCATCGGTGGTGAACTGCGAATCGTCGAGGTGCTCGTTCATGACTTTTATCGCCTTCTTAAGGAATTCCTCGTCAAGCGGATTCTGAGCAATCTCCGTCGGTTCGATAGCCGGTGCCGTCGTGCGGGAATAGTGCAGGATGATGCTTTCGCGTGTACGGATAAGATTGCGCACCTTGGCCATGAGCTCCTCGGTCTGGAACGGTTTGGCTATGTAATCGTCGGCACCTACCTTGAATCCCTCGAGTCTATCGGCCACGTCGGCCTTAGCCGAGAGCATAATCACTGGTATGTGCGATGTGCGGAGATTTCGCTTTATTGCCCGGCACAGCTGCACTCCGTCCATATCCGGCATCATCACGTCGGAGATTACCAAGTCTACCGTATCCGCGCCAAGTACTTCGATTGCCTTGTTGCCGTTGGCTGCTGTCAGGACTCTGAAATCGTTCGAGAGAGCGGCCGAGAGATATTTCAGAATTTCGGCATTGTCGTCGACTACGAGGATAGTCTTGCGTCCGTCAGCCGACTCACTTGTGTCCGTTGTATTTTCGGTCTCCTCATTTATAGGAAGAAGCACCGAAATATCCTCGCTGTGACTTTCTCTTTTTACCGGCGCAGTTGCTGTCTCCTCGGCTGTATAGGCGCCCGCCTTCATCGGAACAGATACCACGAAGCGGCTGCCTTTGCCCACCTCGCTTTGCACGGATATGGTGCCGTGGTGAAGTTCTACGAGACGCTTTACCAGCGAGAGGCCTATGCCATAGCCGCCCACCGAGTCGTTTAGCTGATAGAAGCGGGTGAATATCTTGTCGAGCTTGTCGGTCGGTATTCCGCAGCCCGTGTCGGCAACGGAGAGCTGCAGCTTACCGTCGGTCTCGGAGATGTTCACCGTTATTTCGCCGCCTTCGGGAGTGTATTTGAAAGCATTGGTAACCAGGTTGTTTACTATCAGCTCCAGGTAGTTGGCATCGGCGTATATACGGGGATTGGTAATTGTCGAATTGAAGTTGAACTTTATGTGCTTGTTTTCGGCAACGCTCCTGTAAGATTCGAGTATGTCCGACATCAGCGCATTTATATCCAGTTCGGCTACGCTGAGTTTGAACATGCCGAGCTCGGCTCTGCGGTAGTCGAGCAACTGGTTTACTATGTGGCGTATGCGCAGGGTATTGTTGCGCACGGTGGTGAGTTTCTGCAGTGTCGCGGGGTCGGGTTTCGAGGCTATAAGATCGGTAATAGGCAGCAACATGAGGGTGAGGGGAGTGCGCAGCTCATGTGACATATTCACGAAGAAACGCACCTTCATTTCATTGATTTCCTGCTGAGCCTTGCGTATCTTCTCGCGGCTTTTTCGCTTCCAGATATATCGGGTCGAGAAAAATACGGCAGCGAGTACAAGTAGTATCGCTATGGAAATCGCCCACCACGTCTTGTACCACGGTGGCAGAATCACTACCTTGATAGAGGCTTCTTCGTCGCTCCATACACCGTCGTTATTGGCGGCGCGGAGGCGGAAGGTGTAGGTGCCCGACGGCAGGTTGGAGTAAGCCACGGAGCGACTGCCCGCCGGGAGTGTCATCCACTGCTTGTCGAGACCGTCGAGAGTGTACATGAATGTATTGTCGCCTTTAGACACATAGTCGCAGGCGGTAAAGTCGATCGAGAAGTTTGTCTGCGAGGAGTTGAATACTATTTCGTCGGCCTCGAGAATACCCTTTGACAGAATACCCGTGTCATCGCCGGGCGCTACGGGTTTGTTGAAGAGTCGCACTCCTTCGATAAGCGGATTCGGGGCAAAAGTATTTTTCTCCATAATCGTCGGATTGAAGTAGGTCAGGCCGTTTATGCCGCCGAAATACATCAGACCGTTGGTGGCATACAGCGCGCTGCGGTCGGTAAACTGGCTGTTCTTCATTCCGTCGCGATTGTTGTAGGTCATTATTTTGCCCGTTGATTGATTCAGACAAATCAATCCACGGTTTGTAGTAGCCCAGATATTGGAAGTAGGGTCTTCGAGAATGGCGTAGACAATGTCGCCCGGCAAGCCGTCCTGAGAGGTGTAGTGGCTTGTCTTTCTCTCTTTTTCATCGTAGCAGAGCAGGCCGCGGTGCGTGGCTATCCAGTATAGCCCGGTGTTTCGCGACTGGTACACGTCGTTGACCTGGAATGTGAGGTGGGGCAACTCGGGAAGATAGGTGAGGTTGCCGTCGCCCTCGCTGTATACCGAGAGGCCGTCTTCACCGCTTATCCACAGTCGGTTTTTCCAGTCCCTCATTATGTTAGTGGTGAGGGCCGGCATGTAAGGAGCCGTTATTTTGCGATAGCTGTGTGTGTCTATATTTAGTATCGAGACGCCGTCGAGAGTCGCCAGCCAGAGGTGCGACTTGTTGAGTGCCGGAGTGATGCCGTAGACACTCTGCGCAATATTATTGAGCGTGGATATTTTGTCGGACGAAAGGTCGGCGACCGACAGTCCTCCGATATGCGTTCCGATATAAGCTTTATTGCGTTCTTCGTCGATGTATATTGCTTTTACGTCGTCGGAGCCGAGGCCGTCCTTGCGGGTTCGTTTCTTGAAATCTCCCGTGCGCGGGGTATAGATGTTCAGACCTCCGTTGTTGGTGCCAATCCAGATATTTCCCTTGCTGTCTTCGGCTAAGGGGCCTGCTATATTTCCGCTGATAGACTGATTGTTGAGGTTGTGCTTGCTGATAGTCGCAAACTGGTTGAGCAGGGGGTGATAGTAGTTGAGGCCGCCATAGTAGGTGCCGAGCCAGATACCGCCTTGATTGTCGGAGAACATGCGGCGTACCGATGAGTGACTAAGCGCTCCGTCGGAGGCTGTAGCATCTTCATGGAAAACAATGTTTTTCCGCTCAGGGTCAAATATATACAGACCTGTGAAAGTTCCAACCCAGAGGCGTCCCTGAGAGTCGATAAGTATAGAGCGGACATAGTCTATACCCTTATCCTTACCTATATTTTCGAGGTGCTTGTCTGCCTGAGTATATACGAACAGTCCTCGGCCCTCCGTGCCGATAAGCAGTGAATTTTTGTCTCTCAGCAATACGTTAATCTCCGGATTGCCGGGTAGCGTAAAGTTCTGAGTGCCCGACGGAGAGAGTATTGTTATCTTTCCGTTGACAGTTCCGACAATGATATCATTGCCGGATTTGGTAATCGCCGTGATATTCTCATTGAGAGTTTCGGGAATCAAAGTAAATGTCCTGTCGGCGAGGGTGAAATAGTAGAGGCCGTCGGTAGTGCCTACTGCTATTTTATCCGCTTCAATAGGCAATACGGCCGTAAGGCTCGCTTTATGCGGGAAAGTATAATTGTCGAAGGTCTCCGTGCTCACGGAATACTTCGAGAGGATATGCGATGTTATGGCCCAGATAGTGCCGTTATCGCTGGCTGCTACAGATTTTATATTGTGGTCGATGCTGTCGGGCAGAAGCGTCTTGAATTCAAAGCCGTCGTAGCGGTTGAGGCCTGCCGGCGTGGCAACCCAAATATATCCGTACGAGTCCCGGCTTATGCCGTTGACGGTAGAGTGGGAGAGACCTTTGTCTATTCCGATCTGAGAAAAACGTATGTCGTGTATGCCGCAGAAGGCACACGTAACTGCTGCAGATAGTATTAATATAAGGCTTATAAGTCGTTTCATGAGAATGATATAAGGCTTCTGAGTGCAAAATTAATATTTTTCGGTTAAATAGCAGAATAAAAAATTATTAACCACACCCGCATTGATTGCAAGTGTGGTTAATAGTTCACTAATCAATCTCTTTACCTTATTTTTATGAATCCTTTGCTTTACTTGACGTACACTTTACGCACTGTGGTGCCTTGCTTGAGAATATAAAGGCCGGGAGTGGAGGGCTCTACAACTTCGCCTTTGAGGTTGTAGAATGTTGCTGCTGCCTGCGAATCAATTTCTACATTTTCAATACCGGTAGGGATTGAGTAAAGAGAAATTTCAAGATTGCCGTTTTCGGGGGTGAGGAAGAGGCCACTGTTGTCGCAGACAAATTGGTCGTCGGTCCAGCAGTGGGTTATCACTATGCGGCCGAGGTCAGGCTTATCTACATAAACATGGAGGGGAGTTGCATTGTCGATACCCGAAGCGTCTACGGTGAAGTCGCCGTTTACTCGGAGTGTGAAATCATTGCTGCCCTTAATGGTGTTTCCTGCCGCATTGGCGGTAACTGTCTGATTGGGAACTTCGCAATCGGTGAATCTTACGCCGTCCATGTGCCATGTGCCGGGGTTGCTGTTGTTGTTGTCGATAAGACCGCGGGCGTTGGTTGTCAAGCAGTTGGTTACTTCTACATTCTTGAGAGTGAGGCTCGCACCTGCAGCCGGCTGGAACATAGAAGCAGTTGTTTCCACATTGTTTCCGTCGATTGTGAGGTTTTCGAGAGTAAGATTATCGGCCTCATTGTTGAGCATGAAGAAGTACACGCCGAATCCTTCGCCGCGGATAATCTTTTCATTACCTGTAGCGCCCTTGATAGTAAGAGCCTTACCTCCAAGAGTAGGACGCGAGGTGAATGTGATATCCTTGTTGAGAATGAGAGTGGCGCCGCTTTCGGCTTCGGCGACTGCGGTATTGATAGAAGAATATCCCACACCGGTAGTGGCATTGAGAATAGCGGGAACTTCTGCAAGTATCAGGTTGCCGTCCTGAGGCTGCAGGGTCAGCCCCTCCATATTTTCGAGAGTGAAGTGCGAGGAGTCGGTGCAGTTGTACACTACCACGGTATTAAGAGCTCTTCCTTCATCAAGAACAAGTGTTACGTTGCCGGTGAAATTCTCCGCGCTTTTGATAGTATTGCTGCCTTTGAGCTGGATTGAAAGTTCTGTATCGCCACTCAGAGTAAGGTTGCTGTTGTTTACTACTACCTGAGCCGGAGCACCCTCGATAGAGCTGTTTACAATCTTCACATTGTCGAACTGCGCGTTGGGTATATTGCTGTTGCTATTGTTCAGCGATATGATACCGGCGGCATTGTTTACGTCAGCTCCGTCGATAGTCACGTTGGTCAGATAGATGCTGCCTCTACCTATGGCAAAAGTATTTCGGGTGTTGGTTGAGGTGAGAGTATTCTCGAAAGTGATATTCTCTATAGAAAGTGAGCAGGCTGCGTTCTGCAGAGATACCACGAACTGACCTTTGAAAGACACTACGACACCCTCTTCTCCTTTAATTGTGAGATTTTTTTCACCTGGATTAATAGTAGTCTCTTCGAGATAGCTTTCGGTTACATGGATTGTAGAACCTGTAGGAGCCTCGGCGACGGCTGCAGAAATTGTTGCGTATTCATTTTCGTCACCTTCAATGGTTACAATGGCCGACATCGGGAGCGTAGCCAGTGCCAGTCCCATGCCTAAAGTAAGTAATTGTTTATTCATGATAGTGTTGGTTGATGTTGTTTACTGGCGCAAAGTTAATGAATGAATATTGAATAAATAATAGGTACAATACTAAATATTAAGCATTTACACAAAAGTGAAATATGTTTGCACAAATTTGAAAGAGGTATTTGATGTATTATGTACATCAGCGAAACTCTCGCGCGTACATCATTACTAACTTTGCAATCGTAGAAACCGACATGATTTTTTACACCCTAAAATTACAGTTGAATCCAAATAATCAATCATGAAAAAGATGAATATGTTTTCGCTCGAGGGCAAGACAGCCCTTGTTACCGGAGCCGCTTACGGCATCGGTCTTGCAATAGCTAAGGCACTCGCTCAGGCCGGTGCCCGCATAGTTTTCAATTGCTCGCGTCAGGAAACCGTAGACCGCGGACTCGCTGCCTACAAAGAACTCGGCATCGACGCCAAGGGCTATCTCTGCGATGTAACCGACGAAGAAGCCGTCAAGGCTATGGTGGCCGACATCGAAAAGACCGTCGGCACTATCGACATCCTCGTCAACAACGCCGGCATCATCAAGCGCATACCTATGGAAGAAATGGCCGTTGAAGACTTCCGCCGTGTAATCGACGTGGACCTCGTGGCACCCTATATCTGCGCTAAGGCCGTCATCCCCGGCATGATTAAGAAGGGCCACGGCAAAATCATCAATATCTGCTCCATGATGAGCGAACTCGGCCGCGAAACCGTAAGCGCATACGCTGCAGCCAAGGGCGGTTTGAAGATGCTCACACGCAATATTTGCTCTGAGTTCGGCGAACACAATATCCAGTGCAACGGCATAGGTCCGGGCTATATTGCCACCGAGCAAACTGCCCCCTTGCGCGAACTGCAGCCCGACGGCTCACGTCATCCCTTCGACCAGTTCATCATTTCCAAAACTCCTGCCGGACGCTGGGGCACTCCCGAAGACCTCGAAGGCCCTGCGGTATTCCTCGCATCAGACGCATCTAACTTTGTGAATGGTCATGTGCTGTATGTCGACGGAGGCATCCTTGCATATATTGGCAAACAACCTCAATAAATACTCCGGTGAAAATTTTTAACCTCAACAGAACCATTTTATTCCTTGCGGCATTTCTGCCTGTGTCTATGCTGAAAGGAGCAGATGCACGCTCGGTAATCGGGCTACTCGACCTCACACGTCCCGGTCTTGATAAAGTCGCCGGGTACTACAATGCCGGCAACGACTCGCTTGCAACCGTGGCTCTGCTCGATTACTATCGCCATAGAACAGGTGTGAAATCCATCGGTGTCGATCCTGACAATCCGCAACTTACCGACCGCGAGCGAAAATGGGCCGACGATGGAATGGAGCATAAGTTCTATGTCCACGATGGCTATCAGCCATCGTATTTCTACGGCGACGACATCGACTGGCAATACTGGCCGGTGAAGGACAACGAATTGCGCTGGCAACTTCATCGCACCAAATGGTGGGTGTCGATGGGCAAAGCCTACCGCGTGACCGGCGACGAAAAGTATGCCGGTGAATGGGTTGCCCAATATCGAGACTGGGTCAGAAAAAATCCACTCACTGAGTTTGAGGGAATAAAGGACACGGATATGGAGAACGCCGACAATGTCTACTTTGCCTGGCGTCCTCTCGAAGTCGGCGACCGTCTGGAACACCAGATCGAGCAGTTCTCCCTCTTTCTCCCCTCGGAGCACTTCACCCCGGATTTCCTGATTGAATTCCTTGACAACTATCACCGTCATGCCGAATTTGTTGATGGTCATTACTCCGATGAGGGGAATCATCTGCTTTTTGAAGCGCAGCGAATAATTTTCGCCGGAACATATTTCCCGGAATTCAGGAAGGCTGCCGACTGGCGCAAAGCTGGGGTGGATATCCTCACCCGCGAAATCGTGAAGCAGGTTTATCCCGACGGCGTTCATTACGAACTCGATCCGCGCTATCATCCCGCCACTATCGACATTTTCGGCAAAGCTCTCGCAATGCTCAACATCAACGGTTACACCGATGAATTTCCGCCGGAATATATCGATGTAATGCGAAAGATGATTGAATTCAACTACAATATCACCTTCCCCGACTACAGTATGCCCATGTTCAGCGACGGAAAGAAGGTCGGCAAGTCAGGCTCGTTGCCTCGCTATAAATCCTGGTTGAAAATCAGCCCCGACGACGCCGCGCTGAAATATTTCGCATCGGAGGGGAAAGAGGGAAATGTACCCGACTACACGTCACGCGCTTTTGAGAACGGAGGTTTCTACATTTTGCGTAACGGCTGGGGCCCGGCGGCGACCGTCATGATTCTCAAGGCGGGTCCCGAGGGTGAGTGGCACAATCAGTTTGACAACGGGACTTTCGAGCTGTGGATTAAAGGCCGTAACTTCTTCCCCGACTCGGGCAGTTTCATCTACGGAGGCGACGAGGAGGTGCTGAAGCAGCGCGACTGGTTCCGTCAGACCTCGGTCCACAACACTCTGACACTCGACAACAAGACCCTCGAAAAGCGCAAGTCCAATCTGCTGAAATGGGAAACGAACCCCGAGGTGGATATGGTCGTGGTCGAGACCCCCGGTTATAAGGGGCTGACCCACCGCCGCGCCGTTTTCTTTGTCGACAAGAAGTTCTATGTCATTGTCGACGAGGCCTACGGTGACGCCGAAGGCGATGTCGCGCTTCATTATCAGCTGCTCCCCTGTGATCCTCTTGAAAACTCGGTCAACAAATCGGTTACGACCGCCTTTGCCGACAACAACAATGTCACTGTCAGGGTTTTCGGAGCCGATAGGATGACAGCAGAGGAAGGGTGGACCTCATTTGAATACCGCCAGAAAAACCGCCGTCCGGCCTATGCGTTCAGCACCGGCAAGAAGAAGGGTGAGCCCGCACGATTTATCACAGTAATCTGTCCCGTGGATGCGGAGAATCCGCTCAACCACAAGATTTCGGCGGATTACAAAGGTAAGTTTTCGGTCGACGGCTCGTCGCTCGAAGTAACGGTCGACGGCAAGAAATATAAACTTGGCTACAGATTATGAAACATAGTATCATTATCACCGCAGTTTTTGCCGGACTTCTGTCTGTGGGCTGCAGCCGTCAGCATAGGGTGACGGTGGTAAACAGTCTCGGCGTCGATCGCAATGAAGAAATAATCGAGATTGATGCCGCTGCTGTCGATTCTCTGATGAATCACAGTCAGTTTCGCATCATCGACGACAAAGACCGCGAAGTACCTTATCAAGTGACCTACGACGGCCGGCTGATATTCCCTGCCACAGTTGCCGCCAACAGTAGTACCGTCTACACTCTCGTGGAGGGTGAGCCGTCGGCTGTCGACACGATTGCCACAGGAGCTTTCTATCCCCGCCGCAAGGATGACTTCACCTGGGAGAACGACCGGAGCGCCTATCGTGCCTATGGCCCGGCTTTGCAGCAGAGCGGCGAAAGGGCTTTCGGCTATGACATATGGACCAAGTCGGTTGCTCGCCCGGTTGTAGCCCAAAGATACACCGATGCTTTCGCCGAGGTAAAGAATTTCCATAACGACTACGGCGAGGGCATGGACGTCTACACCGTCGGACCGACGCTCGGCGGCGGTACTGCGGCCTTGATTGACTCGCTTGGAAACATTGTATATCCGTGGTGCTTCTCGAGCTATGATATCCTCGACAACGGCCCCCTGAGATTCACCGTAATGCTGAGCTACGACAGCGGCGAGACACGCCGTATCACCCTCGACGCAGGCGAATTTCTCAACCGTACCGAGGTTTGTTTCGGCAAGGTAAATTATCCTACAATTGCCCCGGGCATAGTGATTCACCGCCAGAACCCCGACGGCTATGTACTCTCGCCCGAAGAAGGATACATGGCCTATGCCGATCTTACCGACAATGCGGAGAACGGCAACGGCGTGATATACGTCGGCGTGGTCACTCCCGAGGTTGATTCGATGCTTAACATACCTTTCGACACCCCTCAGGGCGATGCTCTCGGCCACATTCTGGCCAAGAAATCCTATACTCCCGGCGAGTGCTATGTCTATTACTGGGGCTCGGGTTGGAGCAAGGGCGATATGCCCGACTGGCAGACCTGGAAAAAATATCTCTCCGATTTCCACACTCGCCTTCAGAATCCCTTATCAGTCACAATTAAATAATATGGAAGAAGTATTCAAATACATCATAGGCCTCGGTGCAGCCGTGATGATGCCCGTTATCTTCACGATACTCGGCGTGTGCATAGGCATCAAGTTCGGCGACGCACTCAAGGCCGGCCTGAAAGTCGGAGTAGGCTTCGTCGGACTCTCGATAGTCACGGGTCTGCTCACTTCGGCTCTCGGGCCCGCGTTGAACGCTGTGGTAGACATCTACGGCCTGCAGCTCAAGGTGTTCGATATGGGGTGGCCCGCGGCCGCCTCGGTGGCGTACAACACTGCTGTGGGCGCGTTTATCATCCCTGTGTGCCTGGTGGTAAACATCCTCATGCTCGTCACCAAGACGACGCGAACCGTGAACATTGACCTCTGGAATTACTGGCATTTCGCCTTCATCGGAGCCATAATCTACTTCGCGAGCGACTCTCTGGCGTGGGGATTCTTCGGCGCTGTCGTGTGCTACATCATCACGCTTATCCTCGCCGATATGACAGCCCTGAAATTCCAGCGATTCTACAAGGATATGGACGGAATTTCTATCCCTCAGCCCTTCTGCGCAGGCTTCGCTCCCGTGGCGTGGCTCATCAACAAGGGTCTCGACAAAATCCCCTTCATGGACCGTATGGAGATTGATGCCGAAGGACTTAAGAAGAAATTCGGACTCCTCGGCGAACCGCTCTTCCTCGGCGTGATAGTCGGCATCGTCATCGGTTGCCTCACCTGCACATCGTGGAGTCAGACTGTCGATTCAATTCCCTACATCCTCGGTCTCGGCATCAAAATGGGTGCGGTAATGGAACTCATCCCCCGCGTAACCGTCCTCTTCATCGAGGGCCTCAAACCTATCAGCGACGCCACTCGCAGCCTCATAGCACGCCGCTTCAAGGGAGCCGACGGTCTCAACATCGGCATGAGCCCCGCGCTTGTCATCGGTCACCCGACGACCCTTGTCGTTTCGCTACTGCTTATCCCCGTCACCCTTTTTCTCGCTGTGGTACTGCCCGGAAATCAGTTTCTTCCGCTGGCCTCGCTTGCCGGAATGTTCTACGTCTTCCCCCTCGTACTTCCGTTTACAAAAGGTAACGTCCTTAAAACCTTTATAGTAGGTCTGGTCGTGCTCACCGCCGGCCTCTATATGGTCACCAACCTCGCACCCGCCTTCACCCTCGCTGCTCAGGACGTCTACGCCGTGACAGGCGATGCCGCCGTAGCAATTCCCGCAGGCTTCGAGGGCGGCAGCCTCGACTTCGCCTCAAGTCCTTTCGCGTGGATTATCTACCATTGCACCATAAGCCTGAAATGGATAGGCGCAGGCCTGCTCGTGGTCGGTACAATGGCACTTATGTGGTGGAACAGAGTTTTAATCATCCGCAACCGCAATGCAATGATTGCGGCTGACTCAGATAAAATACAGACAACAGAGTAATTATGAGCAAGATAGTAACACTCGGAGAAATCATGCTCCGTCTTTCGCCTGCAGGCTGCAAACGCTTTGTGCAGGTCGATAATTTCGATGTAATATGGGGCGGCGGTGAGGCCAACGTCGCCGTAAGCTGTGCCAACTATGGCCACGATGCCGTATTCGTATCCAAGCTTCCCACCCATGAAATAGGTCAGGCAGCGGTGAACGCCCTGCGCCGCTACGGCGTTGATACACGCCACATTGCACGCGGCGGCAACCGTGTAGGCATCTACTACTGCGAGACAGGCGCCTCCATGCGTCCCTCGAAGGTGATCTACGACCGTGCCGGCAGTGCAATCGCCGAGGCCGACCCCGCCGACTTCGATTTCGACGCAATCATGGAGGGTGCCGACTGGTTCCACTGGAGCGGCATCACCCCCGCAATCTCTGACAAGGCAGCCGAACTCACCCGTCTTGCCTGCGAGGCCGCAAAGCGTCACGGCGTGACTGTGAGCGTAGACCTCAACTTCCGCAAGAAACTGTGGACCAGCGAGAAAGCTCAGAGCATCATGCGCCCCCTGATGAAGTACGTGGACGTGTGCATCGGCAACGAAGAAGACGCCGAACTCTGCCTCGGATTCAAACCTGATGCCGATGTCGAAGGCGGCAATACCGATGCCGAAGGCTACAAGGGCATATTCGCGGCCATGATGAAAGAATTCGGCTTCAAGTATGTTGTGTCGACACTCCGCGAGTCATATTCCGCCACTCATAACGGCTGGAAAGCAATGATTTACGACGGCAAAGAGTTCTATCAGAGCAAACGCTACGACATCGACCCCATAATCGACCGCGTAGGTGGCGGCGACTCTTTCTCGGGTGGCCTCATCCACGGACTTCTCACCATGCCCACACAGGGCGAAGCACTTGAATTTGCGGTAGCAGCTTCAGCTCTCAAACACACAATCAACGGCGACTTCAACCTCGTAAGCGAAGCCGAAGTCAAGGCTCTCGCAGGAGGTAACGCCAACGGACGAGTACAGAGATAAACTATGGCACGCTTTGACAAACAGGCCGTTATGGCCAAGATAAAAGAGGCGCCCATGGTGCCCGTGTACTATAATAAAGACCTTGCCACGGCCAAAGAAGTACTCCGTGCTTGCTATGAAGGCGGCGTAAGGGCATTCGAATTTACCAACCGCGGCGATTTCGCCCACGAGATATTTGCAGAACTCGTCAAGTACGCCGACGAGGCCTGCCCGTCAATGGCACTCGGAGTCGGTTCAGTTGTCGACGCCCCCACAGCCGCCCTCTACATACAGCTCGGCGCCTGCTTCGTCGTCGGCCCGCTGTTCAACCCCGATGTTGCCAAAGTCTGCAACCGTCGCCTCATACCCTATACCCCCGGTTGCGGCAGCATCTCCGAGGTCGGTTTCGCCCAGGAAGCCGGTTGTGACCTTTGCAAAGTATTTCCCGGCGATGTTCTCGGCCCGAAATTCGTCAAGGGCCTCCTCGCGCCCATGCCCTGGAGCAAACTCATGGTTACGGGCGGCGTAGAACCTACCGAAGAAAACCTTGCCGCATGGTTCAAAGCCGGCGTGTACTGCGTGGGAATGGGCTCCAAACTCTTCCCCAAGGGTGCCACACCCGCCGAGATTACAGAGAAATGTAAATCAGCATTAAACCTAATATCCAATCTTCAAAAATGAAAAAGCTAATATTCAGCGTCCTCCTTTCGGCAGTCAGCCTCATGGGAGCCGCCAAGACAAATTATACCATACTTCGCGCCTGCCACCCCGACGACGTAAAGAACTACGACACCGAGCAGCTCCGCTCGCACTTCATGATGCCTAAGGTGCTCGAGGAGAACGTAATCAACCTCACCTATTCGATGTACGACCGCATAATCTACGGCGGCGTAATCCCTGTAGGACAGACTGTAGAGCTCGAGACAATCGATCCTCTCAAGGCCGACTACTTCCTCCGGCGCCGCGAACTCGGCGTGATAAACATCGGCGGTGCCGGAATCGTCACCGTCGACGGCAAAGACTACGAACTCGGCTTCCGCGACGCCCTCTACGTAGGTCGCGGCAAGAAATCCGTCACCTTCCGCAGCAAAGACTTGGCCACTCCCGCCAAGTTCTATATCAACTCCACCCCCGCTCACAAAGAGTACAAGACCCAGCTCATCACTATCGACGGCCGCAAAGGCAGTATCAAGGCCAACCGCATGCACGCCGGCAGCCTCGAGGAGAGCAACGACCGCTACATCAACCAGCTCATCACCAACAACGTACTCGAAGAGGGCCCCTGCCAGCTGCAGATGGGTCTGACAGAACTGATGCCCGGCTCGGTATGGAACACCATGCCCGCCCACACTCACGACCGCCGCGTAGAGTGCTACTTCTACTTCAACGTACCCGAGGGCAACGCAATCTGCCACCTCATGGGCGAACCGCAGGAAAACCGCCTCATCTGGCTCCACAACGAGCAGGCCGTAATGGCTCCCGAATGGTCTATCCACGCCGCCGCCGGCACCTCCAACTACATGTTCATATGGGGTATGGGAGGCGAAAACCTCGACTACGGTGATATGGACAAAGTGACCTACACCGAGATGAAATGATCGACAGGTTTAAAAATCTGATACTGACAACGACAGTCTTCGCTTTGACGGGGACTGCCGTTGTTGCTTCTACGCGTATTCATTCGGTGGAAGAGGGTAGGATAGTGTTCGGAAAAATGGGTGGTATAAGCGTTCCCGGTCAAGCCGGGAAAATCACCGAAAATGGTGCCGATTTTAGGCTTGAAGACCGTCTTCCGACCCTTGAAATGTAAAGAATCAACAATTTTAAAATCAAATTCAACATTTTAAAAAGTATATTCTAAATTTTTAAACGCCCAAACTACAGGAGAATACGAATCATCTTTCCCTTTTTTCGTAAATTTGCAACAAGAAAATTAACTGATTAACCATATCATGAAAACGAATCACATTTTCATATTGGCCTTGGGTCTGACGGCTATCTTTTCAGCGTCGGCAAAACAGCATCAGATCGGAGCTAACATCCGTCTCGATGATGTATGTCTCATGCACGAAAGCCGCGACACTCCCTTCCCCGCCGACGGCTCTGTAGTCGACGACCGCGCTGTTTCGTTCCAGTGGCCCCTTCCCGTGTGGGCCCGCGGTACAGGTGCTCCTCTCGATGGTTTCGAGCACACCGAAAAGAAAGTTGACAAGAGCAAGCTCAAATATAAACTCCGCTATTCGACCGACAAAAATCTCAACAAGGATGTTGTGACAGTCGAAACTATCTGGCCCTTCCACAACCCCGACAAAGCCCTTGCGCCCGGTACATATTACTGGCAGTACAGTTTTGTCGATGAGCAGGGCGCCGATACATGGAGTCCTGTATATACTGTTACTGTTGCCGACAACGGTCACCGTTTCACTCCCCCGAGCTACAGTGAGTTCATAGCAAAACTTCCTGCGTCGCACCCCCGCATCCTCGTGCAGGCCGACAACTGGGACAACTTCATTGCTCAGTCCAAAGGCAAGCCCGAACGTCAGTGGTATATTGAAGCAGCCGAAAAAGTTCTGCAGTCGCCCATGCGCCGTATTGAGGATATCCGCACCGACAATCTCGCCAACCTCACCAACGACATGCAGCGCAACTCTTATCTTACCAGCGAGAGCCGCCGAATAATCGATGCCGAGGAGTCGAACTGCGAGGCTCTCATACGTGCGTATATTCTTACAAAGGACCGCCGCTATGCCAATGAGGCTCTCAACCGTGTACTCGTAATGACAGGCTGGGACAAGAATAAAAACGTTCGCGGCGACTTCAACGACGGCACACTCCTGTCGCTCGCCTCAATGGCCTACGACACCTTCTACGATTTCCTCACTCCCGAGCAGAAAGAAGTATTGCTTCAGACGGTCAAGGACAAGGGTACTAACATGTACAATCGCTTCAACAATTATCTTGAAAATCATATAGCGGAAAATCACATCTGGCAGATGACACTCCGCATCACCACCATGGCGGCACTTGCCACATACGGCGAGTTGCCCGAGAGCGACCTCTGGAGCGACTACTGCTACAATGTATGGCTTGCACGCTTCCCCGGTCTTAACCGCGACGGTGGCTGGCACAACGGCGATATGTACTTCACCGTAAATACTCGCACACTTGTGGAAGTTCCCTACTTCTATTCGCAGATTACGGGTTATGATTTTTTCTCCGACCCCTGGTACGAGAATAACATCATGTACACTATCTATAACGAACCTCCGTTCTCAAAGAGCGCCGGCAACGGTTCTGCTCACCTCAGAGTAGGCCGCCCCAACTCTATCCGTATCGGTTATCTCGATGCTCTCGCCCGTCTGTGCAACAACAGCTATGCCGCCGACTTCGTAAACCGTACCCTCAAAGAAGAGCCCGAGTATCTCAAGAAGGCTCTCCTCTCAAAGCCCGGCGACCTTGCATGGTTCCGACTTCAGACCGATAAGGCACTTCCCGAAGGCCCCGGCCTCACCGACCTCATGCCCGGATATGTATTCCCCGAAACAGGACTTGCTTCTTTCATGACTTCGTGGGAGCGTCCCGGCGGTAACTACTGGGTAAGTTTCCGCAGCAGCCCCTACGGCTCCACCTCGCACGCTCTCGCCAACCAGAATGCTTTCAACACTATTTGCGGCGGCGCTCCGCTTTTCTATAGCGCGGGTCATCACATCGAGTTCACCGACGTTCACTCAATGATCTGCCACCGCGGTTCGTTCGGCCACAACACCATTTTGCCCGACGGCATGGGTCAGCGTCTCGGTGTCGAGGGCTACGGCTGGATTCCCCGCTACTACAACAGCGACAAAATCAACTACGTGCTCGGCGATGCAAGCAACGCCTACGGCAAGGTCATCTCTCCCCTCTGGCTTCAGCGTGGCAAAGACAGCGACGTGGAGTACACCCGCGAAAACGGCTGGGACGATGTTCCTCTCAAGAAATTCCGTCGCCACCTTGTTCAGCTCGGCAATACCGGTTACATCTTCATCTACGATGAACTTGAGGCCGACTCCATTATCCCCTGGCACTATACACTCCATGCGGTGGCCAATCCTCTCGAACTCGACGAGAGCAATCCCCACTGGGTACATGTGACGGCGACCAACAAGGGTGCTGCTTCCGACGCATATATATTCTCTACCGGGAAACTCTCCTGCGAGACCACCGACAAGTTTAAAGTCGAACCTGTCAACTGGCTGCGTGCCGACGATAACGGTGTATTCAATAAGTACCCCAATCACTACCACTTCACCGGCATCTCCGAAGGCTCGAAAGTATATCGCTTCGCGACCATTATCAACACTCATCCCACCAAACGTCCCTCTCCCGATCCCGAGATTCTCGAGGACGGCCGCATCAAAGCCGGAGGCTGGCTCATCAGCGTCAACCTCAAGGCCGAAGGAGCACCCTCGTTCTACGTAAGGTCCACTAAAGATGATGTGAACATATCCTACAAGGGCGATGCCACAGTGGTGACCGAGAACGGATTTGTGACAACTCTGGAAGACGTTGTACCTGAACTTGAAATTTAAACTGACATGAAACATTATATCTTTGCAATCATTCTGGCCGCGCTGTCTTCCTCATTTTCGGCACAGGCGCAGGCGCCGAGAATAAGGACCTCGGCTCCTCCCGAGAAGACGGCTCAGACCAAAGGAAAGGTCGAAGCCCCCGCAGCTCCTTCGCTCCCGGCGGCGCAGACCGGGAAGCCCGGGAAGCGCAAGGCAGAGACCGGTGCTCCCGGCAGGTTTATGGCTCTCAAGACCAACCTCGCCTACGATGCCTTCGCCATTCTCAATGCGGAATTTGAAATTCAGGTTGCCCGTCATTTCTCAGTCGACGTTCCCGTTATCTGGAGTCTCTGGGACTGGAAAAACGACATGGGACTGCGGATTGTGGCCGTTCAGCCCGAAGTTCGCTACTGGTTGGGCAATATCGGACGCGGAAGCGCGTTTGGTATTAATGCAGGGGTTGCTTCATACAACTTCCGCCATGATGATATCCGCTATCAGAATACCTCCGGTCGCCCCCTTGTAAGTGCATCCGTAAGTTACACATACGTTTTACCGATCGATAGCCGTTGGAGCGCTGAGTTCTCGCTTGCAGCAGGCTACGCTAATACACAATACAATAGATATTATAATATAGACAACGGAGCTCTTATCAACACCAAAACCCGGAATTATTTCGGCCCCACTAAAATAGGAATCAGCCTGAGCTATCGACTCGGCAAATAATGCAGATTATGAAAAAGAATATATTTATCATCGTTGCAACTCTCATGGCAGCGCTCGGAGCCGGCTCCTGCACGCTGCATGAGGAGCCTGAGCTCACCGCTGACGGCGAACTCGGCGTTGATCCTACTCAGGTGGTTCTTAATGCTGAAATAACTCTCAACCTTGAGCTCCCCGGCACCGACCAGACCATTTTTGAAATGCCCGATTCGGTCATGCACCGTTTCATAGTCGAAGCCTACAACCGCGATAGGGAAGTGGTCAACCGTCAGGTGATTTATGATGAAAATCTCGAAGCGACCACATTCTCTGTTCCCGTGAGCATGCGCCTCCACGCATCAAGCTACAGAATTGTGGTGTGGAGCGACTACGTAAGAGTTTCCGACCCCGAGGCTCAGTTATTCTACAATGCAAGCACGCTCACTCCGGTAATAAACAACGGCAGCTATCGTGCGAATAATAATGCCAAAGATGCCTACTCGGGCTACGTGGACCTCGACCTCCTCCCTTATGCCGACGAGTGGAATGCCAAGGTAAATGCCGATATCGTCCTCACACGCCCCCTCGGTCGCTATCAGCTTATAAGCACCGACGTGGAAGCTTTCAAGCGTCGTCTTGCCGAAGGCTCTGTAAATGGAAATACCTTCACCGCACGCATCAAGTACTCGGGCTATCTGGCAGTAGGTTACAACTGCTACGATCAGGTGCGCAAGCACTCGCTGAATTACATGGCCTACAACACCGGATTCAGACTCCCCGACGACTCTACGGTAAGCCTCGGCTTCGACTACTTATTCGTCGCCCCCGATGAAAATCTTGAAGTCCCCGTAGAGATTGAAATCGTGAATGAAAACAGTGAGACTATCTCACGCTCGATAGTCAACCTGCCTATCGCACGAAATATGAATACCATTGTCAGAGGTCGTTTCCTCACCTCGACAGCTGACGGCGGCCTCAACATCGACCCCGGATTCGACGGCGATATCACCGTTGATGTCGGTACTTTAACTCCCGAAAGATAAAAATTATAAACCAAACATATAACTATCATGAAAAAGATTTCTTCTATGCTTATGGTAGCCGGAGTATCTCTCGCCATGGTGAGCTGCTCTTCTACCGACGAACCCGTCTTCGGTGGCAATTCCGACATCACCATTGCCGTCAATGCACCTGTTGCTCCCATGAGCCGTGCTGCTGTTGAACTCCCCGAAGGATACACCATGCACTGCGTGCTCCAGCTCCTCGACGAAAACAACAACACCGTAGGCGCACAGAAAACTGCCGCTATCGACGCTGCTACAGGCACAGGTACATTCGTAATCACCGCCGCCGATCAGGAACTTGGCGTAAAAGCACTCTTCTGGGCAGAATATATCGACGCTGCCGGTAAGTCGGTTTACAATACCGCCGACCTCAAGGCCGTAAACTACAATACCACTGCCTACGACCTCTCCGACGAAGCCGCTATCGCTGCCACCGACGCTTTCTGTGGCAAACTCGATGCACTCAAAAACGGTGCAAACGTTACTCTTACACGTCCTTTCGCAAACATCAACTTTGTACCCAACAACCCCGAAAAAGTTGCTGCTGCAAAGAAGATGACCGTGACATACACTGCTCCTGCAGCTTACAATGTATTCAACGGTACCGCTGATGCTACTGCCGAACTCGAGTACACCAACGCCGCGTTCGACGCCGCTGCCACTCCCTGGTTCAGCACCTTCGTGTTCGCTCCCGTTGATATGACCGCTCTCGACAGCGACATCACTATCGCCCTCTCTGAAGGTCTCACCCAGACTATCACTATCGAGAACGGCAATGTGCCCCTCAACGAGAATTTCCAGATCAATATCGCCGCAACTATCGGTGATGTAGCTCTCAGCGACATTACTATCGGCGTAGGCGTAGACCCCGGCTACAACAAGCCCGAAGCTCCCAAATTCGAAATCGGCTCCTACGTGAATGCCGCAGGCGAGGCAGTTGCAACCGCCGACGAAGCAGAAGGTATCGTATTCTATCTCGGTGCCATGAACGGCGATGCTGCCGCTAACTACGACGCTAAATTTGCAGGCAAGAACATCAAGGGCTACGCTGTAGCACTCAGCAATGTTGAGAAAGGCCGTCAGGCTCTCAATGGCGACGACTTTGTTACCGGCCTTACTGCAACAACCTGGGTCAACGGTGCCGAAGGTACCGCATCGTTCCTCACTTCCTTTGCAGGTTCTGCGTTTGCCGACACATTCACCGCATGGCAGGGCAAGCACGCTGTTATAGGTGACAACGTGAGCGAATGGTATATCCCCACCCTCAACCAGCTCTCAGCTTGGCTCTGGATGCTTTATCCCACCAACACCGGCGACCCCGCAACCGGCAGCGATTCTTTCAAGGCTCTCTTCCCCGAGTATCCCGACATCTTCGACCGTGATCCTATCGCAACCGTCAACTACGCTTCTTGCACAATCAACAGCAACGGTAATGTTTCCGGCGTGCGCATGAATGCCGGCGACACCCCCAACGCTCAGGCCGCTCAGATCGCAGTCGCTTCTGCCAAGAATCAGACAGCTCTGTGCCGTCCTATGATTACTATCTTTGAGTAACATACCATTAGTCATATAATTACCGGGAAGCGGTGAATCGCTTCTCCGCTTCCCGGCTCGTTAAACAACCAATCATGAAAAAACTCTCGGCTATATTATTGACAATCGCTTGTGTGTCCTGTTCGACAGAGGAAATTTTCGATATCCCGCAGACTCAGCCGGGACAGGAGGTTTCCAAGGTCTCGGAGTATCACGAAAAAATCCGAACAAGGCCATATCCGCTGGCTGAGAGCACTATTTTTGTCAATCCCGCACCCCTCATCGTTCCTCAGTCAATGAAGACCGGTGAAAGGATTCAATTCCAGCTCTCTCCCGACTCCACTTTTCAATCCTCCGCCACTATTACCTCCGGTTGGCAGCAGTGGTGTATGTTCAGCCCTCACAGAATCCTCGACAACGGAACATGGTTCTGGCGTTTCCGCAATGAATCCGAGGACTGGAGCGACGTCAACAGCTTCTGTATCACAGGAGAAGAGGAGCAGTTCGCAACCCCGTCGTTCGAAGTATTTTTAACCAACTCCCCGCGCCGTCATCCCCGACTCAATTGTTTCATAGACGTTGCCGAGGACGTTTACCGCGCCAATGCACCTTCACATCCCGAGTACAGGATGATGATGTCAAGAGCCGACGGTGCATTGTCGTTAGATACAGAAAACATCAACAAGCTATACAGTGACTACGGTACACTGATGAACAATGTGATGTGGCTCTCTGATGCCTATATACTCACAGGCACAGATAAATATGCCGCAAAACTCATTTCGATACTCGAGGCAATGCTTGCAAACCCCGCCTCCGACGGTCAGCTTTTCAATGCAAATTTTGCCACTTCGGCTATTACATATTCAATCACAGCGATTTACGACCTTCTCTATTCGCGTCTCCCGGCACAGACACTTTCAGCTGCCGAAGAACAGATGATGAGAGCCCTCGTACGCTTTACCGAACCAAACATCGGCTACCAGGAAAATCATATCTTTGACAACCACTTCTGGCAGCAGAACCTGAGGGTGATGTTCCAGACAGCCTTCACTCTCTTCGACAATCCCGCTTACTCTCAGCAGGTACTCCCTTACCTCGAGTATTACTATGAACTCTGGTGCACACGCGCCCCCGCTACAGGATTTTCGCGCGACGGCCTCTGGCACAATGGAGTAGGGTATATGAGTGCCAACATCCTCACTCTCGCCTACATGCCCAAACTCCTGAGCTACGTTACCCGCTTCGATTTCCTCTCTCACCCCTGGTATCGTGCGGCAGGCAAAAGCCTCTGCTACTCATGCCCGACCAACTCCATGGGTGTAGGCTTCGGCGACCAGAGCGAGAGCTTCACCACCACCAACCGCCAGTATCCTGCATTCGCAGATTTCCTCGCGGCCGAGACAGGCGATGAGTTCGCCGGCTGGTATGCCACTCAGAATCTTTCGCTCCTCCGCAACGACTACGAGCTCCGTCTCTACCGCATGACCCGTCTCGACAGCAACTATCCCTGCGAAGTACCCTCGACAGTCTCAAACATGTCGATATATCCCGATGCAGGCGAAGTGACCATGCACAGCAACATCGGAAACACCTCCGAAGACCTTGCCCTCGCATTCCGCTCTTCAGGCTTCGGCTCGGGCAGCCATACCACGGCGTCGCAGAATGCTTTCAATCTTTACTATGGAGGCAAGCCCGTATTCCACAGCTCGGGCTACTACCAGAACTTCGACGACGCTCACAATCTGATGTCGTACCGCCACAGCCGCGCTCACAATACAATCCTCGTCAACGGCATCGGCCAGCCCTATACAACCAAGGCCTACGGAGCCATGGTAAGAGCCGGAGGTGGTTCGACAATCAGCTACGCTCTCGGCGACGCATCACACGCCTACTGCGGCGTGACCGACGACCCCATGTGGCTCGCTTCTTTTGCAGCAGCAGGCATCACCCAGACTCCCGAAAACGGTTTCGGCGAGACACCGCTCACCCGCTACAGAAGGCACGTGGCAATGCTTCAGGGCAATATCGTAGTTATCTACGACGAACTCGAAGCCTATGAGGCGGCAAAGTGGGATTGGCTCCTGCACTCCGATACTACCTTTGCGATTGATGCCGACGGTTCGGCAACGGTAGAATCAGGCAGCACAAAGTCAAAACTGCTCTTATTCTCCGACAGTCAGCTCAACCTTTCTCAGACAAGCGACTTCGCCGTTCCGCCCGCCGTTCAGGGCCCTAAGTATCCCGACCAGTGGCACTTCTCGGCCACCGTCGCAGGCAAGGACAAAGTAAGAATCCTCGCCGTGATACTCACCGCTGATGTAAACGACGACTTTGCCAAAACTCAGCTCAACGGCGACAACATCCTTATAGGCAACTGGACAATCTCCGCCGAGCTCGACCCCTCCAAAGCTCCCGCCCTCACCATTGAGAACAAGCGCACTGCCACAGGACTCAGCTACGGAAGCGACGCCTTTACGATCGGAGGCGCCACCTACACCCGCAAATACACCAATTCAACCATCATAGTAGACAAAATCGGAGGCACGGTTAAGGCCGACGAATACACAGACATCACTCCGGCCAACAGCCGCTCAGTATTTTAATCCGACAGTTAATTAATACTCATGAATATACAGCAATATCTCCGCAGTGCATTTGTCGCCGCAATGATAGCCGGCGGACAGTATGCATTTGCCGAAATAGTTACCGGTACAGTCCTCGACAACGAAGGCGAGCCCGTGATCGGTGGCTCTGTCCGACTCAAAGACGGCAAAACCGGCGTGGCGACCGACATCGACGGAAAATTCTCTATCGACGTGCCCAATCTCAAGAAGGGTGCACTCGTCTTTACATACGTCGGCATGGCCGATAAGACCGTAGAACTCAAGGGCCGCAACGCAATCAGCGTCACCCTGGAGCCCTCTTCGGT
Source organism: Bacteroidales bacterium (assembly GCA_014800815.1). Taxonomy (GTDB): domain Bacteria; phylum Bacteroidota; class Bacteroidia; order Bacteroidales; family Muribaculaceae; genus CAG-873. The sequence goes on along the minus strand of JAAVFI010000037.1, from coordinate 10,333 downwards.
AGCCCTCGAAGAAGTCGTTGCTATCGGCTACGCCACAGTAAAAAGAAAAGACCTCACAGGTTCCGTATCCTCTGTCAAAGGCGAAGACATGCTCAAGACTCCCGGCGGCGACGCCACTCAGGCTCTCGCAGGCCGTGTATCGGGTGTCCAGATTGTGATGAGCGACGGCCAGCCCGGCGCAACTCCCTCGGTGCGCGTCCGCGGCGGTATCTCGATTACCCAGAGCAACGAACCTCTCTACGTAATCGACGGCATGCCCTCCGAAGACGGCATGAGCAACCTCAACCCCGGTGATATCGAGACTATCGACGTACTCAAAGATGCTTCCGCCACAGCTATTTATGGCTCCCGCGGTGCCAATGGTGTAGTCGTAATCACCACAAAAAGCGGTTCGAATAAAAATGGCAAAGCCGCCGTAAACTTCGACGCATACTTCGGTGTACGAAAGCTCGCCAACAAGCTCGACGTACTTTCGAGCGAGGAGTTTGCGCTTGCCGACTACGAGCGTACTATCGGCTGGGCTTCCGATGCCGGTGCCGCAGTACTTGGCTGGCAAAACCGCTACGGCGGTTTCGCCGACATCGCCGAGAACTACGCCAATCGCCCCGGCATCGACTGGCTCGACGAGACTATGGGACGCACCACCACCACTCAGAGCTATCGCGCTACCGTAAGCGGCGGTGTCGAAGGCGTGGATTACTACATGAGCTACGGCTACTTCAACGACGAAGGCGCCATGGTCAATTCAGGCAGCTACAAGCACAGCATCGCCGGTAATATCCGCACTCGCATCTCCAAGCGACTCACTATCGGCGGACGTGTCAATTACGACTACGTGAAGACCACCGGCGCAGGCGTTGCCGGCAACGGTACCAACGAGGGTGGCTCCAACGTCGACGCCCGCTTCAATAAGCTCGTACAGATTCTCCAGTACCGACCCATTATCGGCTTCCGTGGCAGCGACGACGACCTCCTCGCAGGCTACGATCCCATTCTCGACGAAAACAACGACCAGCTTGTAAACCCCGTCTTGGCAGCCCGCAGCGAACGCGACGACCGTATTCAGCGCACATTCTCGGCGAGCGTCAACCTTAGTTTCAACCTCGGCAAAGGCTGGACCTTCAGAAACAATACCGGCATGCGTCACCAGACCTACGATCGCGAGCTCTTCTTCGGCTCGAATTCGATTATGGGTAAGCGTGAAGGTGTTCACGGCAGCGTAAGCAACAGTCAGTACGGTACATTCTCAATTTCGAATGTCATCAGCTATGACCGCCGCATCAACAAGAAAAACCGCATCACCGTCCAGGTTGGGCAGGAGTACATCGCAAGAACTACCAAGACTCTCAACGCTTCCGTTATCAACCTCCCCAACGATGATTTCGGCCTGAACGACATGGGCCTCGGTACCCCCTCGGCTATCACCTCGAGCTACAACGACGATGACAAACTCCTCTCCTTCTTCGCCCGTGCCAACTACGACTTCAGCAGCCGCTACCTGATTTCGGCTACCTTCCGCGCCGACGGCTCAAGCAAGTTCGGCAAGAATACAAAGTGGGGTTATTTCCCCGCCGTATCCGCCGCCTGGCGTATTAAAGAAGAAAAGTGGCTCACCGATGTTACATGGCTCTCCGACCTCAAGCTCCGCGCAGGCTACGGCCTCGCAGGCAACAACCGCATCGGCTCCTATAACTCGCTAGCGCTCATGACCTCCATTCTCGCAGCTATGGGCGGAACCGTACAGCCCGGCTATGTTGCCAACAACATCCCCAACCCCAAGCTGAAATGGGAGGCCAACAAGACCTTCAATGTCGGTGTCGACTTCGGCATGCTCAACCAGCGCATCACCGTGGCCCCCGAGTTCTATATCAACGAAAGTAACGACCTGCTCCTCAACGCTCAGGTACCCCTTTCGTCGGGCTACACCACAATGCTCCTCAACGCCGGTGCAACCCGCAACGTCGGCATAGACCTTGCCATTAACACCGTAAACATCAGCAACCGCAATTTCTCCTGGCGTACAACACTCAACCTCTCCCACAACAAAAATACAGTGGTACGCCTCACCGGCGAAGACCGTCAGCTCTACGAAGGACGCTTCGGCTTCAACCAGAGTACCCACCTCCTCGAAGTCGGCGCCCCTATCGGCCAGTTCTACGGCTTCGAAACCGAAGGTCTCTATCAGGTGAGCGACTTCAACTACAACGAGCGCACTCACACCTACACCCTCAAAGAAGGTGTACCCTATCAGGGGAATGCAGCTACCGTACGCCCCGGTATGTGGAAATTCCGCGACCGCGACAACAACGGCATAATAGATGAAGACGACAAGACCGTGATCGGCAACGCTGCTCCCAAGCTCTTCGGCGGCCTGAACAACAACTTCTTCTATCGCAACTTCGACCTCTCCGTATTCCTGACTTTCAGCATCGGCAACGACGTGCTCAATGCCACCAAGCTCATCAACGCAAAATCAGGCGTGCAGAATACCAACGCTCTCGCCGTTTCGTCGAGCGCAAACCGCTGGATGACAGTCAACGCCGCCGGTGATATTGTTACCGACCCCAACGAACTCGCCGCACTCAATGCCGGCAAGACCGTAGCCGCCTACTACGACATGGAGCAGGGCGACAACTACATCCACTCCTGGGGCGTGGAAGACGCTTCTTATCTCAAGCTCTCCAACATCACCATCGGCTACACATTCCCCGAACGCCGACTCAAACGCCTCGGTGTGAAGCGACTCCGCCTGTACCTCACCGGCAACAATCTCGCCTGCCTAACCAAGTACACCGGTTTCGACCCTGAAGTCTCTACTATGCGCAGCGGTCTCACTCCCGGCATAGATTTCGGAGCATACCCCCTCAGCCGCTCCTTCCTCTTCGGTCTTAACATCACCTTCTAAACCGCTATTATGAAACATAATAAATATATCACTCTCGCAATCATCGCTGCAGCTTCGACTCTCGCTTCCTGCTCCGATATCCTCGATGAGACCCCTTCTTCGGGCTACGACCGCGATAACTTCTTCGCCAACGTCGAAAGGGCCGAGTCTGCCGTGCTCGGTGTCTACGGAGCAATCTCAGAGAATACTCACTACGGTTGGTATCAGATGGCTCTCCCCGCTTCCGACGATATGTATTTCACCAACCGCACCCACAACGACAATCAGGTGCACGATATCGTACACTACGCCGTGAACTCCACCAACACGTGGATTCAGACTCTCTGGGAGCAGAAATATGTGTCGGTAAACCGCGCGAATCTCGCTATCGAAGGCATTGAGAACATGAAGGCCTACCCCTCCGACGAACGCCTCGTGCAGCTCGTTGCCGAGCTACGCTTCCTCCGCGCCTTCATCGCCTACGACCTTGTGGTAAACTGGGGCGACGTACCCTTTAAAACCGAATCAACCGCCACCTACGAGGGCGCCTTCGGTGCCCGTCGCGACCGCGAGGACATCTACGACATCATTGTAGACGACCTCACCTTCGCCGCCGACAATCTTCCCTGGACCGCAGCAGGAGCTCCCGAGCGCCCCGGTCAGGGTGCGGCACGCGGCATGCTCATGCGAGTGCTCATGCAGCGCGCCGGCTACAGCCTCTCTATGGACGGCGAACTCTCTCGCCCCGACAACAGCACCCGCACCGCTCTCTACCGTCAGGTACTCGAGCAGTGGAAAGCTTTCGAAGCCGCAGGCGTCCACAACTTTCATCCCGGCGGATATGCCGAATACTTCAAGAACACATCGGCAGGTATTGCCAACCCCGTCGAAACTCTCTGGGAGATACCTATGACTCACGAGCAGGGCCGACGCAACGGTAGCGCCTGGGGCGTATATATCGGCCCGGCAGTGGCAACTCCCGACGGAATATCGGCTGCCGAGACCAACAACTTCATGGGTCGAGCCAACGGTTTCTTCTATGTCGTACCCGAGTGGCAGAGCTTCTACGAAGCTACCGACGAGCGTCGCGACATCAATATCTGCACCTACCGCTTCGATTGGAACTCAGCCAACAAGCAGCATGTCAAGAACAACCGACCCAACACAAGCTGGTATGTAGGCAAATGGCGCCGCGAGTGGATGAGCTCCGAAAGTTGGAACAAAAACCTCAATTATGCCGATGTAAATTTCTGCCCCCTTCGCTACGCCGACATAGTCCTTCTCGCTGCCGAAGCCGCTAACGAACTCGGCGACACCCCGCTTGCATGGGAGCTCATCAACCGCGTGCGTGAGCGTGCAGGAGCTACGGCTGTCGGCACCGGCAACTACGCGAAAATTATGGCTCCTACCAAGGTCAAGCACACCCTTACCTTCATCGACGACAGCACCGAGGCCGGTAAGATCCGCACCGTGCTATATTTCGAGCGCGGCCTCGAACTCGCCTTCGAGGGTCAGCGCAAATACGACCTCATCCGCTGGGGCGTCCTCGGCCGGGCTCTCCGACTCTTCGGTCAGGCCTCGGTGGTAAACGCAGGCACCAACCTTGCATATCCCGCCTGTCGCAATTTCGTCGACGGTCGCAGCGAACTCCTGCCCGTACCTCTTAAAGAAATACAGTCCAACCCCCTTCTTGAAGGAAAAAATAATCCAGGTTACTAATCTGATATACCACGCAAAAATATATGAAAACATATCTCTCACTGGCCATAGCATCACTTTGCGTTGTTTCACTCAATGCAAAGCAGCCCGAAGCATGGTTCGACAATGCCGTAGACCATGCCAAAACTCAACTGATAGCTACCGCTCACTCAATTTCAGTCAATGGTCAATTCCCGAGGTCGGTCAAGAGCGATTACTCACTCGAGCAGCTCAGTACTCAGATGGAGTGTGCACCTGCTGATTTCAAGCCTGAGGTAGAACTACTTATTCATCCTTCGCCGAGCGAATACCGCACTACACACTTCTGCAACTATTCCGACTGGACGAGCGGTTTCTTCCCCGGTAGCCTCTGGCTCGCCTATCAGCTCACCGACGAGACCGAACTTCAGGAGCAGGCCAAGCGCTTCACCAATATGCTCCTGCCCGTATCCAAGATGACAGATACCCACGACCTCGGTTTTATGGCCGGATGCAGCTATGGCAACGCCCTCCGTCTCGCCCCCTCCGATTCTATAAAGAGCGTCCTCGTAGAGACCGCCTCGAATCTTGCCGGACGCTTCGACCCCGCTATCGGATGTATACGTTCATGGGATTTCGGTCCGTGGAATTTCCCCGTTATCATCGACAATATGATGAATCTCGACTTGCTCTACAAAGCAACCGAACTCACCGGCGACAAGCGTTATGCCGACGTTGCCACAACCCATGCACTCACCACCCTCAAGTACCATTTCCGCGCCGACAAGAGCTGCTTCCACGTAGTCAGCTACAATGCCGACGGCACTGTCGAGTGCCGCCAGACTTTCCAGGGCAAGAACGACGATTCATCCTGGGCCCGCGGCCAGGGTTGGGCGCTCTACGGCTACACAGAGACCTACCGCAATACAGGTCGCAAGGAGTTCCTTGACCACGCTGTGGCTGTAGCAGAGATGATTATCTCGAAAAATCAGACCGACGACCTCGTTCCCCTCTGGGACTTCGATGCCGTAAAAGACGCGTCTACACCCCGCGATGCTTCTGCAGCTGCCGTAATCGCCTCCGGTCTCATCGATTTGAGCAAGCAAGTGAAAAACGGCAAGAAATATTTCGCCTATGCCGAAAAGATTCTCAAGTCGCTCGCTTCCGACCGTTACCTCGCCGAAAAGGGTACAAACAACGGCTTCGTGCTCATGCACTCTACCGGATCTCTCCCTCACGGCTCCGAGATTGATACTCCTCTCAACTACGCCGACTATTATTTCCTCGAGGCGCTCTGCCGATACAAAGATTGCCTCTCGACTATCTAAGTAAGTCTTGTATATCTCACAGATTCTGCCGAACTTTGCAGCCTCATACTGAATACACAATAAATACAGCGACGTGGAAAATTCATCATATACAATGGCGGAAGCCATAGCTGAGGCTAAAAGATGCCTCAACTGCAAGGTGCCCCAGTGCAAGAAAGGATGCCCTGTAGGGAACGATATTCCCGACTGGATTCATCAGCTCTCTATGGGCAACCTCGGCAACGCCATGAGCATTATCAACGCCAAGAGCAACCTCCCCGCGGTCTGTGGCCGAGTGTGCGCTCACGAGCGTCAGTGCGAGGGCAATTGCGTCCTCGGCAAAAAAGGAGCGCACATCAACATCGGACGCCTCGAGCAGTTCGTGGCCGACTTCGATACTCAGATGCACCTCACCCGTCAACCCATAGTGCAGAAAGACCGCGGTAGGGTAGCGGTGATCGGTTCGGGCCCCGCAGGCCTCACAGTTGCCGGCGAACTCGCCCGTGGAGGTTTCGACGTAGAGATTTTCGAGATGGAACCTCAGGCCGGAGGCGTGCTCACATTCGGTATTCCCGAATACCGTCTGCCCAAGACTATCGTAAAGAGCGAGATTGAGAAAATCCGTCAGCTCGGTGTACGCATCACCACAGGTGTCACTATCGGTCCCGACATGAATATCGATGCTCTTTTCGAGCAGGGCTTCGACGCCATATTCATGGGCACAGGTGCCGGTAAACCTAAGAAACTCCCTATCGAAGGCGTTCAGTACGACGGTGTACGCCAGGCCATATACTTCCTCCGCCGCGTAGGCCTCTACAACGAGGGCCTTATCAACCGCAATGAAGTGCCTATCGTCGAAGGCGATGTAGTCTACGTCGTAGGATGCGGCAACACCGCAATGGATGCCTCGCGCACAGCCCTACGCTTCGGAGCCTCGAAGGTGACTATCGTATATCACCGCAGTATAGAGAATATGACTGCGCTCAGGGCCGAATACGACGATGCTGTTGCAGAAGGCGTCGAATTCATGTGGAACACGTCACTCACCACCATTAAGCCCGACGAAGAAGGAACCTACGACATCACACTCGTGCGCGACGGTGAACAGCAGATAGTGAAAGGCCACAAAGTAATCCTCGCCGTTGGCAGCGGACCCGCAAGCCGTATCGTTTCAACCACTCACGGCATAGAAGTGGACCCGAAAGGATATGTGCTCACCCGCGAATATCCCTTCGGCATGACCACCCGCAAAGGCGTCTTTGCCGGCGGCGACGTATCAGGCAACCAGGCCACTGTTGTACATGCCATGTCGAATGCCCGCGAAGTGGCGGCCGGCATAGCGGCCTACGTAGACGCTCTCAACCTTATGAAGAGCATCGGCGATTGATAAGTAAGTCGTATAAACTAATTTTCATGACTTACTATATCAGTCGCAGCGACCGGGCGCGGCGACAGGCTTCGAGAGAATTCTTCACCTGAAGCTTTGTCAGTATTTCCTGCCGATGCCGGCTTACGGTGTGAGTGCTGATATTAAGTTCATCGGCTATATCCTTACTTTTCATACCCGAATCTACCAGCGAGAGTATCTGACACTCTCGCTGCGTTAGTATATTGGAGTCTCTGCCCGAGTCGAGCTCCTCCCATGCCCCGGTAAGCGAGTTCACAACTACGCTCTTGCCCTTGAAGTCGGCCGAGAGCGGTTCGTATATGCAGAGAGTGTACGCAATCGAGTCACCGTCGGCACCATAGATATAGTACATACGGTGCAGCACATCTATGTTCCGGCGTTTGGCAATGCCGAAGCGGAGCTTGCTCTTCAGGAAATATTCTGAGCGACGCCTTTTGGGCAGCCGTCGGGTGAAATTGAAGAAGCGCAGCTCGCTCACAATTTTGGAGTCGCGTTCCTCATCGGTCATCATATCAAGAATTCTCTTCTCCCATATCGAATTTTCCTCATTGTAGTTGCCTATACCGAGCACATCGGCAAATCCTCCGCAAAATATCCTGCTGCTGCGCCCCGCCATATCACTTACCACTACCACGGCATTTTCAACCGAAGCCACTCCGCGCGCGTAGTCATATATATACATAGGAGTGACTTGAGCGCTTTCATCGGCCTGCTCTTTGAGCAGACTGTCGAGCCTTGCAAGAGGCGTGGATAAATGGTTATTTTTAGCCATTGTTCAGTAGGGGATAAGTGCTTAACTTTGCAAAGTTAACAAGAAAATTCTGATTCCTATGAAGAAACTCATCCTTCCTTTACTGTGCATATTGGGCTGCCAAATGGCCTCAGCCCAGACTCTCGAGAAAATGAACTGGTTCAACGAGCCGGAGAGTTGGGAAATAAAGTCCGGCAAATTGACCATGGATGTCACTCCCAAGAGCGACTACTGGCGAATCTCTCACTACGGCTTCACCGTCGACGATGCACCCTTCTACTATGCCGAGTACGGCGGCGAATTCGAGGCCAAGGTCAAAATCTCAGGCGACTACAAGGTGCGGTTCGACCAGGCCGGTATGATGATTCGCCTCGACCACGAAAACTATATAAAGACCGGCATAGAATTTGTCGACGGCAAGTATAACCTCAGCACTGTGGTCACACACCACACATCCGACTGGAGCGTGATAGCCCTCGACCGTCCCGTCGATGCTATATGGATCAAAGCAGTGCGCCGCCTCGACGCCGTCGAAATTTTTTACTCCTTCGACGACCGCGAATACGTGATGATGCGCAACGCATGGCTCGAAGCAAATCATCCCGTCAAAATCGGCATGTTTGCTGCCTGTCCCGACGGCGACGGTTTCAAAGTCACATTCTCCGATTTCAAAGTCACACACCTCCCCGATAAAGTCCGCACCGAGTGGCTCAAAAATAATCAAGATTAGCACCGCTAAGGCGCCGATTCATGGCAGCGTCTACGCAGGTACCCGCTCAGGGTACCGATTCACTTAGTAGCCCCCGCCATACCGCAGCGAAGCGGAGGGATGCCGGGGGTACAGATTGCCCGGCTACAAGGCGCCCGAAGGCCGCCGATTAATAGCAGTGTATACAGATGCTAACACATTGATTCTCTACGTGATGTCCGGCTTAGGACATCGATTACTTCATAACCCGGCACATAGCGGAGCCGCAGGCGGAGAGATGTGCCGGGAAAGTTCACCCCCTACGTTGGCGTCCGGCTACGCCGATTCATGGCTGAGTCCACGCAGGAGGGGAGTTCAGCAACACTCTCGATTCACTTAGTAGCCCCCGCCATACCGCAGCGAAGCGGAGGGATGCTGGGGGAGCCTTACATCCCGAGTATAGCAGACGGAGCTATCCCCAAAATTAGGCATATTGCTCTGGCTATACGCAGAGTTGGTTCGGCACGACCGGAAATGTAGTCGCTGACTCTTGACGGACTGACTCCAAGCTCTTGGGCAAGTTCTTTCTGAGTCATACCTTTTTCCTCTATAGAAAGTCTGATCAGCTCTCCGATGGTGGGTTTTGCTATCGGATAATGAATCTTCTCATAAGCTTCAACTACATCTGATACAATGGTAAGCTCTATGGAGTTCTTGTCGTTTATCGGAGTTTCATCCGTCACAAGGGGCAGCAACTCCTCAATACGGTTGAGTGCATACTCATACTGCTGTTTTGAAATTTCCATATCGTTGTTATTAGATGCTTGAACAATCAATTTTGTCATATTCTCGATGACTTCCTACAAACCGTATGAAGATTCTTCCTATTGTAAACTTTATAACTACGACTAAGCGGTAGTTATTACCTTTTATATTGAATACGTAGTGCTGATTACCGACATAGTCTGTAGCCGGAAAATCCTCTCGTATTTCCGACAGATTATGCCATTGCGCTTGCTGAGCGATATCGTACCACCGTTCCAACGCAATTCTTGAATCTCCGTTGCCGGCAGATTCATAGAACTCTTTGAGTTTTCTATGTGAGATGATGTGCATAACTTTTATGCCTGCAAAGATAGTGTAAAATTTCGATATGCAAAAATTATAACCATAATTATTTTGTAAAACAGAATTATGGCAAATTGCGTAGTCTCTGCTAATTCCCCACCGGCGACATATACCCGCACACCTCCCGCCTCGCGCACCATATTTTTGCAGAGTCATGCGCCGTTTCCTCGACATAACCGCAGAATTCGCTCGGTGGTTTGGCCGTTCCCTCCGTTGGTGGGAGCGCAACATCATTTTCACCCTCGAGCGACAGCGACGTCGTCGCGGCGGCATCAACGTTCAGGTCGTAGACTATCCCGACACCGACTCCACCGAGGTACTCATCGGCTACATCAACTGGCTCATGACCCTCACACCAGAGCTTGACCTCGTGCTCATAGACCGCAGCATCAAGGAGGCCCACGCTTTAGAGTACAAGTTCGTAAGGAGACCGTTGGCCATAGCGTCGCAGCGTAGACCCAATGCCCTCCGAGGCACGAATTTCAACATT
>JAAVFI010000036.1 GCA_014800815.1 Bacteroidales bacterium | reverse complement strand
AGGCTACAAGTACAACGAAATCGCCGAAAAGATGGACCTCCCCCTCGGCACCGTAAAGAGCCGCATCTTCTTCGCCCGCAAGAAACTCCAGGAGCGTTTCAGCGACTACCGCTAATCAGGCGCAGACCTGCCCTCCTCTCTCCACAGGGGTACACGCCATATCGCCCCGAAACGACGACCAAAATTCAAGTGAAAGTATATAGTGTAATGATTGATTAATAATAGCAATTTCGGCCTCGCCAATCCGGCGAGGCCGAAGTTGTTATCACAGCTTATCACAGCTGACAAAGATTTATGGAAATTTTTGCTGTGTAAACTAACTTATACTAATCGATATGACTCAATATGGCCATATTAGATTATATTTTTCTTTTATTGCGCGGGTATTATTTACCTTTGAGACCTTCTCTCCGTGAGAACTTTTACCAAAATATGGTTGGACACTTAAGATAACCCAAGGCATAACACTTTGCAATTGAGCTTCACGATAAAGAGTATCAAATACTTGAACTTCCCATACAGGTTCAAGAGTATTCTTTTCAACTGCGCATATGGATACCCACAACGGTATCTTATATGTGTTAGTACTTGTAGTTGTCGTGTAGGCAGACGAGTAAGCATCCGATTGCAAAGTTGTGTTTTTTTGCGAGCTACCTGAGCCATAGGCTCTAACGGAATTTCCGCTTGCATTAGCCCTAACCGAACCATTTGCACTTGAAGAAGATTTGACATTGGTATTGAACTTTGCGGTTGAAAAGGTACTACTGCCTGTTGATGTACTTGACAATATCCTTTCACCCAAGGAGTAATCTAGATAGATAACGAGATCTGCTTGGTGAGGATCTGCTTCAATATATCCATCTTCATTTAAACGATCTTTAAGCAATTGTGCATATTCCTTAAATTCTAACGTGTTTAAGAGAAGTGAATCTGATGTTGATATAAAATATCGTTTATTATCCGGCATAGAGCCGCGAGAATTCAGATTTGTTTCATACCAGCTCAATGAAGCGCAACTACATAATAGTGGCAACAGAAATAATAAATATTTGATTTTCATTGCATTATTTAATGATTGTCAATTCTTTTATTGACCCGAAGAACAGCTCCTTTCTATTAGACAGTATGAATCCACATGGCAAATGAGGATTATTTGAGGCTGCAATAATATTGCTAATCTGTGATGTAATCACAGTGCCATCTGTTCTTTTAATTTTAACGTGTAATCCTTTTAGGTTTAAGATTGCATCCACATCCTCAAAGATTAAATCTTCTTGAGATAAAGTTTGTACATAATTTTAATTTGGCATATTACTCTATTTTAATATGGCATAACACTCTCTTTAATGCCAGGTGGATATAAAAAAAGCGTGAGAGTCTTACTTGTTGCCCGTTCTGCTATCAGAGGCTCTGGTATTGCCCGGTAAAGTAGAACGAGCAAACTTGCAGAAGCCTCACGCAGAATATGAATTACTCCAACCTTATACGCTCGCGCGTACACTGTCAGAAAAATTTACATATCCACAAGGCATCTACTGTTTGCTTCTGTCCTTGACTTTACCAATGAAATTTACCAGATTTCTGATAGCCAAGAAAGAGCGCAGTAAACGCTTTCCAAAATGTTCTCCCACCCGCAAGTCCCTCTGATAAGGCTCCTGCAAAGTGGATTGTGTCGCAAAGTTACACTATTTCATCGAATTCTGCAATTTTTTGTGACTCATTTTTCTCATTACAATAAAATCTACGGGCGTTGCAATTGACCTCTTCAGTCTTGCAACGCCCGTATTATATTAGGATATTCTGCTCTCTCACCAAGTGGCTGATACTATCGACTTTGCGGGGAGAGTAAGGGTAAAGGCATCGTTGCCGACGGATATAGTGAGGGGCTGAGTAGCATCCGTGCTGTTTGATGCAAGCACGGCGAGGGTGCCGTCGGGATTGCGGAAAGCGGCATAAACGAGGCCAGGGGCGACGTCGCCGGTAGCAGAGATGCGGTGGGCGCCGGGCTTCACAGCCGATGCGGCGTGAGCCATGATGTAGTAGAACGAATTGCGCTGAATCTTGGTGTAATTGTCGGAGATATCCACGGCGCCGAAGCCGGTGGTGCATCCGCCGGGACGGTTAGGACCACGGTTCTCATCGAGCATGAGATTCCAGATTATGGCGCCGCGGCTGTTGCGGTTTACTGTGCCGAGAATTATGTCGTCCATGTCGGCGGTGAGACGCAGGTCGAGGTTTTGACCGTCATTCCAGAATCCGGCTGTCGACTCCGTGAATACCAGCTCTTTATCGGGACGAGCGGCATGGATAGTGTCAAGTTCGGCAGGAGTGCCGCCGTAGTTGTGATACGCTGCACCTGCAAGGTAGGAAGCAGCCACAGAGTCGGCATAGATATTGAGCGGATAGCGGAACTGGTCGGGTTTGTTGTCGTAATTATAGTTGTGGTCGAAGGCGTATATCTTCGCCGTGATTCCGGCCTCTTCGAACTTCGGTCCGACATGCTTTACAAAGTCGCGCTGCTCGTCCCAACCCATTACCATTGAGGCAGAGTTGCCGGGATTGAGAGGCTCGTTCTGGAGCGTAACGGCATAGATGTCGATACCCTCTGCGCCGAAAGCCTCAATCCACTTCACGAAGTAGGTGGCATAGTCGTCGTAGAAGTCGGGATTTAGATGTCCGGCTGTCCACGATTCGTAGGGCTTGCGGCTTTCGAGGTCCTCTACTTTCATCCAGCGGGGAGCAGTCCAGGGCGACGCCAGTATCTTGATATCGGGGTTGATAGCAAGGATTTCCTTAAGTACAGGTATAACGTAGTCGGTCTCCTCGGCAGTGAGGGCAAAGTTCTCTATTCCGGGAGTATCGCAGCAGGTGTACTCCGAGAGGGAGAAGTCGGAGCAGCCGATACACACTCTGATATAGCTCATGCCGTAACCTTTGGTGGGCGAGAAAGTTTCGGTAAGGAATGCGGTACGAGCAGAGTCGCTCATCTGCAGTAGATTATAGGCAGCGGAGCCGGTGATAGCGGCACCGAAGCCGTCGATTTCCTGATACGATACCGCGGTATCGAGAGTCACTACATTTTCTTCGGATGTTTTTCCGAATTCAACTGTGGACTGCGCAAGATCGTTGCTGCGGTCGGCAGTAGTGGTAAGTACTTGCACGATCTTCTTCTCAGAGCAAGCTGCAGTGCACATAAGCGCGGCCACAGCCGCAAAATAGCATAATTTTTTCATGGACTAATCTATCTACATATAAATTAATACGGGGTCGGCGCACAAACTTACGTCGACCCCGATTTTCAGTCAAATGTCATCAGGCAAGAGCCTCGAGGGTAGCCTTGAGAGTGGCAAGCTTGGCCTCAGAATCGGCAAGCTTCTTGCGCTCTGCAGCCACTACAGCCTCAGGAGCGTGCGATACGAATCGTTCGTTCGAGAGCTTCTTCTCTACCGAGGCCTTGAAGCCCGTGAGGTACTCGATTTCCTTGGTGATGCGGGCGCGCTCTGCCTCAACGTCGATATTCACGCTCTGGGGAATATTGAACTCGAGACTTCCTACGAGGAACGAGTTGGCAGCGGCATCTTTAGCGGCGTTCTGCTCGATAGCCTCAAGACCGCCGAGCTTGGTGAGCACAGGAAGAATCTCGTCGTCGAGCGTACCGATCACGCGCAGTGTGAGTTGCTCGCGGGGTGAGATATTCTTGCGGGCACGCACGGCGCGGATACCGTTGATTATCTCCTGAGCCTGAGCCATGCGGGCGTCGAAGGCCTCGTCGATAGTCTTAGCCTCGGGCATCGAAGCGTACATTATCGACTCACCCTCGGCACGCTCTGCAAGGTGCTGCCAGAGCTCCTCGGTGATGAAGGGCATGAAGGGGTGCAGCATGCGCAGAAGCATATCGAGATACTCCTTGGCCTCGGCCATGGTGCGGGCGTCGATAGGCTGACCGTAAGCCGGCTTGATCATTTCGAGATACCACGAAGAGAAGTCGTCGCGGAAGAGGCGGTAAACGGCCATGAGCGCTTCCGAGATACGGAACTTATCGAAGAGGTCGTTGACTTCGGCAACAGTTGCCGAGAGGCGGTCGCCGAACCAGCGCGAAGCCGTAGCGGAGATAGCGGGCTGCTCGAGCTTATCGTCGGTCTGCCAGCCGCTTATGAGGCGGAAAGAGTTCCAGATTTTGTTGCAGAAGTTACGGCCAAGTTCAACGAGTTTGTCGTCGTACATGATGTCGTTGCCGGCAGGAGCTGCGAGCATCAGACCCATACGCACACCGTCGGCGCCATAGTCGCGGATAAGGTCGAGGGGGTCGGGCGAGTTGCCGAGCATCTTACTCATCTTGCGGCCGATAGAGTCGCGCACGATACCGGTGAAGTACACGTTGTTGAAGGGCTGCTTGCCCACGTATTCGTATCCGGCCATAATCATACGGGCTACCCAGAAGAAAATGATGTCGGGACCCGTTACGAGCGTAGCCGTAGGATAGTAATAGTTGATTTCTTCGTTGCCGGGATTGTTGATACCGTCGAAGAGGGTGATAGGCCAGAGCCATGACGAGAACCAAGTGTCGAGGGCGTCGGGGTCGTGGCGTAGGTCTTCGGCTTTGAGGTCGGGATTACCGCTCTGCTTGCGGGCCTTCTCGAGAGCTTCTTCCTCGGTGAGAGCAACCACAAATTCCTCTTCTTTACCCTTCTTGTCGCCGTAGAAATAGGCGGGAATGCGGTGGCCCCACCAGAGCTGACGGCTGATACACCAGTCCTGAATATTTTCGAGCCAGATGCGGTAAGTAGTCTTGTATTTATCGGGTACGAAGCGGATGATATCGTCGAGCACGGGCGAGAGGCTCTCCTCGGCAAAGTGCTTCATCTTCACGAACCACTGCAGCGAGAGGCGGGGCTCAACGGGTACTTTGGTACGTTCCGAGAGACCGATATTATTGGTGTAGTCTTCTTCTTTTTCGAGCAGACCGGCCTTGCGGAGGTCTTCGACGATAGCCTTGCGGCAGTCGAAACGGTCCATGCCCACGTACATGCCGGCAACGGGAGCCACGGTAGCATCCTCATTGAAGATGTCGATGCTCTCGAGACCATGCTTCTTGCCGAGCATATAGTCATTCTTATCGTGAGCAGGAGTCACCTTGAGACAGCCTGTACCGAAGTCGATTTCCACATAGCGGTCCTCGATAACGGGTATCACACGACCGACGAGAGGCACAATCACCTTGCGGCCGCGCAGCCAAGCGTTCTTCGGGTCTTTGGGGTTGATACACATTGCGGTATCACCCATTATAGTCTCGGGACGAGTAGTGGCGACCACTGCATAGTGGCGACCTTCGCTGTCGGTGTGCACTACCGAACCTTCGGGAGCGTCGAGAGTAGCGGGCTCCTCGGCCAGATAGTAGCGGAGATAGTAGAGTTTCGACTGCTCCTCGGTGAAGAATACCTCATCGTCGGAGATAGCCGTACGGTTCACGGGGTCCCAGTTTACCATACGCAGGTCGCGGTAAATCAAGCCCTTGTTGTAGAGGTCAACAAATACTTTGAGCACGCTTTCGCTGCGGAGAGGGTCCATAGTGAAGGCGGTACGCTCCCAGTCGCACGAAGCGCCGAGTTTGCGGAGCTGCTGCAGGATGATGCCGCCGTGCTTCTCGGTCCACTCCCACGCATGCTCGAGGAACTGCTCGCGGGTGAGGTCGGTCTTCTTGATACCTTCGGCAGCAAGTTTGCCAATCACCTTAGTTTCAGTCGAAATAGCGGCGTGGTCGGTACCGGGCACCCAGAGAGCGTTCTTGCCCTGCATACGTGCGCGGCGCACCAGGATATCCTGAATAGTATTATTGAGCATGTGGCCCATGTGGAGCACACCTGTCACATTTGGCGGCGGAATTACGATAGTATATGGTTCACGTGCATCAGGCTCAGAGTGAAAGAGCTTATGCTCAATCCAGTAGGCATACCATTTGTCTTCTACCTCAGCCGGATTGTATTTCTGTGGAAGGTCGTTCATAAGGATTAAAATTTTTATGGCGCAAAATTACTAAAAATAAAGAAAATGAGCAAAAATTAGCTTCTCTAACACCCGGTCTCCACGGCACTTTCATTTAAGATTGGCACGCCGACTCAAAGATTGTACTATTTTATAGAGGGAAGAATGCAATCCTTAGATAAGGCTAATTGTTTGATTATAGGCAAAATAAGCGCTATAAAAATTGGTTTATAGGTTCGATACCCAGCACTCACGGGTCATCGGTAGCCGTGAACGGTTGCACGAGAATCTGGTCGAGAGGTATAGCCTGTTCATCTTCGAGGTCAACGCGGTTGAGTTTGCCGTAGGCGGTTGCGGCGCGTTCCATAGTCTTGCTGTCCTTGCGCTTCTCCGCCATTTTGTAAGTGTCTATTAGCATTTCATTTGTCCTCCAACGGTGGAAGTTGCGGCTTGCGCTTCCAAGCATAGGAAGCAACGACTTGACAACGGCAAGGTCGGAATAAGCCGTCGTGCGGTGTATGCCGTGCCGTTGGCAAACTTCGGCGACAAACTCGCGGTCGGTGCCGTCGGGATTGGCGATGAACCAGTTATACATCTCGCGCACACGAAACACCTTATCCTCAAGTGCTTGCGGATAACGATCGCGCAGTTCCACCTTTTTTGTAAAGAGTTCGGTGCGGCAAACTTCGATTGCGTTAGGATATGACATAGAAAACGGCTTATGTACCGCGAAGATACATAAGCCGTTATATACTGTAAAAGACAAATACCTTATTTAGTTTTTTGCCATTTAATTCCTTTAGGGCCTATTAATTTTATGGCTTTGCTTGACAATTCTTGAGGTGTCACGGAAATGCTTTTTGCAAAATCAGCTTTAATCCAATAGTTTCCAAGTGTATCAACTCGCTCAAACTCATAAGCAATGCCGTCCGATAAGATTATTATGTTTGACAACTTTATCTTTTGGAGAGGGATTGATTCAGATTCAATATAATATTCTGATTTGTGTTCCATTAAATCCTTTGGGCGTGTGCTCATATTTGCTCCTTTCTTGATGAAAACACCCTTATAATAATGATAAAGTTGTATATAAACACCACCGAAACACAATAATTCGGCATAAATGCCAGTATCACTTAAATCAAATGCCAAAGCGACAGCAAAGAATAATGCTATCAATACACAAAGAGATAAAAAGACGATTAGTCTAAAGGAGGCCTGTGTATATTTCATATAGTAAATTTTTCGCAAATATACAAAAAAGTATTGATTCATCGTCTTCCATATCTAATAAATTTTGGTGGGCGTCCACGGCTCTTTCATTGAAGATTGGCACGCATATTCAAAGATTGTGCTATTTTATAGAGGGAAATGTGCCTTCCTTGGACAAGGTTAATTGTTTGACTATGCGCAAAATAGGTGCTATAAAAATTGATTAAGTGGAGAATTATTCGTAAAAGGTGAAAATCAAACAGTTATGAATAAAACAATTCTACAAGGGTACGTACATCTGAAAAACGGCTTTCTGTGAGTAGCCTGCCTACGACCACGGCAACGAAGGGTGCAATAGTGCGGAACCATTGGTCTATAGAGAGTATACATTGTGAGCTTGACGTAAATCTTTTACAAGACAAGATTAAACGGAAGTCGTCCAGAGCTGCCCGCAACCTCGATACTATTCAAAGAATTGTCTGTTCCATATTTTCCGTATGGAGAGGACGGCGCAAAAAGAAAGCCGATAAGAAAAAAGGCATAGCAGAACTGATGAGGTATATCTCCATGAGCTTTTCTCGGCTTATTCGCTTTTTAGCTCAAAAATGAATAAATGGAAATTTAAGAAAAAGATAACTCCCTGAAATACAAATATAAAAATTCCCCCCGATTCGTACTGAACCGGGTAAGGGAGATTATGTCGTTATTTTAAGTTTAAATGAAAGCACCGTGCCCAGACTCTCCAATTTTTTCGTCCTCAATTGTTTCAATAATAATAAAAGATATCGGAATATATATTATTTTGTGTATCTTTGCGCAAGATACTCAATGTATCATGCTTTCTACCGGTCTTAAAATGAATTGAATAAATGGAAAACTACCATGAAGCCCTATGCAGCAAAGAGTTGATAGACTTTAGACTAAGAAAGGCTACCGATTCAATCAAAGAAGCCGCCCTGCTTGCCGGAGCAGAGTTTTATAGTACTGCCATAAACAGGCTTTATTATGCAGTCTATTACGCAGTTTCCGCATTATTAATTTCTGAGCCACTCCAAGCTGACTACCACACTAAGCTTAAGAACCTATTCTATTTAAAATTCATTGAGCCCGAAAGAGTTGAGCGAAATTTCTGGAAGATATATCAGACTCTATACCTACATAATAACTCTTTAGACTACGAAGACTTCATATATTATGATGCCGAATATTACGATGACCTATACCCGCAAGCCATTAAATTCATCGACCGAATATCCGGGTTATTAAACGAAACAACGATCTGAGATTGTCAACCCAATCGCGAACCAACCCACACAAAAATTTGTATATCTTGTAGCAAACAACTATCTTTGCCTCTGCGTAAATTCAAATACTATAATTAACAGCATAAAACACGTTCACCATGGACAATAACAAAGAACTTATCGAACAGGTCACCGAACGCGCCAAACTCTGGCTCGGCGATGGTTACGATGAAGAAACAAAGACTGAAGTGCGCCGAATGCTCGACGCCGATGATAAAACCGAACTCATCGAATCTTTCTACCGCGACCTCGAATTCGGTACAGGCGGCCTCCGCGGCATTATGGGTGCCGGCACAAACCGCATGAACATCTACACCGTAGGTGCCGCAACCCAGGGTCTTGCCAACTACCTCAAAGAAACTTTTACCGACCTCCCCGAAATCAGCGTAGCTGTAGGTCACGATGTCCGCAACAACTCTCGCAAATTCGCCGAAATCGTTGCCGACATCTTCTCTGCAAACGGTATCAAAGTTTATCTCTTCGAAAACTTCCGCCCCACCCCCGAACTCTCTTTCGCAATCCGTGAACTCGGTTGCCAGAGCGGCGTAAATATCACCGCATCGCACAACCCCAAAGAGTACAACGGCTATAAAGCATACTGGAGCGACGGCGCGCAGATTATCGCCCCCCACGATGTAAACATCATCGACCACGTAAACCGCATAAAGAGCGTGGACGAAATCAAATTTAACGGCGACAAGAGCAAAATCGAAATCATCGGCGAAGACATGGACAAGAAGTTCCTCGCCGCTGTGAAGACTCTCTCGCTCGACCCCGAAGTAATCAAGCGTCACGCCGACCTCAAGATTGTGTATACTCCTATCCACGGTACAGGCGTTAAACTCGTTCCCGATTCACTCCGCAACTACGGCTTCACCAACATCATCCACGTCGATGAGCAGGACATCCCCTCTGGCGATTTCCCCACCGTAGACTCCCCCAACCCCGAGAACGCATCTGCAATGGCTATGGCAATCGCCAAAGCTAAGGAAGTCGGTGCCGACCTCGTAGTGGCTTCCGACCCTGATGCCGACCGTATCGGCTGCGTAATCCGCGACAACAACGGCGAATACCAGCTCATCAACGGCAACCAGATAGTAATGATTCTCCTCAACTACATCATGCTCCGCAACCGCGAGCTCGGTCGCCTCAACGGCAACGAATACATCGTCAAGACTATCGTTACCACCGAGACTATCAAGTCTATCGCCGAAAATCAGGGCATCAAGATGTACGACTGCTACACCGGCTTCAAGTGGATTGCTGCCGTAATCCGCGACCTCGAAGGCCAGTGCCGCTACCTCGGCGGTGGTGAAGAATCCTACGGCTTCCTCGCCGAAGACTTCTGCCGCGACAAAGACTCTGTATCGGCTATCTCTCTCATGGCCGAAATCTGCGCATGGGCAAAAGACCGTGGTCTCGACTTCAACCAGATGCTTCAGGAAATCTACCTCAAGAACGGTTACAGCCACGAAGAAGGTATCTCGGTAGTACGTCCCGGCAAGACCGGCGCTGAAGAAATTCAGCAAATGATGAAGAACTTCCGCTCGAATCCTCCCAAAGAAATCGCCGGAAGCCCCGTAATCCTCGTCAAGGACTACGCCGACCTCAACTGCACCGAGCTCCCCGCAGGTACCATTACAAAGATGGACTTCCCCACAACATCGAACGTCCTCCAGTACTTCACCGCCGACGGCACTAAGGTCTCTATCCGTCCTTCAGGCACAGAACCCAAAATCAAGTTCTACATCGAAGTACACGACAAGATGAAAGACCTCGACGACTACGAACGTTGCAACCGCGACGCAGCCGCCAAGATCGAACTCGTCAAGAAAGGCCTCGGCATCTGATGGCCAAGCCTCTATAACATAAATCGAGAGGCTGTCTAACAAGTTTAGGCAGTCTCTTTTTTCGTTCAGTCAGGCTAAAAAATAAGGCTTTCATGCTGAAATTCAGCGCGAAAGCCTTTGCTATGTCATAAATTTTCAGTAAATT
>JAAVFI010000035.1 GCA_014800815.1 Bacteroidales bacterium | reverse complement strand
CTTTGATGCTGCGGTCTACGAGCACGAGGTCAAGCTCGGGCGTGAGGGTCATGAGCCAGTTGATGTAGCCGATAAGGACCTCTGTGGAGTCGGTATCGGGATAGTCTACGACCTGCACGTTGATGCCGCCGCGACGACGTCGCTGTCGCTCGAGGGTGAAAATAATATTGCGCTCCCACCAACGGAGGGAACGGCCAAACCACCGAGCGAATTCTGCGGTTATGTCGAGGAAGCGGCGCATGATGCAAAGGTAGGTGGCGGAGTGTGGGATGTGTGCAGGTAGATGTCGCGGGGCGGGAAATGGGCTTGGGAGGTGTGGGAGATGTGGGAGGTGTGGGGCGTAGACTCAGCCATGAATCGGCGTCCTTGGCCGGACGCCAACGTAGGGGGATGACTAACCGGGGACATTCCTCCGCTTCGCTGCGGCATAGCGAAGGTGTGTATTCGGGTGCCGCATGTTGGCACCCGAATACACACCCTTATATAATATGTATGGCGGTTACTTGCCGAAGATGCCGCCGAGCATGTCGCCGGCTTTGCTCTTGAGTTCGTCTACGACGCCGCCTTTTACGCTGTCGAGGTTGACTTTTTCGAGGAGGCCCTGTGCGCCAAGTTTTGAGACAATGTCGCTGAATGAAAGGTCTTTGAGGTCGATTGATTTGAGTGCTTCGGTTACTTTTGAGATGTCGAAGCTGCTACCGAATTTTTCGGTGAGTTGCTTGAGGATTTCTTGAATGTCCATGATAGTAGTAGTTTGGAGTGAATAATAAGTAAGTCTTATAAATTAGTTTACAAGACTTATTCATGTGTAACAACCTGTGGAGCTTAAAAGTTTCGAAAATAATTTTTTGAGGGATGAATTGAGGTAAGTAAGTCATGAAAATTATTTTATATTAAAATTTGCAAGACTTACTTATATTTTGCCGCCTCAACGTTTTTTTGTAATTTTGCGGGATAAGACAGAAAACAAGATCAATACTATACGCAATGGCCACAACAGAACGTGAAGTACGCGTGCGATTTGCACCGTCACCCACCGGCCCCCTCCACATCGGCGGGGTTCGCACGGCTCTCTATAATTACCTCTTTGCCCGCCAACATGGCGGAACAATGATACTCCGCATCGAAGATACCGACTCTCAGCGTTTTGTGCCGGGAGCTGAAGATTATATCAATGAGGCTCTGGCCTGGCTCGGCATCGGCATTGATGAGGGTGTACGCGAAGGCGGCCCTTACGGCCCCTACAAGCAGAGCGAGCGCCGCGATATCTATCGCGAGCATGTGAAGATGCTGCTTGACGCGGGTAAGGCTTATATTGCATTCGACACTCCTGCCGAGCTTGAGGCTAAGCGCAATGAAATAGCTAATTTCCAGTATGATGCGTCGACCCGCGGCATGATGCGCAACTCGCTGACTCTGCCTGCAGAGGAGGTTGAGCGTCTGATAGCCGATGGTGCTCAGTATGTGGTACGCTTCAAGGTTGAACCGGGCCGCGATGTGGCTGTGAACGACCTTATCCGCGGTACTGTGACTATCAAGAGCGATATTCTCGACGATAAGGTGCTGTATAAGAGCGCTGACGACCTGCCCACTTATCACCTTGCCAATATCGTGGACGACCACCTGATGAAGGTGAGCCATGTGATCCGCGGCGAGGAGTGGCTGCCTTCGGCTCCCCTACACGTGCTTCTCTATGAGGCTTTCGGCTGGAGCGACACCGCTCCCGACTTCGTGCACCTGCCTCTGCTCCTCAAACCTGACGGCAAGGGCAAGCTGAGCAAGCGCGACGGCGACCGTCTCGGGTTCCCCGTGTTCCCTCTTGAATGGCACGACCCCAAGAGCGGCGAGACTTCGTCGGGCTACCGCGAAAGCGGCTATCTGCCCGAGGCTGTAGTGAATTTCCTGGCTCTGCTTGGCTGGAATCCCGGTGACGACACCGAGGTGATGTCGATGGACGAACTTATCTCGCGTTTCTCTCTCGAGCACTGCTCGAAGGCGGGTGCGAAGTTTGCGTTCGAGAAGGGTAAGTGGTTCAACCACACCTATCTTCAGGAGCTTGACAACGCGCGTCTGGCCGAACTTTTCAAACCCGTACTCAAGGAACACGGCGTAGACCCCTCGGCGTTCTCCGACGAATATATCGCTGCTGTGGTTGGTCTTGTGAAGAGCCGTATCAACTTCGTGCGCGACCTCTGGGAACATGCACGTTTCTTCTTCGCAGCTCCTGAGGAATACGAGGCCAAGGCTGTGAAGAAACGCTGGAGCGAGCAGATGCCGGCTATCATGACCGAGCTTGCCGACAAGCTTGAGAATGAGGCAGACTTTACGGGTACTGTACTCGAGCCTTCGGTACTGGGCTGGATTGAAGAAAAGGGTTATCACTTGGGCAATGTGATGAATGCTTTCCGCCTCACTGTAGTGGGCGAATGCAAGGGTCCGCACATGTTCGACATCACCGACCTTCTCGGCCGTGAGGAGACTGTGCGCCGCATCCGCAAGGGAGTAGAACGAATCCACCCCGCTGAATGAATGCTGCCTACAACGCCGCGATAAGACTCTACCGCGGGGCTGCCCGTATTGCATCGCTCTCGTCGCCTAAGGTGCGTAAGATGCTCGCCGGGCAGAAGGAGACGCTCGACCGCGTGGCTCATTTCAGGGCTACGCTTGCTCCGAAGGGGTTTGACGTGTGGTTTCATGCGGCATCCTTAGGAGAATTTGAGCAGGCCCGCCCCCTGATAGAGGCACTCCTGGAGCGGCGTCCGGAGACGACGATATTGCTGTCGTTCTTCTCTCCGTCGGGCTATGAGGTTCGCCACAACTTCAACCCTCGTGTGGGAGTTGTGTATCTGCCTTTTGACACACCTGCCGGAGCGTCGGCCTTCATCGAGGCTGCAGCGCCCCGAATGGCAATCTTTGTAAAATACGAATTCTGGGGAAATTATCTCACGGAGCTGAAACTCCGTGGGATACCTACTTATATAATTTCGGCAATATTCCGCCCGGGGCAGATTTTCTTCCGCACCGGCGGCGGTATGTTCCGTAAGATTCTCGGATGCTTCGACCGCCTCTATGTGCAGGATGAGGCATCACGAAAGTTGCTGCACGGCATCGGCATCGACTCGGTGACGGTTGCCGGCGATACGCGCTTCGACCGCGTGACTACGATACGCAACAACGGGCGTGAGATAGCGGAGGTGAAGTGCTTCTGCGAGGCGGCTGCCGACTCGAAAATTCTTGTTGCGGGCAGTAGCTGGGGCCGCGACGAAGATGTCTACTTCCCGTGGCTTACCAAATGCGAGAATGTGAGGGCAATAATCGCCCCGCATGAGTTCGACAAGGAACGGCTTGCCGCGATGAAGCACAGCTTAGGCGAAGACAAGACCCTGCTGCTGAGCGAGTTCCGCAAGGTGTATGAGTCGTCGCCCGAAGAAGCGGCCCGTGTGGCATCGGGTCTCCGCTATCTGATTGTCGACTGTTTCGGCCTGCTGAGCAGCCTCTACCGATATGCCGATGCGGCATATGTGGGCGGAGGTTTCGGTGCCGGACTCCACAATATAAACGAAGCGGCCGTGTACGGCATCCCCGTGGTGTACGGTCCTAATAACCACAAATTTATCGAAGCCCGCGAACTAAAGGAATGTGGCGGCGGTTTTGAAATAACAGACCGCAGCACAGCCGAGGCCACACTCGGAAGCCTGTTTGCGGACACAGAGAAACGCAAGGCTGCCGGCAAGGCTGCCGGCGAGTATATTGCATCGCACATCGGCGCGACAAAGAAGATAATGGCCGATATTTTTCCTGAAATCTAAACGTATGATTAAAGCCGGTATCTACGGATCGTCGACCCTAATCGACCCTGTAAGAAAACAACTTCTCCGTCTGCTTCTGCGCCACCCCGACGTAGACCTGCGCATGGTGGCATCTCCTGCAGGCAACACAGCCCCTATAGCGGAATTGCATCCTGTTTTTGCAGGCGAAACCAGTCTACGACTCGAGCGTATTCCCGACCTCGACAAGCTCGATCTGCTCTTTGTGATTGACGAGGAAAATCTCACCGAGGAAATCATGGAGAAGTTCAGGAACGAGCCGGAATTCAAACTGATAGTGCTCGGTGAGTCGCCGCGTCTGCGGAGCGAACGTCCCGAGGAATTTGTGTACGGTCTGGCTGAATACAACCGCAAGGCTCTCGTGAGAGGTGCACGTGCGGCGTTCGGTCCGCGCGCGGAGGCTATGCTGATAGAGCTGGCGCTCATGCCGCTCGCCAAGTACGGTCTGCTGGAGGGCGATATCAATATCGAAATGGCGACAAACCGCCCGCACACTCTTGCCGAAGCGTCGGAGGAAGCTTTTGTGACTCTGCGCGAAATGCAGCCTGAATATGCCGGCAAGATTGCGTCCGCTCCCCTACCAGAGGCTCCGTACGAGCGTCTGGACCTGCATGCAAGCGTGAAATGTTCGCTTGCGCTGGAGGAAATCGAGCGTATCTATGAGGAGGCTTACAGCGACCACGGCTTCGTGTACATTCTGCCCGAAACTACCGAGCTTGAAGAGGACCTTCGCGGCAGCAACAAGTGCCTGATACAGCTGAGCAAGGAGGGCGATACTCTGAAAATAGGAGCTACACTCGATGCGCTGACAAAGGGTTGTACGGGTACTGCCGTACACATCATGGACCTTATATTCGGGTTGCACGAGCGTACGGGACTTTCGATTTAACGGAAGGTAACGAGCTTATTATAAACGAAATTAGCGAGGGTATAGACTATATTTCCGAGCACGGTGGCAATGCCGTAGCCGGATATCACTATACCGCAAATCATGAATTCAAGGCTTCCGAACTCGCTCTCGGTGAGCATCCATACGAGGATGAACTGGAGGGCGTAGCAGATGGCGAAGCCTGCGAAGAAGCGCGTCATCTCGCGGCGGTAGCTGCCGCTTGATTTGAAAACCCACGATTTATTGCAGAAAAATGAGTTGGTGAGTCCGGCAAGGTATCCGAGTGCGTTGCAGACGTACAGATTCATGCCTAAAAAGGACTTGCAGAGGTATATCACGCCGTAGGTGACGAGTGTATTGAGCACACCCACCATACAGTATTTCACAAACTGGATGTAGCGGGCTACTTTATCGGGAGCGAGAGTCATCTTTTCCTTCTGATTCTTCGGGGAGGTCGATCTGCAGAAGCGGGAGCGACCAGTGGTAGTGAACGGCAGCTATACGCAGGCCAATGACGGTGAGACCGCAGCTGATCTGCTGTACAATGGGAGAGCCGGATATCAGCATCACCAGCCAGTAGACAAGTCCGCCGGCCAGGCAGGCGGTAGCATATATCTCTTTACGGAAAAAGAGGGGTTCTTCGTTGATTAGGATGTCGCGGATGACGCCGCCGAATGAGCCTGTGATGATACCCATGGCTATAGCCACCCATGCGGGATAGCCCGCGGCAAAGCTTTTCTCTATGCCTACAACGACGAAGAGGGCGAGGCCGATAGCGTCGAAAATGAAGAGAGTGCGCATGCCCTGAATCAGCACTTTGCGGAATATAATGACCATGATGAGTGCGAGTGCCGTAACCGAGAGGTAGGTCCATGAGTGCATCCAGAATACGGGGATGCCGAGCAGGAGGTCGCGGAGTGTACCGCCGCCAATGGCGGTGACGAGACCGACGATGTATGCACCGAACCAGTCGAAACGCTTGGCGGCTGCCAGACGGATACCTGAAATGGCAAAAGCCACGGTGCCAAGCATCTCAATGATGAATATGAACAGGTTGGTATCTTCCATTATTTCAGGATTTTGAGGGTTCGTCGGCCATACGGCGAGTGCGTTCTACGGCTTTTTCGTCGGCTTTGAGTTGCGCCTGATGATAGCGGCAGATGTCGGTGAGGAAGCAGGACTCGCAATCGGGCTTGCGCGCTTTGCACACGTAGCGTCCGTGCAGGATGAGCCAGTGGTGTGCCTTGGGGATGAGGTCGGCTGGGATATTCTCGGTGAGTTTCTTCTCGGTGGTGAGGGGGTTGCGGCTGCGTGTGGTGAGGCCGATGCGCTCGGCGACGCGGAAAACGTGGGTGTCGACGGCCATTGCAGGACGGTCGAAGACGACGGAGAGTATCACGTTGGCGGTCTTGCGGCCTACGCCGGGGAGCGACATGAGGCTGTCGATGTCTTCGGGTACTTTACCGCCGAATTCATCGGTAAGGCGGCGGGCCATGCCGAGGAGCGAGCGGGTCTTATTGTTTGGATATGAGCACGATTTAATCAGCTCGAAGACTTCGTCGTAGGTGGCATTGGCCATGTCGGCTGCCGTGGGGAAGGCTTTGAAGAGAGGGGGCGTGATGATGTTGACGCGCTTGTCGGTGCACTGGGCCGAGAGTATGACTGCAACGAGGAGTTGATAGGGGTCGTTGTAGACAAGTTCGGTAGTCGGCGCCGGCATTTCGCGGCTGAAACGCTCTATGACGGCTTTGTATCGGTCTGCCTGTTTCATAGGTCGAGTGTTTTTGATGTAAGCCAATAGCCAAGTGCACACAGCAGCGGGCCTGCCACAGCGGAGGCGCTCCAGTAGAGTGCTGCGGTGCAGAGTCTCGAATCACGGATGAGGGCAATGAAGTCGAGAGAGAAGGATGAGAATGTGGTGAATCCGCCCAGGAGGCCGGGCATGAGTAGCGCCACGAGCCACGCGGGGGCAGAAAAATAATTGAGCATCACCCACAGGACGCCTATGATGAAGCAGCCTGTGAGGTTGATGCCCAAAATCGGAAGCCACGGTGAACTGCCGCTATACACTACACTCTGCAGCACGAAGCGAAGCATTGCGCCTGCCATTGCTCCGATGCCGACGAATGCAAGCCTGACGAGGAAGTCGGAAGTAGCAGCCACGGCTTAAACGGTATTTATCAGTGTGCGGCTGTAAATTCTTCGAGGAAGCGAGTATCGTTTTCAGAGAACAGACGGAGGTCTTTCACACGATATTTGAGGTTGGTGATGCGCTCTACACCCATGCCGAGAGCAAAACCTGAGTACTCTTTGGAGTCGATACCGCAGGCTTCGAGCACGGCGGGGTCTACCATACCGCAACCGAGAATCTCTACCCAGCCTGTACCCTTGCAGAATGAGCAGCCTTTGCCACCGCAGAGGTCGCAGCTGATGTCCATTTCGGCTGAGGGTTCGGTGAAGGGGAAGTAGCTCGGACGGAGACGGATGTCGGTCTGGGGGCCGAACATCTCGCGGGCGAAGTAAAGGAGTGTCTGGCGGAGGTCGGCGAAGGTTACGTTCTTATCGACGTAGAGGGCTTCAACCTGGTGGAAGAAGCAGTGTGCGCGTGCCGAGATCGCTTCGTTGCGGTACACGCGTCCGGGGCAGATGATGCGGATAGGGGGCTTCTGCGAGGACATTACGCGAGTCTGGACCGACGAAGTGTGTGTGCGGAGGAGAACTTCGGGGTTGCGGGCAACGAAGAAGGTATCCTGCATGTCGCGTGCGGGGTGGTCGGCAGCGAAGTTGAGAGCCTCGAATACGTGCCAGTCGTCTTCTACCTCAGGACCTTCGGCGATAGTGAAACCAAGGCGGCGGAAGATGTCGATAATCTGCTCACGAACGAGCGAGAGGGGGTGGCGGGTACCGAGACGCACGGGTGCTTCGGTGCGGGTGAGGTCGAGGAGCTCGGCGGAACCTTCGTTGCCGGCATTGTCGCGGAGCTCGTTGATACGCTCTGTAGCGAAAGTCTTGAGCTCGTTGAGAGCCTGTCCGATTTCGCGCTTCTGCTCAGCCGGAACATTTCGGAAGTCAGCCATGAGTGCGCTGACAGCGCCTTTCTTGCTGAGATATTTTATGCGGAGCGCCTCTACCTCGGCAGCATTAGCAGCCGTGGCAGCCATGAGTTCGGCGCGTATTTCATTGATTTTATTTATCATCGCGTTATAAATCTATCTTAGCTGCAAAATTAGCGAAAAAACACTTTACGTGCAAATTTAAAGAGAGAAGATAAATCGCCATAACGTCTATTATCAAAGAAAGTACCAAAATTCAGAGTATTTCCTAACGCTCGAGCTAAACTTAAATATACTTTTCTTCGTTAAAATTTTGTAGGTAGCAAACTAATCACTAACTTTGCGATACTTACAAGGGTAGTTTCCCCTTAAGGAAATACTTCGAGTGCGAAAGCAACGATTTTAGGCATCTGCAGGCGCAGATGGGGAAGAGCAACCGGCCGGCTGCTCTTTTTTCTTTTAATCCTACCCGATTAGTGAGGTATAACCTTGAAACCAAGCATCGCTCCGTGCGATGAATATATACTTGGCTTTATAATCTCAAAAGCCGGGTTAGGTGCGTCCGGATTAAGCACCTTTCTCGCTATCGGATATGCGATAAGGTCCGCTATCTGCAGACCGATTATATTCTCTTTTTTGGCTCTTGATGTAAATGCTCCGATACGACTTTGCAATCGTTCAGGCCCGACCCATTTTGTTCCTGTTACACGCAAACCATTGTAAAACTTTGTCAGAGTCTTATCTTCAATCTTTCCTCGTTTTTCAAATATTATGTCTATAGATGCGGCTTCGCATTTATCATCGACGCAAAATATACTTCGCTCAATAAGATATGACAAGGAAAGTCCGTAAACATCTTCAGTGTTGCTAAAGAGCCTAATGAAAGGCTCTTTAAGTATCGTACACGCGACAACAACATAAACTTCGTTTTGCGAAAGGATTGCGTTAACTCTTTCGTAGAAACGTTCTTTTATATCCGGGTCTAACAAGTTTATAAACTCATTTTTGCATCTACGAATTTCGCGGGAATGAATTATCACATCATGGTTACCCCAAAACTCCATTTTCAAAGCGTTAAATTCCTCTTCAAGTTTACGTTTACTCTCTCTTGACACCAGAATCCCGCACAATGTAAATACAGGGAAACTCGGATTAAAGTTTTCCAAATTTTGGTCTCCACATTCATCAATGTAGAGATAATATTTCGTTTTACTTTGCTTTTCTTCTTTCATTATATCTGCAAAGTTACGAATTTTTCCTATCTTTTACATTGCTTTTTCAAGGCTGATGAACGAATGTGCAGATATAACTAAAAAGGGCTGCCCAAGCATTGTCAGACAGCCCTTTTCGGTAGTTATTGTATGATTACTTTATAATCACTTTGGTGACTTTGGTACCCTGGCGGCGGATGTAGATGCCGGCAGAGGGGTTTGCTACGGGGCAACCCTGGAGGTTGAAGTACTCAACGGGGGCGTCGAGGTCGGCTTCGGTGACACCGGGAGCGGATACGCCCGAGGGGGTGACAACTTCAACAAAATCGGAAGCGCGAGAAAGGTTTCCGTTGGCATCTACGGCCTGCACAGAGAAGAAGATGTGAGGATAGTTGCCGCTAACAACAGCTGTGTGTGAGGTGGTGTTGCCTACCGACAGAGCGTTGAAGTCGGGGTGGATTTCCGAAATTCTCGACGACACTTTAAGCTTGACATCGTCAAGACCGGCGTTGCCTACAGCCTTAGTGTATTTGAAGCGGATGCAGTTTGCATTTGCAGAGGGTACGACAGTAGTAACTACTCCGGCAGCGTTGTGCTTGTCGAGGTCGTTGATCGTTGCGATATTGAACCAAGACGAACCGTTGGTTGTACCTTCGACAGCGAGAGTGGAACCGTTTGCGGAAGCTCCTACATAGAAGAAGCTGATTTCTTTCACGAGACCGTCGAAAGTCTTTGTGGTGAGCGTAGCACCGTCTTTGCTGAACTTGAGAGAGGGTGCGCTCTCGCCAAAGTATCCGGTAGATGTCGACTTATAGACATCGGATGTAGAACCTGTCCAAGTCCAGCCGGTAGGTATAGTGGCCGAGTTGCCAGAACCGAAGCCGGTTGTAACGATCTCATCGGTACCATCAGATTCTACCTTGACAGTGAGGCGGTAGTCTGTGGCGTATTTTACGGGATTCCAAGAGAAAGTTACGTTGCCGTTGCTTTCGAGGACACCGCTTACAGCTACAGGGGTGACATATTCGTAGGAAAGAGCGGGAGTGACTACAGAAGCTTCGTCGGAGGGCTCGGAGAGTTTGAGACCTGCAGCGGCGGTGATAGTAGCAAAGTATTCCTGCTCGGGCTCAACGCCGTCGATAATCTGAGTAAGGATGTTGCCGGTGTGGTAATCCTTGTACTTGCCGAGATATGTCACGTTGCCGTTTTCGCGGCTGTAGACGTTGAGGATATAGTCGGTTGCGTGAGATACGACATTCCATTTCACGGTGATAGTACCGTTGTCGGCAGCTGTAAGGGTGGGAGCCTTAGGTTTGTCGAACTCGAAGTTGCCACCTGCAGCAGCGAAGGTGATCACGCCGTTGGATTCTTTAATCTCGGTAATAGGCATGTCGATAGCCTTTCCTGCCCAAGATTTGAGGGCGGGGGTGGTGGTAGAGGTGAAACCGTTCTTGCCGGAGGTTCCGGGGAAGGGATAACCGGCCATTGCTGAAATGCTTGAACCGTCCGGATTATTGTTAGCCTCCACGATATCGACGTACTGGTGGGTGCGGGTGTTGTTTACCTTGTTACTATCCCAAACGCTCTGCACAAAATCAATGTGCCATACGAGCATGCCGTGGCCGGGGATATATTTGTCCCAACCTGTCTGCTGACGGTTTTCGAGGAGGAAAAATTCTGTAGTCTTCTCTGTGGGGATGAGGTAGGTGCAGTTTGAGCTCTTGATGTCTTCGAGAGTAACATCGGCAGGGCTGTCGAGAACGATAGGGTCAAGCCAACCCATTGCGTTACGCTCGTATGCACCGTAGGCGGGCGGAGTGCGACCCTGGTTGTTGTAGGGGCCGTAGTCGAGCACGCTGTATTCACCGGGTGTATAATATGCACTACTGCTTGTAGTATGGTAAAGGTCAGGAAGACCCATTACATGCGAATATTCGTGCACAAATGTTCCGATAGGAGCCTTGATTCCGCTACCTTCGAGCTCGCTGATACAGCAGTAACCTGAAAGAGTCTTGCCATTGTAAGTCTTGCCGTTGGGGATTTCCCATGAGTGAGGCCATACAGTATCTTCAGAGCCACCGTCGGCCTCGCCCATGCCTGCGTAGACCACGATAATATCGTCGACATAACCGTCGCCGTCGTAGTCATAGTCGGCAAAATTGATAACATTCTTCAGCTGTTCTGCAGCTTCTGCCGCCATTTCTTCGGGGTGCTCGTCGTCGCCATAATTGTCGTTGCCTCCGTAGTATGCACGGTTCTTGGCAAGGGTAATGGGGCCGAATACGTCGAAGTTGGGTTCGAACTGACCGCCGGACTGCTCGATGAAGTAGTCGCGGGCAGAGCCTGTGCCGCCATTCTCGGAGAAGCCCTCCTTATTGAGCATATCGGTGAAATATTGCTTGGGGTCGGCGATGCTGAATTTTGCATCGGTGTACTGCACGAGGAATACCAGAGCGTGGACTTCGCCGGTGCGGGGATAGTTGCCGGTGAAGAGACCCATGCCGTTCTGAGCGGCAACGCGAGAGGGAGCCTTGGCACGCGCCATGCGGGCATTTGTGCGGATCGCAGCACGCTCTTCACGACGGCTGTCGATATGCTTTGTGAATGCGTTGAGATTTACAGCTACGGGGCTGTCGGATAGTTTTACCTCGCCTGCCTCATTGAGCGAAGCATAGCGGAGAGTTCCATTGGCATCGCGAAGCATCGGACGATTATCTTTTGTAAGATAGAAATGACCGAATTCGTCGCCAACGAGTTCAGCCTCCACGACAGAACCATCGGGCTGAGTAATATTGCGGAAGCCTCGTTTAGCCGGGACCGCATTTGCAGCAAGAGCCGCAAGCAGGAATGCGGAAATAAAACCGTTGAGTTTCTTCATGTGTGATATTGTTGGATTTTGTTGTTTTTATTTTGAGCGAAAAAGCTTGCAAAGATAGTCAATTGAACCCGAATGAACAAATAATTTACCGACAAATTGCCAGGTTTTATCGCCCAAAATCACAAAAAAGAGCTTCCGAAGCGATGTTTACAAACTTTCGGTCTTGCTGTCGGCAGACACTAACTATCTCTGATTGAACTTCCGAGGGTAGCGAAACAGAGAGTACTACAGTTGCGTCGGGCATTGCTGCAATAAAATCGGCGGGCGAGCCTTTGAAGCGGCCCGATAAAAAGAGGATATCGGCCTCGGGATGTGACGCAGGAATGGTTTTGCGGCCGGCTATAAATATGTGTGCGCCCTCAAGCTCCACATAGTCGGCGGCGGGTTTTACAAGAGGGACCGAGTCTGTAGTTCCGAAAAAAGAATGTATGTGCGAGGGGCATGGCGAAGCCCCTTCGAGCGCGAGGTCGAGGGATGAAAGCGGCGTGAATACGAGGAGGTGTGTAGAGAATGAATCGCCCGTGAGCAACATTCTGCGCTCGTCCGACGGTCTTTCGCAGCCCGTGCACAGCAGCAGGAGTGTGCAGGCCATGGCTGCTCCGAGCGAGTGATTGCGATGCGTGGCATGGAGTGCGCAGGCCAAGGCTATGAGCGCTCCGACTATACAGATGATAGAGAATATGCCCGGCATGAAGTCGGGTGTATAAGATTCGGTGAGGTCGGCCCAGCGCTCGACAAGGTCGGTGATGAAGGTTGAGAGGGTGTCTACGGCCTTACAAAGCCACGGGAGGTTGAAACCGAGAGTCCATAGAATAATGCAGGCGATTCCCGAAAGCATGTACAGCGGAAAAAGTATGCAGGCTACGGCGTTGGCCGGAATGGAGAGTACGGCTACTCTGCCAAACCATAAGAGAGATACGGGAAGGGTGCCGAGAAGAGCGGAAACGGGAGTCGTGAAAATTTCTACGATACGGTAGCCGAAACGGTTGCGGCGTGGCACGGGGTTTAACTTCCGACTGAAAATGAGGATGCCGGCGACTGCAGAGAACGAGAGCTGAAATCCTGCCGACCATAGAGTGTACGGGTCGAGGATCAGAGTGAGGGCAAGGGCCACGAGCAGTGCATTTCCCGCCGATGTCTCGCGCTGAAGATTGCGGGTGACTGCGTAGGCTGTAAGCATTATTCCGGCGCGCACCACCGAGGGCGTGAATCCGACTATGAGGGCGTATATCCACACTACCGAGAGCAGGAGGAGGGCTCTGAGCCAACGGCGACGCATTATCTTCAACGGGAAAAGAAGCAGGGAAATAGCACCGGCTATCACGCCCACGTGGAAGCCGCTTACGCATAGCAGGTGCGAGATACCGGCAGAGCGGAACGAGTCTCTGATGTCGGCGGGAGCGTCGCCCGCACCAAGCGTTGAGGCAACGAGGAGATTGGCGGCATCGGCAGACAATGGCGAGGCGTAGACAGCTTCGGCAAGGCGGGTGTGCAGATTCTGAAACTGAAAATATAAGGCATCGGAGCGCCCTCTGACTCTGATATGCTCCGGCGACACCGTGGCGAGGGCGCTGATACGCTCGGCACGATCCGACATATCGGTCATCCGCAGGCCCGGAACGTCGAGTAAGCGTCCGGCCTTGCATAGCGGAGCCGTAAATGTGACGCTGTCGCCGGGGACGAGTTCAGGCGTAAGGTCGGTAACGACGAGAGATATGCGCAGATGTCCCGGAGTATCGAGAGTTACTACCGCACGCTGCGAGGCTGCCGAAGGGCGGAGCGTTTCCACTACCCCGCTCCACTGCTGCTCCGGAGCCGAAAAAGGTGCGGGAGCAAGCACTACGGCACGCAATGTAACGATACAGAAAATCCCCGCAAACACGCGAAGCGCAGCGGGGACTCTATGATATAAAAGAGCTGTGGCTATTGCGAGAATAATTCCGCAAAGGCTCTCGGCAAGTCCGTTTCCCGCAAAAATGAGTACCGCCGATACCGAAGCGGCAGCAGCAGCGAAAGCCGGATAACGAACTCTTAGAGGAATCAATTTCAGCTCACTGTTTCGAGGACTACAAAGAGAGAAGATACGCTGATGACAATCCAGAGTATAACAGCCTGTATGAGAGGCTTGATACCTACGCTCTTGATTGATGCCAGAGAGAGCGATGCGCCGATGAAGAAGAGGGTGAGTACCATACCGCGGCGTGCAATCCATACCATAACGTCGACAAACCACTGAGGCAGTGCAACATAGGTATTGACAACCATAGCGAGAACGAAGATGAAGATGAACCAGGGAATTGAAATCTTGGCAGTCTTATCGCGGAAGATAAACATGGTGACGAAGGCCAGAGGAATAATCCAGAGCGCACGTGTAAGCTTGATAAGTGTGGCAATCTGGAGGGCTTCCTCGCCGAAACTTTCGCCCGCACCTACTACAGATGAGGTATCGTGGATAGCGATAGCGGCCCATGTACCGAACTGCGACTGAGTCATGTCGAAAAGGTGTCCGAGGGGCGGGAAGATAAAGAGTGCAATTGAGTTGAGGATGAAAATTACGCCGAGCGATACGGCCATTTCATTTTCATGAGCCTTGAGCACAGGGCCTACAGCGGCAATAGCACTACCACCGCAGATAGCTGTACCCGAGGAAATAAGGTATGAAGTCTTGCGGTTGATATGCAGCCAGTAGCCGAGCATCACGCCGAGGCACATAACGCCTACAACCGATACCACGGTGAAGAGCATGCCTTCCGAACCCGACTTGAGAGACTCCTGGAGATTCATGTTGAAGCCGAGGCAGACAACAGAAATCTGAAGAAGATACTTAGAGGCTTTCTTGTTGAACTTAGGACAGGGATTGGGGAAAATGAACGCAAAGATGAGACCGCAAAGCAGGGCTATAGGAGCCGTGATCTGCGGAAGCCCGAAAGCACCGAATGGAAAGAGTATCAGTGCTCCAATGAGAATGTAAACTAATCGAGCAGTTTGTTTCATATTAATAAAAATGGTTATTGTTGTTTCCAGATATTTAGCGAGGCAAGCGCTTGGGCATGAAGCATTTCAAGGCCGTTCTTCACTGTTGCGCCTTTCTGAGCGGCGAGACGCATGAGTTTGGTTTGAGCGGGATTGTACACGAGGTCGTGCACCATGGTCCAAGGGCCGAGAAGCTGAGTGGGGAAAGGCGGCATCAAGTCGACATCGGGGAATGTTCCGGCCGGGGTAGCGTTGATTATCAGAGGATAATCGGCAATCACAGTCGGGTCGATATCGGAGTACGATACTGTATCTTCACCTTTCTTCGAGCGTGAAACGAAGAGCGAGGGCACACCGAGCTGACGCAGAGCCTCGGCTACGGCTTTCGACGCCCCTCCCGTACCGAGAATGATGGCACCGCGCCCGGGGGCAAGAGAGGCCGCCATTGTGGCTACGCTGCTGCGGAAGCCTTCGACATCGGTATTGTAACCTTCGAGACGGCGTACCATGCCGGTATCATCGCGTATGATTTTTACAGTATTCACGGCGCCAATCCTTTCAGCCTCGGGGCTGAGGGAGTCGAGGAAGGGGATAATCGCCTGCTTGTAAGGCGAAGTTACGTTGAATCCTTTAAGATTGGGATTCATGAGAACGAGTGAATACAGAGCCTCGGGCGTAAGCTCGGGGAGGTCGAAGTTATCGTATGTTTCTCCGGACTTTTCACGGGCGAAAAGTTCGGTAAAGAACGATTTTGAAAAAGAGTGCCCCAAGGGATGCCCTATGAGGCCATAGTCGGTAGTTGACAGTTCTTTCAACATTATTTCTTTGATGAAGAATATACGCGCCACTTGTCGATGAGCGACTGCATATCCGAGGGAATCTCTGCCGTGAAGAACATTTCCTCGCCCGTCTCGGGATGACGGAAACCAAGGGTGCGGGCATGCAGAGCCTGGCGCGGACAGAGAGCGAAACAGTTGTTTATAAATGACTGATAGGTCGAAGAGTGGACGCCACGGAGAATTTTGTCGCCGCCATAGCGGGCATCGTTGAAGAGCGGATGGCCGAGCGACCGCATGTGCACGCGTATCTGGTGGGTGCGTCCCGTTTCGAGTACGCACTTGACTACAGATACGTATCCGAGATTCTCAATGGTCTCGTAGTGGGTGACGGCACGCTTGCCCTCGGGACCGTCGAGCGGGAATGTGGTCATCTGCAGACGATCTTTGGGATTGCGTCCGATATTGGTAGCGACAGTACCTTTCGGCGGCTCGGGATTGCCCCACACAACCGACACATACTCGCGCTTGGTGGTCTTGTTGAAGAACTGGCGTCCGAGGTCGGTCTTTGCGTCGGGAGTCTTGGCTACAACGAGCAGGCCCGAAGTGTCTTTGTCGATGCGATGCACGAGTCCGAGACGCGGGTCGTTGACATCATAGTCGGGGGTATCGCGGAAGTGCCATGCGAGGGCGTTGACGAGAGTTCCGTCGTAGTTTCCGTGGCCCGGGTGTACCACCAGTCCGGCGGGCTTGTTGACAACAAGGACATACCTGTCTTCGTAGACGATATCGAGGGGAATATCCTGCGCGATGACCTCAAACTCGTAGCGCGGACGGTCCATGACCACCTGCACTACGTCGCCGGGCTTCACGCGGTAATTGCTCTTTACAGCTTTTCCGTTGACGATGATGCAACCGGCCTCTGCGGCCTGCTGCACTCTGTTGCGCGAGGATTTCTGCAGACGCGCAACGAGGAATTTATCGACACGGAGCAGTTCCTGCCCCTTGTCGGCTACGAAGCGAAAATGCTCGTAAAGTTCGCGACCGTCGATTTCGAGGACTGGAGCGTCTTCGGCGGCGGTAAGTTCTTCGTCTTCAATAGTGTCCTGCGACATAGGGGTATGGGTATTATTACTCAATGGACTCAATATCAATAGCTTCCTGCTCGCCTTCAGCTTCCTCGTCGAATTCGCTCTCGATCGCGGGACCGTTGCCTACCGAGAGAGTCACAGTAGATGTAACGGGGATGACAGAACCGACGCTGAGAGGAGTATCGCCATAGCGGGCGCCTACTACGAGGTCGACAAACTCAGAGGGCACATGCTCTATGCGAATATCGGTGATGCCGATTCCGCGGAGGTAGGACACTGCCTGACGAGAGGAAACGTTGCCGGTGAGGGGCATGGAGATAGTCACCTGCTTGGGAGCAAATGCGGTGACGGTAGTGTAGACCTGACGGCCTCTCTTGACGAGAGCCCCGGCTTTGGGCCACGACTCGACGACAGTACCCGGGGCCATTTTACGGTCGTAGATAGAGTCGGAAATTTCTATTGTCAGGTTGTTGGCTGCAAGAATCGCCGAGGCCTCGGCATATGTCTTATGCTTGATGTCGGGTACTATGGCGGTGGCACCATGCTCTGTCCAATTGTCAAGGAATATGAGCACAGCCCACAGCAAGCCGAGAGCCACGACGAGCATTATGATAAGATTGCTCACCAAGGGGTGACGCATATAGAAGTCTTTTACTTTAGACATAACACTACAAAATTAGACAAAATCCCTTAGAGTACGTTTTTATTTAAACTATTTTAAACAAGGAATTAAACTATTTTATATCAACCGGGGAACTGGGGGAATTTGTCGAAGTCCGGGTCGCGTTTTTCAAGGAATGCCTGAGCACCTTCCTGGGCCTCGTCCATGAGGTAGTACATGAGGGTAGCGTCGCCGGCAAACTCCATGAGGCCATGCTGACCGTCGAGCTCGGCGTTGAGGGCACGCTTAATCATGCGCACGGCGAAGGGGCTGCGCTTGATAATGGTCTCGCACCACTCCACAACTTCGTCTTCGAGGCGGTCGAAGGGTACCACCTTGTTTATCATACCCATTTCGAGGGCTTCCTGAGCGGTGTACTGGCGGCAGAGGAACCAGATTTCACGCGCTTTCTTCTGGCCGACGCAGCGTGCGAGGTACGACGAGCCGAAGCCTGCGTCGAAGCTGCCTACCTTAGGACCTGTCTGGCCGAAACGGGCGTTCTCAGATGCGATGGAGAGGTCGCATACAACCTGAAGCACATTGCCGCCGCCGATAGCATAGCCGTTGACCATGGCAATGACGGGCTTTACGAGCGAGCGGATTGCCTTGTGGATGTCGAGGACGTTGAGGCGGGGAGTTCCATCGGAGTCGCGGTAGCCGCCACGCGATTTATAGTGCTGGTCGCCGCCCGAGCAGAATGCCTTGTCGCCGGCGCCTGTAAGTACTACCACGCGCACTTCGGGGGTATCGCGGCAGTAGTCGAGGGCGTCGAGAATTTCCTTGTTTGTCTGAGGACGGAAGGCGTTGTAAACCTCGGGGCGGTTGATAGTTATCTTGGCTATACCGTTGTAGAATTGGAAGAGTATGTCGGTATACTCACGTATTGTAGTCCAGTTGCGCATATATCAGAAAAGTTTGTCGGCATCGCCGGGTGCTATCTGCAGTCGCAGAATAGCGGGAGTGCCGTTATGATTAATAAAATTGTGTATATCGTTGTCGAAATAGGTGAATCCGTAGGCTTGAGAAAGTCGGTCGAGGGGAAGGCAGGGAGGCATAACGAAGTATTGCTCGCGCTCCTCGAGGTGCTTTGTGGTAGCTACGGCGCGGAATATGTCGCCGCCCTGATTGTCGAGCACTACCATGCGGAAAGTGTCGGGGACAAGGCCGAGGGCGAAGGCGCCGAGGTCGTAGGCAGCGCTCATATCGCCTGTGAAAAACACGACAGGCTTGGGAGAAGCGAGAGCGTAGCCCATAGCCGTGCTCGTGGCTCCGTCGATGCCGCTCACACCTCGGTTGCACTCTACGCGGCTGCTCTGCGGGAAGTTGAGTAGCTGCGCATAGCGTGCCGACGAGCCGTTGCTGAAGTGGAAGTCTGCATCGGCGAAGGCGTCGACGAGGCTCTGCAGGCGTTGCACGGTGTCCCACGCCGATGTGCGGCCGAATGTCGAAAGCCACTCTCTGCAGAATTCCTCAGAGGGAGTGAGGCGTTCGGAGAGGGCGTTGAAGAATGTGGCGGCGTCGGCCTCCACGACATCCGACAGGCGGAAGAAGGTGTCGACGAGGCAATCGTCGTAGCCCAGAGATATGTGGCGGATGCTCTTGCAGCGGCGCAGATAAGCCTTCATGCGTCCCGATACGAGGCTTCCCCCCAAACTAACCACTACGTCGGGAGCGGGAAGAGAGGAGAAGTCGATATCGCCGGGGAAGTGTGTACAGAACCCGTGGAGATTCGACTGAGTTTCGGCAAATATCGCCGCCTTTTCATCGGCCGCAAGGGTATAGAGCGCCTTCTGAAGTTCGGCATCGGGAGTGAGTCCTCCGGCCACAACAAGTATGCGGGCGCCGGAGGGAATTGACTCGATGAGACCTGCCGGAATATTTTTGTCGGACACTCGCCAAGTTTCTATCTTTCTGAAAGATGAAGCGGGCGCCGGAGCAAGCGGTGTGAGAGGGGCGTCGAGCTCAAGATTTATCTGTACGGGGCCGGGGATGCGGCCTGTAGCCTCAGTAAGAATCTCGTTGAGACGGCGTGAGACGGTGCTGAGATAGCGTGGCGAAGCGTCGTCGGCTATGCCTATACTTTTCCGAACTACCGACGAGAGCGCTCCGAGCTGACGTATGGTCTGGCTGTCGCGCTGGTCTACAAGGGCGGCGGGGCGGTCGGTGGTAATTGCTATCAGAGGTACACGGTGGTAATATGCCTCGGCGAGAGCCGGCCCATAGTTGAGAGGTGCGGTACCCGAAGTGCATACGAGGGCTACGGGCGAGCCTGTCTGCAGGGCAATACCGAGTCCGACAAAGGCGGCGGCGCGCTCGTCGATAACGGATGTGAGCTCGAAAAATCCCGAGCGGTGGAATGCTGCCGTAACGGGTGCGCACCTCGAACCGGGCGACACCACTACCCTACGCACGCCGTAAGCTCTCAAGGCTTCGGCGAGAAGATGAACAGTCGGTTTGGCTATAGTATCCATATAAATTCCGTTTGGATTAACAAAATTAATGTTTTTTTGTTATAAATACAAAACACCACACTATGCAACGTATCACACTATTCATCACAAGCATTCTCGCGGCGGCGTCAATCTCCTTGGCGGCAGTTCCTTATGCTTCGCCTGACGAAATTGCTGACAGCATTCAGACGGGTGAATCGTCAGTGATAGTCCCCGCGAAAAAGAACATCATCACGAAGATTATCGACTACTTCGATGATGCCAACAAACCCAAAGAAAACAAGCCTTTCGATTTCAGTATTATCGGAGGCCCCCACTACTCTTCCGACACAAAATTCGGTATCGGACTCGTTGCAGCCGGTCTCTACCGCACTAACATGGCCGATACGATCACTCCGCCGTCGGACGTAGCCGTATATGCCGACGCTACCACGAGTATGTTTTTCAAACTCGGCATCAAGGGTACGCACATCTGGCCCTACGACCGCCGACGGCTGCACTACGATATCAACTTCTCGTCGGTAAAAACCGACTTCTGGGGAATCGGTTATGATATGGACGTGAACGACGACAATCAGTCGAAGTACAAGTATCTTAACTCCCAAGCCGAAGTAAACTACATGTGGCAGGTGGTGCCCTCGCTCTTCATCGGGCCTATGGCAACTTTCGACTACATCAACGGCCGCGACTTCGAGAAGCCCGAGCTGTGGGAAGGCGAGGCCAGCAGGACTTTCAACTTCGGTGTCGGATTTACAATACAGTACGACAGCCGCGACTTCCTGACCAACGCCTCGCGCGGAATCTACGCCCGACTCGACCAGCGGTTCAATCCGCGGTTTCTGCTGAACAAATATGCTTTCTCGCTCACCGAACTTGAATTTGACTACTACCACCATGTTTGGCGCGATGCCACGGTGGCTTTCCACTATCACTCGCGATTTACCTACGGCAATACTCCCTGGGGCCTTCTCTCGACACTCGGAGGCAGCGAGTCGATGCGAGGCTACTTCGAAGGCCGCTACCGCGATAAATCGGCAATGGACGCCTGCCTCGAACTCCGCCAGCATATATGGCGACGCAACGGTATAGCGCTATGGGTGGGAGCGGGAACGGTATTCCCCAAGT
Source organism: Bacteroidales bacterium (assembly GCA_014800815.1). Classification (GTDB taxonomy): domain Bacteria; phylum Bacteroidota; class Bacteroidia; order Bacteroidales; family Muribaculaceae; genus CAG-873. The sequence continues at coordinate 77,825 of JAAVFI010000035.1, read as the reverse complement.
TTTCGGCACTGCGCTGGAGCAAAGTTTTACCCAACTACGGTATAGGCTACCGCTGGGAATTTAAGAAAAGAGTAAACGTACGTCTCGACCTCGGTTTCGGACGTCATCAAACAGGATTTATATTCAGCATCAATGAAGCATTCTAAGATACAATCGGAACACTCGACATTAGCACCGGCTATACTCCTCTGGGTACTACCGCTGCTACTGATTATACCCAACGTAGTGCTTGACATCACGGAGCAGTACTACACGACGGGCATACGCATAGCCAACGTACTGATTCCTGCGGGAGTGTACTACATATTAATGGCTCTGTGGCGCCGCAACAGCATCACGGCTCTGTGCCTGTTGCCGGTGATGATTCTGGCGGCCTTCCAGATAGTGCTGATTTTCCTCTACGGAGAGTCGATTATTGCCATTGACATGTTTCTCAATGTGGCTACTACAAATGCCCACGAGGCCGGAGAACTACTCAAGAACCTTACGGGAGCAATCGCCGTGGTGGTTATCTTATATCTGCCGCCGCTGGTGGTTGCCGTCGTCGGCACTGTTCAGGGCTGGAAACTCGGCGAGCGCACACGCAGACTCGGGCTCTGTACGGGCGGTGTTCTTTTTGCTGCCGGAATTATCGCTGCTATCTGTGTATCGACCTATCGCCCCGCGAGAGTGCTTTTCCCTGTAAATGTGATTTCGAATATCGTGACGGCGACCGAACGCACCGAAGCGTCGGATGCTTACCTTGAAAACTCGAAGAATTTTTCTTACCATGCCCGTGCTACTCACAACGGTGCGGAGCCTGAGATTTATGTGCTTGTGATTGGTGAGACTTCGCGCTCGGACAACTGGCAGCTCAACGGCTACCACCGTCCGACAAATCCGAAACTCAGCAAGCGTGAGGGTATAGTGTCGTTCAGCAAGGCGCTGTCGGAGAGTAATACCACTCACAAGAGTGTTCCTCTGCTGATGTCGCACCTCGGCTGCGAGAGTTTTGCCGACTCGATTTATTCGTCGAAAAGTGTGATTGACGCTTTCAGCGAGGCCGGATACAACACTGCCTATATATCGAACCAGCAGCGCAACGGTGCGCTCATAGATTTCTTCGGCAGCCGTGCCGATACATGCGAATTTCTCGCCGACGATGGTCAGACTCACCACGATATGGAGCTGTGCGCACATCTGCGCAAGGCTATAGACCGTTCGGGCGACGAAAGCATCTTTGTGGTGCTACACACCTACGGCTCGCACTTCAACTACACGGAGCGGTATCCTGAGGAGTACGGTGTATTCGGTAAAAACGAGGCCACGCAGGCCAAGCCAGAGAACCGCAAGGACCTTATGGATGCTTACGACAACTCTATCTGCTACACCGATGCTGTGCTTGACAGTATAATAGGCACGGTAGAGTCGTACGGACATCCTGCGACGGTGCTCTACCTCGCCGACCACGGAGAGGATATCTACGATGATTCGCGCGAAAGATTCCTGCATGCGTCGCCTACGCCCACTTACTGGCAGATACATGTGCCTATGCTTGTGTGGATGTCGAAGGACTACCGAGAGGTTTATCCCGAGAAGTTTGCTGCGGCGGTTGCCCACAGCGGTTGCAATGTAGCGTCGAGCCGCTCGGCCTTCCACACGCTGATGAGTTCGGCCGGCATCACGACTCCGGTATATAAAGCAGAGGAAGCCTTGACCGACTCTTCGTTTAAAGAACCGGAAAGGCTTTACCTCAATGACTATAATGAAGGGCTTCCGCTTGCCGAAGCCGGACTCCGACGTCCTGACTTCGATGAGCTATTAGCCCACAATATTACTTACAGATGATTCAGACTGTATAGTCTACGCAAGTCCTTCCTGTCAGGAGGGGCTTTATTATTGCCACGCAGGCAACATGTGCGGGAGCTGCGGAGTATGCCTCAAGGTCGGCGTAGTTGTCGCAGCATGCAGTGAGTGCGATGGTCCAGTTTCCGGCAGCGGGGCCGTCGTTGATGCCTACTTCGACAGATTTAAGTTCGGGAAGAAGTGCAGGGAGTTCTTCGATAGCTTTTTTGAAATCGGCGGCAGCCTGAGCAACTTTTGCCTGCTCGCCTTCGAGACGGAAGAGGACAATATGTTTTACCATGTCAGTATGTGAAAAATGATTGGTTAATCAATATGAAAGTACGTTTTTACGCGATGCGTCGAGCTTGAGGAGGATGAAGAGCAATATCGTGAAGCCCCATAGCGATGATCCGCCGTAGCTGAAGAACGGCAGCGGGATGCCGATAACAGGGCACAATCCTATGACCATGCCTATGTTGATGCAGAAGTGGAAGATGAAATACGAGGCCACACAGTAGGCGTAGACGCGGCCGAATGTGGTGGGCTGACGTTCGGCAATTGAAATCACCCTGAGGATGAGGGCGAGAAACAGGAGGGTGACTATCATTGCGCCGACAAATCCTTCTTCTTCGCCGATAGTGCAGAAAATGAAGTCGGTGTGCTGCTCGGGCACATATTTAAGTTTGGTCTGGGTGCCGTTGAGGAATCCTTTGCCGAAGAAGCCGCCCGAACCGATAGCGATTTTAGACTGGTTGACGTTATAGCCGGCATTACGCAGGTCTTCCACTATACCGAGAGCCACTTGGATACGGAGTTTCTGGTGTGGCTGGAGTTTGTCGAAGGCAAGGTTGACTGAGAAAAGGAATATCACCGATAGGAGTGCCGTTGCCACGGCAACATAGAGCTTGGGCTTGCGGTAGCGGATAGCTTCAACCACTATATAGATGCAGGCGGCTACTATGATGCCTATGTTGATAGCGAGTGTGGGCGGTGCGATGCCGGCGACGTCGAGACCGTACTCGGTGAGGCCGGCCACAGCGAATCCTATGAAAAGGTTGCGTGCTATCTCGTAGCGGCGCGAGTACATCAGCCCCATGGCGGTCATCACCAGCATTATCATGATGAAGACAACAAATTCTCCTGTGGGTATTCCGAAAATCATGGTTTCGGTATATTTGATGGCGACCACGAAGATAACTACGGCAAAGAATGCGGCAAAAAGCACGAGGCCGCTCATGCCCTCGCGGTACAGCACGAAGAACAGGGCCATGAAGGTAAGTGCCGAGCCGGTCTCGTTCTGCAGCAGTATGAGGAGTACGGGCAGAAGGATGATGCCGACGGCTCTTACATAGTTGCTGAACTTGGCGTTCAAGTCGAAATGATAGGAACTGAACAGCTTGGCAAGGGCAAGCGCCGTGGCGAACTTCGCAAACTCGGCGGGCTGCAGGCTCATCGGGCCCAGGGAAATCCATGAACGCGAACCTTTGATATCGTGGGCGACAAATGGCGTGATAAACAGCAATATAGCTACGGCTATATATATCGGGTAGGCATAGGTCTCGTACATACGTGCGTCGATGAGGAGTATGACGAGGCCGAGGATGAGCGAGAGGCCTATCCAGCGCAGCTGCTTGCCCGAAAACTCGTCGGCGGAGAACATGGAAGCGTTGTCGAAGTCGTAGCTCGCGGCGTATATGCTCACCATACCCGCCAGCACCATAATGATATATATGATGACTGTGGGCCAATCAAGGCTGCGGAATATTGCCGCCGGGTCATTTCTTCTTGGCAGGGGCATAGTAAATCGACGAATTAATCATTTGGTCTTCCATATATTTTCTCTCGGGCGCAATCTTGCCTGTGAGGTATTTCTCCATGACGAGACTGCCGATAGGCACACCGTAGGTAGCACCCCAGCCGCCGTTTTCGACATAGACAGCCACGGCGATTTCGGGGTTGTGATACGGTGCGAAGCCCATGAAGGCGGAGTGGTCTTTGCCGTGGGGGTTCTGCGCCGTACCTGTCTTGCCGCACACTTCGATGCCGGGAATTGCGGCGCGGGTACACGTACCGCCCAACACTGCCATGCGCATGCCTTCGGCCACGGCGTCGTAGTGTTTGGCGTCGACGGTCGGGGTGCGCACTTTAAGAATCTCGTCGGGCATGACGGTATCCTGAATGGCCTTGACTACGTGAGGGGTGATGAAGTGTCCGCGGTTGGCTATGGTAGCGCCGAGGTTGGCAATCTGGAGAGGTGTGGCCAGAATCTCGCCCTGCCCTATGGCTACGGAGATAATGGTGTTTGCGCTCCAGTGACCTTCCTTGTAGAATTTATCGTAGAATTTGGCATTGGGGATGAATCCGCGGCTCTCGCTTGGGAGGTCTACGCCGAGTTTGTAGCCGTAACCCATTGACACGAGGTGGTTCTTCCACACTTCGAATGCCTTTGCCGAGGTGCCGTATTTGCTTCTTTTATCCACCATTGCCTTGAAGCCCCAGCAGAAGAAGGCGTTGCAGGAGGTCTGTAGCGCCGGTTTGAGGGGGAGGGGCGAGGCGTGGCCGTGGCAACCCACGCGAAGGCCGCCGTTGATATATCCGTGCGAGCACGGGTAGGTGGTCGTAAGGTCGATGATGCCTTCCTGCAGGAATATGAGGCCCTGTGTTGGCTTGAAGGTAGAGCCGGGAGGATATGCGCCCATGAGAGCGCGGTCGAATAGCGGCCATGAATCGTCCTGCACGAGGGTGCGGTAGTTCTTGCCGCGGTCGCGGCCGACGAGGAGTGTGGGGTCGTAATTGGGCATCGACACCATGCAAAGTATCTCGCCGGTAGACGGTTCGATAGCCACAACGGCGCCGCGCTTGCCTACCATGAGCGACTCGGCATACTGCTGGAGCTTGATGTCGAGGCTCAGACGGAGGTCGCGGCCAGAGACGGGTTGAACGTCGTGCGCGCCGTCGTCGTAGCGGCCCTGGATACGTCCGCGGGCGTCGCGGATAAGCACTTCGGTACCTTTCACACCACGCAGATACGATTCGTAGCTTTTCTCTATACCGAGGTCGCCGGTGTAGTCGCCGGGAGCGTAGTAGTCGTCGCGGTCGATATCGGCCTGCGATACTTCGCGTATGTTGCCGAGGACATTCGCAGCGGTGGGATGATTGTACTGGCGGAGGATTCTTTTCTGGATGAAAAAGCCGGGGAAACGGTACAGTTTTTCCTGCAGGCGTCCGTAGTCCTGAGCCGACAATTGTGAGATGAGTCGCTGGGGCGTGTAGGATGAGTAGCCCGGATTCATGCGCTTGTCTTTCATATCGGCAAAGCGCTTGTCGAGCTGCTCGCGTGTGATATTCAGCGTATTGCAGAAGTCGATAGTATCGAAAGGCTGAACGTCGCGCGGAATGAGCATCACGTCGTAGGCCGGCTGATTGAATACGACCAGTTCGCCGTTTCGGTCGTAGATAAGTCCGCGCGAGGGGTAGACGGTCTTCTTTAGAAATGCGTTTGAGTCGGCGGAGCGTTTATATTTTTCGTCGGCGAGCTGCAGGTCGAAGAGCCTCACCAAATAGATGAGGGCTATCAGCACTATAAAACCGCCGATTATATATTTTCTTTTTTCGAGATTGTAGTTCTTACGCACGTGGGGAAAGTGTGTAGTGTGTTAGAGAAGAGAATCTTTGCCGCGGGACCACGGTTCGACGTCCGGCCTACAGCTTCGCTTCGCGTCGGCGCATAGTCAGGCAGTCGAGGGCATAGAGGAGGATGAATGTATATGCCGATGAGGCCGCAATGCGGAGTATGAGCAGCCTGAAACTGAAGAACTGGAATGCCTCGACAGTAAAGAGCAATGTGCAATATATGAGTACCATGGTAATCATATATTTCATATAGGCGGAGTGGCCCATTGACACCGACGACGGGCTGCGGGAGGCAAGGTCGTCGTCGAGCGACACATAGAGGTGGAATATCGGTTTGCGGGCAAAGGCGAGCAATGTGCAGCAGAGGGAGTTAACGCCGGGCGTGTCGGTAAAGATATCGAGGAAAAAGCCGGCGAGGAAGCCGAGAAGGGTGGACAGATTTGTGCCTAAGGTAACGGGGAGAGTGACTATGAGATAGAGAAATACGAGCGGCAGGGCCACGTTGAAAAGTATGGCGTGGTCGAAAATAATAGCCTGCGCGGGAATAAGCAGGATAAAACTCAGCGCGTATTTAATGGCAAACTTAGTCATTCAGGTTCAGTTTCCGAACGGATTTTTCTTGGAGTCATTTTCTTCGCCGGCAGTGAGGGCCTTGAGCTCGTCGGCGTGGTTGTTTATCACCACCTGTACATTGCTCATGGTAGTGAAGTCGGCAAGCAGACGCACACGCAGGGTGAAGAAGTTCTGATTCTTGTCGGTGTCGTCGTCAAGCACAACGCCCACAGGGAGGCCGGGAGGGAAGACGGCGGAATAGCCGGAGGTGACAATGGTGTCGCCGACTTTGAAGACGGTGTGTCGGGGAAGTTCCTCGAGCACCGCTTCGGTGGGCGTGCGTCCGTCCCAAACCAATGAGCCGAAATAATCGCTGCTCTTGATTTTGCACGAGAGGCGGAAGTGCGGATTGAGGAGCGAAATCACGCGCGCCGAATGGCTGCCGACGTTGCTGACGATACCAACCACACCGTTGCGGTCGATTACGCCAAGCTCCGGGCGCACGCCTTCGGCACTACCTTTGTTGATAGTCAGGTAGTTGAAGGGGCGTGCTATGGAGTTGTTGATAACGTGAGCTACTATAAAACTGAATGGCTCGACGCCGGGTTCGGGTACGAGGGTATCGGTATATTCCTCTTCCCTCAGTTCCTCGAGAGCCTCTTCAAGCGCCGCGATACGCGACTGCAACTCGGCATTGCGTCGGTTGAGGTCATCGTTGATTTCGTGGAGATTGAAGTAAGATGTGACGTTGTTCGCGCCATTGTAAGCGGTTGAAGCGAGCTTTCCGGCCGACGTAATGTAGACGTGCTGACGATAGGGGTCGTCACGAAAAAGCAGCATACAGCTTATCACCACGAAAAACGTGAAGACAAACCATTTGCTGTTTTTTACGATAAAACTGAAAAGCTCGTTCACAGGGCCACCCGGGAATCTGTCGGCTTCTTATCGGATAAGGAATGAGAAGCGGTTGATGTTCTTGAGAGCCACGCCTGTACCCTTAGCCACACAGAGCAGGGGGTCGTCAGCGATATGGAACTGAATACCGATCTTGTCGATAAGGCGCTTGTCGAGACCGCGGAGGAGTGCACCGCCGCCGGCAAGGTAGATACCGTTCTTGACGATATCGGCATAGAGTTCGGGGGGAGTCTGCTCGAGGGCACTGAGCACGGCTGCTTCAATCTTGCTGATAGTCTTCTCGATGCAGTGGCAGATTTCCTGATAGCTTACGGGGACTTCGAGGGGGAGAGCCGTCATGAGGTTGGGGCCGTGTACCACGTAGTCTTCGGGCGGATTCTCAAGCTCTGTGAGGGCAGAACCGACGTGCATCTTGATCTGCTCGGCAGTGCGTACACCCACCTTGATGTTGTGGGCACGACGCATGTGGTTGAGAATATCGTCGGTGAGGTCGTCGCCGGCCACCTGAATACTCTTGTTCGACACGATACCGCCGAGAGAGATAACGGCGATTTCGGTAGTACCGCCACCTATGTCGACAATCATGTTGCCCTGAGGAGCCTCTACGTCAAGACCGATACCGAGAGCGGCAGCCATCGGTTCGTGAATCATGTAGACGTCGCGACCGTCGGCATGCTCGGAGGAGTCGCGCACGGCTCGCACCTCTACTTCGGTAGAGCCAGAGGGGATACCTACTACCATACGGAGCGAGGGCGAGAACCAGTTGTTTTTAGTCGACGCCTTCTTCACGAGGCCGCGAATCATGAGTTCGGCAGCGTTGAAGTCGGCAATCACACCCTTGCGGAGAGGGCGCACGGTGCGGATACCGGGCTGCTCCTTACCCTCCATAAGGTGAGCCTCCTTACCGACAGCGATGAGCTTGTCGGTACGGGTGTCGAGAGCCACAATCGAAGGTTCGTTGATAACGATCTTATCGTTGTGGATGATTATAGTATTGGCAGTGCCAAGGTCTATAGCTATTTCTTTGGTAAGCGAGAAAAGTCGCATGTATACTTCTTATATATAATAATGTGGGAGAAATCAATGACGGAAGTGACGGAAACCGGTCATTACCATTGTCATACCGTTATTCTTGCAGAAGTCTACCGAGTCGGTGTCGCGGATAGAGCCGCCGGGCTGAATCACGTAGTCGATACCTTCGTTGTGAGCAATCTCCACGCAGTCGGCGAAGGGGAAGAATGCGTCGGAAGCCATAGTGGCGCCCTTGAGGTCGAAACCGAACGATTTAGCCTTCTCGATAGCATGCTTGAGAGCGTCGACACGCGAGGTCTGGCCTACGCCTGAAGCGAGGAGCTGACCGTTGCGGGCGAGCACGATAGCGTTGCTCTTTGAGTGCTTCACGATTTTGTTGGCGAAAATCATATCGGCAGCCTGAGCAGCGGTGAGGGTGTCGCCTGAAATGAGCTTGAGATCTTCGTCGCCTTCGGTCTTGGCGTCGGGCTGCTGCATGAGCACACCGCCGAGGATTGTACGCATCTTCATGGTCGGAGCGGCCAGAGCCTTGCGGAGAAGGATGATGCGGTTCTTCTTCTGACGGAGAATAGTGAGAGCGTCGTCGGAGAACTCGGGAGCGATGATTACTTCGAAGAAAATCTTGCCGATTTCTTCTGCATCGGCAGCCTTAATCTTGTCGTTGCAGATAATCACACCGCCGAAAGCCGAAACGGGGTCGCCTGCGAGGGCGTCCTTCCAAGCCTCGAGTACAGTGGGGCGCGAAGCGAGACCACAAGCGTTGTTGTGCTTGAGGATAGCCACGGTTGTGGTATCGAATTCGTCGATAAGGCCGCAGGCAGCGTCGATGTCGAGGAGGTTGTTGTAGCTGATTTCCTTGCCGTGGAGCTGCTCGAAGAGAGCGTCAAAATTGCCGTAGTAGCGGGCAGCCTGGTGAGGATTCTCGCCATAGCGGAGAGCCTTTGAACCGTCGACAGCCACACGGAGGTGATTTTCTGCGCTGCTGCCCTGGAGTGAGAACCAGTTGAAGATAGCGCTGTCGTAGCCCGAAGATACAGCGAAAGCCTCGCATGCGAGGTGACGGCGTTCGGCAAGCGACGAAGCTGCGCCGTGTTCGTCAAGAATACCTTCGAGGTAGGGAAGCTGTGCTTCAGAAGCTACGATAAGGGTATCGGCGAAGTTCTTGGCAGCTGCGCGGATAAGTGAAATACCGCCTATATCAATCTTTTCGATGATTTCCTGCTCAGAGGCACCTGATGCTACGGTAGCTTCGAAGGGATAGAGGTCGACAATAACGAGGTCGATAGCGGGAATCTCGTACTGAGCGAGTTCGGCGATGTCGCCTTCATTGCCACGGCGAGCGAGGATGCCGCCGAAAACTTTGGGGTGGAGGGTCTTGACACGACCGCCGAGTATAGAGGGATAGCCGGTGAGATCTTCAACTGCCTTGCAGGGGATACCGAGGCTCTCGATAAACGAGCGCGAACCGCCTGTAGAAAGTAGCTCTACACCAAGCGAATGGATTTTTTTTACTATGGGAGTGATGCGGTCTTTATTATAGACCGACACGAGCGCTGAACGAATGGGGGTAAGTGTCGACATGTGCTTTACAATAAAATGTAGCTATTGATGTGCAAAATTACAAAAAAATGCCGTAACGACATTCGCCACGGCACATTTTTTTGATAATTTTTATTTTGTTATGTCGAGCGGTCTATCCAACTACTCCACACATATTTTTTCAGACACCGCACCCGAGCGTGCGACATAGTAGCCGGCTGACAGAATTACAGTAGAACCCGGAGCTACTTCTGCAATCTTGCGTCCTTGAATATCAAACACTTCTACCGATGAAGCGGTGCATGCATGAAGTTGATTACCGATTTTTCAACTAATATACAACCTACTCGGATACTATTTCCCAATGTCCTCCTCTCGTTTTACCCACACGCTTTATTATCTCCTTCTCTCTGAGAGCGGCTATAATCCTGTTGACCGTTCTTGTCGAAAATCCTGTCTGTAAGGCTATTTGTGGCTGCGTAATGCTTGGAGTCTTACGAATTATCTCGAGAACTTTATTCTCGCCATTATTCTCGCCATTATTCTCGCCATTTTCGCCAGTGTTGCGAGAATACAAATTCAATGCCAACGGATAAGTAACTGTAGAAATTAGCATATCACTTTCAAAGATAACAGATTTCCCGGTTAGATTTTTCCAGCCTAATATCTTGTCAATGCCATATCCTGCATTTTCAGACAACCTCGGGTGGCGAAATAGCCTGATTATACTCGGATTGCGGGGCATGGACAGAACACGATTTCTGAACTCAGCGGCATCAAGAATAAAGCGTCCGGGATTCTGCATCACAATTCTATCATCAAACACTCTTATCGTAGGATGAGCTGATGCAAAGTAATCGGAATGTGCGCAAAAATTCACCAACCCCTCACGCAAACAAAAGAGTTGAGAATTATCCTCAACGCCGAATATGTCAGGTCCTTCAATATACGGTGATTCTACAAAATTTCTCAAGCGATGCATTATCAGTTGGAAGCTTTCCCATATATTTTCCTGTTCCGGCATACGATAGGTATATCTTTGCGAAGCTGTGGCGTAAGAATCTCCCGGGATTTCAATGTAATCTATCCAAAAGTTCGGAAATACATCGAGTACAGATTCCCGTTTGCCAAACATCAAAAGGCTGCCATAGGAAAGTTTACCAGAAGAATGAACGATATTCAGTTTCCTGCAAAATTCTTCATCATTTAATGTCGGAAAAGATAGCGAACGATTAAAATCATGCAGATAACTGCGGTAAGATGCAATAGAGCTAAGATTGATGTCATTGAAATTTGAACCGGGTATCTCCATTTCTGATTTTGCGCCAAAGTATGCATCTCTTACAATCGCATCAACTTCCAAATCAGTTGCAAGAGTATCGCCGCTACCCGTCCTTATATACACCTCGCCGGTACTTTTGATTGCAACAGGGCGATGTGGTGACAATGGAATCTCGAAAGCAAGAATATCTTTACCGTCAAACTTATATCTCGTGGCTTTACATGACACAGGGGCATTAAATTTGGTGCGGGAACGTAACGTTGTAATTATATCCTGCTCAATTTGTTCAGGGTTAGGCACACCATTAACAGCATACTCAGAACCCGACGCAGTCTTTTTCTCCTTTACACCGAGTATTATCCACCCCCCCTTCAGTATTAGAGAAAGCACTAACTGTCTCCCACATTGATTTTGGAAGACCGCCCGAAGCCTCCTTGACCTCAAAATCATTCCATTCTATATCGTTAAGCCTTGCGAGCAGTTCTTCTTTTGTCATCTTACTAATTATTTGCGCAAATTTACTAAATAATCGGTAATTATCAACCTAATTCCAAAGGTTCAGGCTCGAAAGAAAAAAATTTAGGTACATTTATACATGTTTGATGTTTTAATATCACCTAAATAACGGTGCAAGAGCAAGTAAGTAATTCTACCTCTCAAGATAATAGGCAATTACAAAAAAATGCCGTAACGACATTCGCCACGGCACATTTTTTTGATAATTTTTATTTTGTTTTGTCGAGCGGTCTATCCAACTACTCCACACATATTTTTTCAGACACCGCACCCGAGCGTGCGACATAGTAGCCTGCAGACAGAATTACAATAGAATTCGGAGCTACTTCTGCGATCTTGCGTCCTTGAATATCAAACACTTCTACCGATGATTCTGCGCACGCATGAAGATGATTTCCGGCGAGTGTCCAGGCTCGTGTACTTGCAACTGCCGGAGTAACTCCGGCCTCATAGTCTGCAAGGTTTTTGATGATAAACGGACCTAAGGCACCCCAGGGGCTGAATCCAAATCCGTCACGGTTAAGCGCCTCCTCAGGTACATAAAGTTCACTATCTTCGGATATCATAAAGTTATGATAGATACCCGGTGCATCCAAACAGTCGAGCAAGTACTTGACAGGACCGCCAAAGCTACGAATAATATAGACAAGCGCATCTGCGGGGAGTGTCAGCACCTTTAAATTCGTAGGTACTACTATGCCGAGGTATTCAGTTACGTTGCTGAGGTCAAGTTCTTCAAGAGCATCGCAGTCGTTGAATGTTGATTCTCGTATGTAGCGAATTTTACCCTGTATATCTACATTGTGGAGCTTAGGGCATCGGAAGAACGCGTAGTCACCAACCTCACGCACCGAGGGTGGCAAAGTAACGCTCAGGAGGTTCATACTTCCAGAAAAAGCTCCGGGCGCTATACGCGTAACACGATAGTCCACGCCGTCAAAACTAACAGTCGCGGGGACAACCACGTCGCCTTGATAATAGTAGTTATCGGCATACAATAATCCACCATCAAGAGCTTCCAGCACCCAGAGATTTGTAATTTTACAATTCTGAGCGCAAACAAACACCTCGCCGGGATTATCATCGTCTGTCACGTAGTAAATTCCGTCCTTTTCAAAGGAGGCTGCCGAGATTGTAAACACCGTCACAACGCCAAGCAATAGAGAGAATAATCGTTTCATGGTTTGATTTTTAAGATTCTCAAAGTTAATAATTAAAATCGGATCATGTAAACTCAGATTTTTATTTTAACACTATTTAACTTGTAATTACCAATTAACAGCTCCCCTATTAAAAAAAATGATGCCGCATGCATCGCACACGGCATCATTCGATGTATAAGATATAAGTAAGTCATGAAAATTAGTTTATATCATTCTTTGAGTAGTTATGGCAATCTTCGTGCTTACTCATCAGTCATTATGGAGCCCCATAACTCCTTCTTCGCAAGGACGAATCTTGCTCATACCTACTTCAAATTGTAATATAAACTAATTTACAAGACTTACTTATTTTGGGATTCCTTAATGTATAATACGGACTTCGGCACGGCGGTCGTGGGCGTCGTCGCTGTATTTATGAGTCGGGCCCATGCCTGTGGTTGTGATTTTTGAAGCCTGTACACCATGAGCTGCGAGATAGTCGCCGATAGCTTTGGCGCGTTTTTCGCTTAACCGCTGATTGTAAGCGACGCGGCCATGATCGTCGGTGTAAGCGCGGACGTCTACACGCAGACCCTCTTTACCTACCTTTGTGGCAATGGCGGTAAGTTCGGGATTTTCAGGCACGTTTGAGGAGTCGGTGCTGAATAGATATACGGCATCGGGAGTGTCAGCTACAGTTGCTGCTGTCGAGGTTGTCGACGATGCCTGCGAACTTGTGGCAGCTTGGCTCTGAGGCATTGTTGTCCAGTCGGCTTCTATCAAGGCGAATGCTTCGGGCTGAGTCTTGCTGTCGGGTGTTACGCGTGTAGCAGCATAGCTCTGAGCTTCAGGCATATTGAGCGTGTGGCCCGAATACTGCGGAGCCGAAGGCACACCGTCGCCAAACCAGACGTAGCACCCTACTCCGAAGGCGAGGCCGAGGAGCACGGCGGCGCCGTAGCGTATAAATTTTGGAGTCTCATCAACATCCGCGGTTACGGGCGGGACTTCCGTTTCAGCCGTACGTTCGGCTTTACTCTCTGTTGTCAGGCCTTTCGTGGTGCCTGCCTGCGCGGTGGTGCGCGGGTCTACATCTTTGGTTGCCATAGTTCTTGAATTTTGGAGGTGGATAGTTTTGTTGAAAGTGTATTTATGAATAGAACGCGCAGCCGTGTAAATTAGTTTTGGCAAAGAGCTTTGAACACTTTGAGAGCGTGCGCGTTTTCTATTCATAAGGATATAAACAAAACAATAAACGACCCGACGATATGAAAAAGACCGGAATTTTTTACGGCTCGGCAACCGGCGTTACCGCCGAAGTTGCCCGCAAGATAGGTAAAGCCCTCGGCGTTGAAGATGCCGATATACACGATGTGCAGCAGACAGCCCCCGACCGACTCGGCGACTACGATTTACTCGTGCTCGGTTCGTCGACATGGAACAACGGCGAACTTGAAGATGACTGGTACGACTTTGTAGCCGGAGCGGCGAGCCTCGACCTCAGCGGCAAGACCATAGCTCTCTTCGGCTGCGGCGACGAAACTATGAGCGATACCTTCTGCGATGCAGTGGGCGAGCTCTACGACAGACTCAAAGGCACCGGCGCTACATTTGTAGGCCAATACAATGCCGACGGCTATCACTTCGACCACTCGAAGGCAGCAGACGGCACAACTATGCGAGGCCTTGTGCTCGACGAGGTGAACCATGCCGACCTTACCGACAAGCGAATTGCCGATTGGTGCGCTGTGGTAAGCAAAGCCTGATAAGTAAGTCATGAAAAGACTTTCTTAGTATTAAGAATTCTTAAAATATTATTGCCCCAAGTGGTCTTTATAAGAGCCCTTGGGGCAATTTTCGTATATTTGCGGGATAATTCGCCGATATGATAACACGCAGAATCAACGAATCACAGATAGCTAAAGCACGCAAGCTCATAGAGCATGCCGAGAAAATTGTAACCGTGTGCCACACAGGTCCCGACGGCGATGCCGTGGGATCGTCGCTGGCAGCAGTGCATGTATTCTCGTCGCTCGGCAAGGAAATACGCGCTATCGTACCCGACGCACCTCTCGAAAATCTTCGTTCGCTGCCCGGTGCTCGCGAGCTTGTAGACGCTATGCGCTACCCCGACTTCGCCCGTCAGCTAGTAGAAGAAGCCGACCTAATTCTCTGCCTCGACTTCAACCAGACAAGCCGCACAGGCCGATTTGCCGATACTCTCGCCGCAGCTAAAGCCCCGAAGATACTCATAGATCATCATCTCAACCCGGATATGGATGCCGAGGTAATAATCTCGCACCCCGACATGGCAGCTACGTGCTACCTGCTGTTCCGCTTTCTCTGCCGCCTCGAACTTTTCGGATTTATCGACCGCAATGCAGCCGAATGCCTTCTGGCGGGCATGATGACCGATACCGGCAACTTCGCCTACAACTGCTCCGACCCCGAGCTTTTTACCGTAACGGCCGAACTCGTCAAGAAGGGTGCCGATAAGGAAAAACTCTATAATCTCCTGTTCAATACTCTCTCGGCAAACTGCATCCGACTCAACTCGTATGCTCTGCTCAAGAAAATGGAGATATTCCCCGAGCAAAGCGCAGCCCTCATCACCCTCTCGCGCGACGAGCTGAACCGCTTCCACTATACAAAAGGCGATACCGAAGGACTCGTAAACCGTCCGCTGGCAATTCCCGGAATTGTGTACAGCTGCTTCATGAGGCAGGAATCGGACTGCATAAGAGTGTCCATGCGGAGCAAGGGCGATTTCCCCGTGAACAAGATTTGCGAGGAGCACTTCAACGGTGGCGGACACCTCAATGCCGCAGGCGGAGAATTCAAGGGCGACCTCGAAGAGGCCGCAAAAGCGTTCAGGGCTCTGCTGGATACCAACAAAGAACTTTACCTTCACAAGTAAACAGAAACTACAAAATATGAAGAAGTATCTCTATCAGGCTTCTCTGGCTCTGGCAATGGTTGCAGTTGCCGCGTCGTGTGACAACTCGAAATCATACGCCGAGTACCTCAACGAGCAGGATATGGCTGTAAACAACTATCTTGCCGACAATACGGTGATTCTCGACGTGCCGGAAGACACAGTATTCATCACCGGACCTGACGCACCCTTCTACCGCATGGACGAAGACGGCTCAATGTATATGCGCGTGCTCAACCCCGGTACCAAGGGCAACATGGCTCAGACCAACGACCAGATCTACTTCCGATACACCCGCTACAACCTCCTGAGCTATGCCAACGGCAAGCTGCCCGACGGAGAGGGCAACAATATATCGCTGAGCCCCTGTTGGTTCCGCTACAACAACTATCAGATTGAGTCGTCGTACACCTGGGGCTACGGAGTGCAGTTCCCATTGAGCCTCCTGCCTATCGACTGCGAGGTGATGATAGTCATCAAGTCGACCATGGGCCCCACAAGCGAGCAGGCCAATGTCCAGCCTTATCTCTGGAAACTTACATACGAGTTAAAACAGTAACAGCATTATAACCCGACGTTTAAGTAAGTCATGAAAATTAGTTTATATCAATCTTTGAGTAGTTATGGCAATCTTCGTGCTTACTCATCAGTCATTATGGAGCCCCATAACTCCTTCTTCGCAAGAACGAATCTTGCTCATACCTACTTCAAATTGTAATATAAACTAACTTACAAGACTTCCTTAAGAAAATGTCTCTTATCAAATCTATCTCAGGAATCCGCGGTACAATTGGAGGCCCCGTAGGCGAAGGCCTCACTCCGCTTGATGTAGTAAAGTTTACCGCTGCTTTTGCAAAATTCATCGCATCGACCACAACCCGCACTACCCGTACTATCGTAGTAGGCCGCGACGCACGTCTTTCGGGCCCCATGGTACGCAACCTTGTGACCGGTACGCTCACCGGCATGGGCTTCGACGTGGTAGATATCGATCTTGCCTCAACCCCGACAACCGAACTTGCCGTAACGGGCGAGAATGCTTGCGGCGGCATCATTATAACCGCTTCGCACAACCCTCTGCAGTGGAATGCCCTCAAGCTCCTCAACGAGCGCGGTGAATTCCTCGACGCTGCCGAAGGTGCCGAAGTGCTCCGCATCGCTGCTGCCGATGACTATGAGTTCGCTCCCGTGACCGAACTCGGCCACGTGTTCACCAACAATACCTACGTGCGCCGCCACATCGAGCAGGTACTCGCTCTCCCGCTCGTCGATGCCGAGGCTATCGCCAAGGCAGACTTCACAGTGGCTGTCGACGCCGTTAACTCGGTAGGCGGTACTATAGTGCCCGAGCTTCTCAAAGCTCTCGGCGTGAAGAAGATTGTGACCATAAACTGCGAGCCCACAGGCCACTTCGCTCACACTCCCGAACCTATCCCCGAAAACCTTACCGACATTGCCGAACTTACCCGTAAGAGCGGTGCCGATGTAGGCTTTGTAGTAGACCCCGACGTCGACCGTCTCGCCATTATCTCCGACGGCGGCGACTTCTTCGGCGAGGAATACACTCTTGTAGCCGTGGCTGACTATGTGCTCGCACACACTCCCGGCAACACCGTGAGCAACCTCAGCTCATCGCGCGCACTCCGCGACGTAACCGTAAAACACGGCGGCAAATACGAGGCTGCAGCCGTTGGCGAGGTAAACGTTACCACCAAGATGAAGGAAATCGGCGCCGTAATCGGTGGCGAAGGCAATGGCGGAGTAATCTACCCTGCCCTCCACTACGGCCGCGACGCTATGGTAGGTATCGCGCTCTTCCTCACTCTCCTTGCCAAATCGGGCAAGAAGGTAAGCGAGCTCCGCAAGGAATATCCCGCCTACGAAATATTCAAATCGAAAATCGAACTTACTCCCGACATCGACGTAGACGCTATCCTCGAGGCTGTTAAGGAGAAATTCTCGTCGGAAACTATCACCGATATCGACGGCGTGAAGATCGACTTCGCAGAATCGTGGGTACACCTCCGCAAGTCGAATACCGAGCCTATCATCCGCATCTACGCAGAAGCACACTCAATGGCTGAGGCAGAGAAACTTGCCGCTTCCATCAAGAGCGTAATCGACGAAATGGTGAAATAATAAGGCGCATTTTTTGGTGCGATACGAAAAAAGCACTAAATTTGCATCCACAAACAAATAGACAATATTCCGTAAATTCTTAAATTAACACTACAATGGCTTACGTAATTACCGACAGCTGTGTCGCTTGCGGCACCTGCCTCCCCGAGTGCCCCGTTGGCGCTATCTCAGAAGGTGACATCTATCACATCGATCCCGACACTTGCATCGACTGCGGCACTTGCGCTTCTGTATGCCCCAGCGAAGCTATCATCCCCGGCGAATAATCTTAGAGTGTATTTGAATTTTAATTCAAAGATCTCTTAAGGGATTGAAAGAATATAAGACCGATAGTCGCATGGCTGTCGGTCTTTTCTTTTTTGATATACTATGGAATGTATCTACTATAAGGCTCCGTACGGCACTCTGTGCCTAAGCGCTGAAGACGAGTGCCTGACTTCGTGCCTGTGGACGGAAGGAAACGGGGCGCACGAGTCCGAGTCCTCAATTCTCAAAAAGGCGTGTCACTGGCTCGACTGCTATTTTTCGGGAAAGAAACTTCCCGCCCTCCCCCGACTTGACCACTGCAATGCGACGCCTTTCGCAGTAGCCGTCCGCGAAACACTTGCCAAAATACCTTACGGCAGTACAGCCACTTATTCAGATATCGCGGCTGAAATAGGACGCCCCGGCGCTGTGAGAGCCGTAGGCACGGCCTGCGCACGCAATCCCTTTCACGTGTTTATCCCCTGCCACAGAGTTGTGCCGGCAGCGGGCGGAATAGGAAACTATGCCGCAGGAAGCGCAATCAAGGAGTATCTCATCGGGTTGGAGAAAATTTTTTCAAAAAGAATATTACTGTCCGCTAAACTTTTTTGAAAGATTGAAAAATTAGGGCTGGCACTTATTGCAGGAGTAGCCCTAAATGGTTACTTTGATTCGCCAAACAAACCTACAATAACCATGAGCAAAAGTAGTAATTGCTTCGGACAGCCGATAATATCCTCGAATACTCGGAAATGTGCTACAAGCACGGCTCCGAAGCGGTCGATTACTATATGGAGTTTAACGACTCGCTCGACTACTTCGAGGAAGCCTACTGCGGCGGATAGGATAGCGAAGAAGATTTCGCCCGGCACATCGTTGAAGAATGTTACAATCTGAAAAGATGATGGGTAATCTCGCTAATTACTTCGACTACGAAGCTTTCGGACGCGAACTGTTCATGTATGACTACAATATGGGCGCAAATAATCGCGTATTCCGCGTTCTCTGACCCTCATTCCTCTCTCCACTTCAGGGCCTTTCCGAAAGGGCAGCCTCTTGTTGTTATTAAAATTGAATCGTAAATTCGGGATCACTATAACATACCCAAGTAGTTTCTTTTTTTCTACCATTCCCATTCGGAGTGGGGACATATTCAGTAGCATGAGGATTGTCGTTAGTGAATCCAACAAATTTCACCTTTGCTTTTTCATTTTTCCATCTATCAAGTTGATAATTGAAAGATTGGGGAAATTTGTAACCTTTATGATTTACAAACTCCAAACGAATGGATTGTTCAGAAGTCTTTGAATCAAATGCCTTATATCGTAGCATTAAGAAATTACCATGATCCTTATATCTATCCATATTTGACTCAGGACAAAAATCTAAATACCAAATTTCAGAGGTTTCAGTTTCTTTCTTTATCTTAGCATTCCACTTTCCACCATTTACTCCAGTTGGCGATGTCATAACTACATTTTTAGCTAATATGTACCGACCTGTTGGCTCTCCCGTAATATATCTGATGGTAATTTCTTCCCATTTTTCCATGCATTCTGTAGGAGTCAAGCAATTTGACGCTTTTAAAATCGTGGTTGCTTCTTTAGCATATTTCCCATTTGGATATTTTTCAAGATATTCAAAATATCCGGATGTCCTCGAATTTATGCAATTATATCTACTTCTTGCTTCTCTAATCATTCCGAACTCCGAATGTGAGTAGATATACGGAATAATATTTACTGCCATAATGAGCAGTATTAATTTTATACCTATTCTAAAATTTTTCTTCTTACCGTCAGGAGAATTGTCTATTTTGATTTTGAAGTATGCCATAACATCTACAAAGGTACAAAAAGTTCCTGAATTTTCGCGTCTTTCCCACCGCTTTTAACGGGCGGTAACTTCGTGGCGTAAATGGTTTTAGCGCTGTTCTCGGCTACAGAGGTTCCGCTAAGAATAGTGTCCGTTACGATTTCGGGGCGAGAGATTACGTCAGCCCTCTTCATTACGCTTTACTTCGCAACTCTCCAGCGTCGGGGTGCGACTCGCCCCATTACGCATACGGTCACAAGCTCTCTTTGACGGCTACATTCTCGCTTCCGCCGTCACCTGCAGCTACGCATATAGTGTTGGCACGCATCCATTTAACTGTCAGCCCGTATTTTCTGGCTTTGTCGCTTTGCTCTGCAAAGAAACCTCCACTTGCTTTTCCGAGCTGTCGGCGCCGGTCTGCTTCGCACCCTTCTCCATATCGCACTGACTCCATAACCAAGCCACGTTCCTCCCACCCATAGAGGATGTAGCCGCCTTCATTCCTCGCTCCTGGTATCGACCCCAACCCCAAGCCCCGATACACACTCAGCAATCCTCGCCTCCTTCTCCGTCGGGAGTACGCCAACTTCTCTTACTCCGAGCAGCCTGCTGCTCACGTCACAGAGGGGGCGGTTCATAGTCTGAGGCAAGCCCACGACAAAGAGCCTATCGCTCCACAAGTTCCACGCCCCACTCTGTGCTGTTTGCTCCGAGTGCGCTTCGCTCGTTCTTGCTACGCAAGCGGCAAATCGATGACGTCCTCCACGCTTACGTCTCAGGCGATCTTGCTCGACCGCACATCGCCAACATATAACCCCTCGCCTTGATTGAAAATCTGCATCGAAGGAAAAAGCGGAGCTGTAGTAAGTGTCAATTTTCGACGAATGGAAGTTTGACCCTCACGACAGTGATTTTACAGTACATCGTCTGCATATTCCGCTAAAATAAGAGCAAGGGCCAAAACGAGCCATAGGGCGGTGGGGGATGTCTGAAGCCACTACAAACTTCAAAAAGTTTACATCAGGTCACATGCGAATATCATTGTATAACTTGTTCTTATACAGAATTGTTATTTTGTGATACACATTCTCGGCAAGATGTTATTCACAAAAATTACGGATTATTTATCAGTCGATTTTCACGATATTTCAGGAAATGCAATTTCACTAAGATTTTGACCGACACAGCGAGCAATTGATATCGGCAGCAAATAGACTTTTCATTGCATTATTTAATGTCAAGCCCTGCGTTTTTATAAGCGCTGAAGTCGATTGCCTGTGCGCGCAATCCCTTTCACGTGTTTATCCCATGCCACAGAGTTGTGCCGGCAGCGGGTGGAATAGGAAACTATGCCGCAGGTAGTGTAATCAAGGAGTATCTCATCGGGTTGGAGAAAAATTTTTCAAAAAAAATTCTACTTCCGTGAACCTTTCGGACTGTTGTGCGTTATAGAATAAGATATAACAATAAACAGCTCTAAATATGAAAAAGAACCTGATTTTAGCTATGGTAGGCGCAGCAGCTCTGCTCGTGCCCATGGTATCTTGCCAGAAAAGTGCAGACAAAACAACTGAAACAACAACTGAAACAACAACTCAGCCCGAAACTGCTGCAACTGAAGCAACTGACTCTGTAGCCGAACTCTTCAAGGCCGGCGTGGACAAATATCCCCGCGACGTTGACTTTATGGAAAATGCCGCTCTCAAGGCTCGCCTTGTCTCACTTATCGGTCAGGAACGCTACGACTATCTCGCTGAAAACTTCAATACTCAGACTCCTATCGAAGAAAAGGACGGTCTCTATACCGCTCACGCTTGCCAGGCTCACAACTGCGAAGCTACAAACTTCACAATCGTGTATGACGCCAAGAGCAACGTACTCAGCGTAATCTATCGCGTAGACGGTAAGGACGAAACTTTCACCGAAAAGTAATACAGCACATACCACCTCTTAGCCGGGCCCGCCTCTTGCTCAATCGCAAGAAGCGGGCCCGGAGCATTTTTGTCGATACGTCAATTTCCTCTGCGATGCAAAAGTCCGAGTATCACTTAGCCACTCTTGAAAATATAAAAAAAACCGGGCCCACCACCCGGCTTGACGCCTCGTGTGAACCCGGCAAAAAATATTTTGCAGTGTGTATGGAATCAGAAGTAGAAATTCTGTGCTTTGGGATAGTACAACATTCCTGAGCCGATCTCGCGGGCTGCGGGTTCGCCAAGAGAGGCTGCCACGATAGCGAGGGCGAAGGGAAGAGCTGCGCTGGGGCCGTTGCCGGTAATGATTTTGTCAGTGACTACTACTTGTGTATCTCGCATAGCGGCTCCGTGTTTGATGCACTCTTCTTCGAAGCCGGGGTAGCATGTCGCTTCTTTGCCGTTGAGGAGGCCGAGGGGCGCGAGCACTACTGCAGGGGCTGCGCAGATTGCGGCAATCTTGCCTTTGTGGACTCTCAGGAGGTCACAGAGGGCTTCGTCGGAGGCGAGATTTGTAGCGCCGGGGAGGCCGCCGGGGAGTATAAGCCATTCGGAGCCGCCGAAGTCGGCTTCTTTGAAGGTGAGGTCGGTGGTGACGGTGATGCCGTGTGCGCCTGTTACCTGACGGTCGGAAGTGATGGATACGGATTTGATGTCCATACCTGCACGGCGCATTACGTCGATTGTTGTAAGGGCTTCGATTTCTTCAAAGCCTTCGGCGAGAAAGATAAAGCTACGCATATTCTTTTTGATGTTAGAGGGTTCTATGAATTATTCAGGTTTCTAAATAGTGAACGTGTGATGAAGGCAGGGGGTTCGCAGTTGACGAATTTTTTAGTACATTTGTAGGAACAAAAAGAAGATGATATGAAAAAGCGTATGAGGTTTGTGCCGCTAATTTCGGTATTAATTTTGATATTTGCAAGTTGCGAACGCACTTTTTATACTACGGACGGCCAAACCTGGGGTACGACCTACCATATTGTATATAATTCCGCGAAAAATCTTGACGAAGAAATCAGGGTGGAGCTTAAACGAATCGACTCCGAGCTCTCTATGTTCAACCCGGCATCGACGGTGTCGATGATAAACAGCGGGCTGACCGACTCGGTGAGCGATGATTTCCGCGAGGTGTTTACCCTGGCAAAGCACATTAGCGGACTGACGGGCGGAATGTACGACCCTACTGTTGCGCCTCTCACTGATTTATGGGGCTTCGGGCGCACCGAATCGGGCGAACTACCCGACTCTGCCGCCGTGGCCGAGGCTCTCGCGAGCGTGGGTATAGGCGACTGCGATATCGACGCAGAGGGGAAGATTGTGAAGAAAAACGAGGATACAGCTTTTGACTTTTCGTCGATAGCCAAAGGATATGGCGTGGAGTGCATCGGGCGGCTGCTTGAGAGAAGCGGCTGCTCTGATTATCTGGTGGAGATAGGGGGTGAGATACTCTCGCGCGGACACAACCCCAAGGGCAAGAATTGGAGGATTCAACTTGATGCTCCTGCTGCCGGAAACTCGCACACACGGATGTCGGTGCTTGAGCTTGATGAGGAGCGTACGGCTATAGCGACGTCGGGAAATTATCGCCGTTTCCGCAGCGATGAGGAAGGCCGTCAGCTGGGCCATACCATTTCGCCCGTAACGGGCTACCCGGTGCAATCAAGCATAGCTTCGGCCACGGTGTTTGCCTCGGACTGCGCTACAGCCGATGCTCTTGCCACGGCCTGTATGGCGCTTGGCGATACTATAGAGGTGAAGAGAATACTGTCGGCCACGGGGACGCACGGCATAATGGTGACGGCCGACGGTACTGTGGCTGAGTATTGATTACTTGCTCATGGTGGTGACGTGCCGGCCCGAGAGGTCGTAGGTCTGCATGCGCAGATACCAACCGAGAGCCTCGGCATCGCCGCCGAATTCGGCCTGCTTCTCTACGGTGACGGGCTCTCCGATGCTCACACGCATGGGCTTGCCTTTCTTCTTCATGAGTTCACGCACGAGCCATGCTGTGCGGAGGGGCACACAGTGGTGTCCGAGGAAGTTGAAGAGGCGGGAGTTTGTGCCGTGGAAGTATATGGGAATTACGGGGACTTTGGCTTTCTGTATAATCTGAAGTACTTCGGGACGCCAGGGACGGTCTACGATGATGCCGTCTTTGTCTGTCATGCCGATAGCGCCGGCGGGGAAGAATCCTACGGGCTCACCGCGACGAAGCATTGAGAGTACTTCGCGGACACCGTTGACCGACACTGCACGCTTCTCGGGGTCGCTGGAGGCCGACTGGTCGACAGATATGAAGTTGGGGCGCATGGCCGAAATCTTGTCGAGAATCATGTTGACCACCACTTTGTACTTGGGACGTACGCGCGTGACGATATATATCAGGGCGATGCCGTCGATAGAGCCGAAGGGGTGGTTGCTTACGGTGATGAACGGGCCTTCTTTATAGCGCTCGAGGATATCCATGCCATCGACCTGCAGGTCGATGTTGAACTCGTCGAATATGAGGTGCTTGGTGAATTCGGGGCCGGGAGTCTTGCACCATGTGGAGTGGATGCGGTTCACTTCGTCCATTTTGAAGACGTGCATGAGCCACTTGACAAGGCGCGGGTATTTAGCAGCCTGTGGAACCAAATCGACTACGTCGCGCATATTGATAACGTCGGGACGTACCTCAACATTAGGATACTCCTCGAAGACATATACGTCTTCTCCAAATTGATTTTTTTTGGTTTCCATATCCGGCTTAAGAATTTGATTTTTTAGAAACGATACCGAGACGGTCGAGTACACGATTGATATAAGGGTCAAGGCGAGATTCCTTGAATACGAAGTTGCGCTGCAGGAGGAAATTCCAGCACAAAGACACTGCGAGAGCAACGAAAAGTCGGGCGGCGAGGAAAGTGCCGTCTTCGGCAATGCCGCCGGTCACTTCGTGGAGCCACTCCCAATCACGTACGAGCGAGTACACTTCCTGTGTGCCGAAACTGTTGAGGAGCAGCGAACCGGTCCATACGAAGGCGAATTTTGTAAGGGCTGTGCGCCAAGCCACGCCCTTGGCACGGAAGGTGTATTTGTAGTTGATGATGCAGTTGAATACACCACCTATGAAGGCTCCGATAGCTGTAGACAGCCACGCGGTGAGGTCGAAGAGCGAGAATGCAAGGAACGCAGTGAGCGTATCTATCCAGCCGCAGAGCTGCGAAGACACGCTTGAACGCAGCAAAGTAAAGAAGAAGCCGTTGCTGTAGAATAACTTCTTCTTTACTTCGCTAAGTTTTTCGTTGGACTTCCCTATATTCGGGTTTCCCATTTATTTCTTTGTATATTTTTTAGGAGGATCCTGCTTTGCAAGCATCTTGAGGTCTTTGCTCATGCTCACAATGTAGATGAGGAAGAGGATAGTGGCAACGATAGCGCCGAGGCAGTCGTAGATAGTCCAGTTCTGGCCGAAGACTTTGAAGTAGAAATCGGGCCAGGGATTATAGATAAAGAGGATATACACCGCAATGAGTATGAGGCGTACTTCCGTGGGACCGAGGCTTGCGTAGGTAAGGCGGAATTTGCCGATGATAATCGTAGAGAGGTAGGTGTAGATAGACATGCACAGGTAGCCGCCCATGATGAAGAGGGCTATGCTCATCTGCATCATAGGCGAGAGGCCGAGGCCGATGCAGAAAAGGCATGTGGTGAGGGCATCGAGCGAGTGGTCGATGAAGAAGCCGTACTTGGGACGCTGTGTCTGGCGGAAACGGGCGAGTGTACCGTCGAGGCTATCGCCGTACCAGTTGAGGACGAGGCAGAATGATGAAGCCCATAAGTAATTGACGTTGATATTTGCGAGCCAGCAGAATACTGCGTAGAGCACTGCGGCGGCAACGCCGAAATAAGTGAGCATATCGGATGTCATCCACTCGGGCTGACGCTCTGCGAGCCACAAAAGGGCCTTTTTTTCGAGTCTGTTCAGGACTGAGGTCTGAATGCGTTCAGCATCTTCATTTCCCATGATCTGCAGTTGTTTTAAAACATGATAATGACTGAAAATAATGCTCTCGGGAGAAAAATTTTCAGATAGTTTATTAGCTTAACGACTGAAACACAGGCGCTTGAATCATATCTCACACCGATAAGTGGCCTCGCGACCTCTGTTAATTTCAGTAATCTTTGCCAAAATTACTCAAAATTGCGGGATTATGCAAGTGTTTGCAGCTAAATCAACGCAACGAGGCCGCGCAGATGCTGCGCGGCCTCGCATTATGTCTTACGAAATTCTATCAGATTCCGAGTTTGGTCTTAACGGCGGGAGTAACGTCTACAACGTCGCCACCCTGGTACATGATGAGACCGGGATCGTTGGGGAAGATGAAAGTGTAGCCACCCTCGGTACCTACCGACTTAACGGCATCGGTTACTTTGGTCTGGATAGGAGCCATGAGAGTCTGCTGCAGACGCATGAGGTCCTGCTGAGCGTTGTTGCGGAACTGCTCAACTTTCTGATATTTCTCTTCGATTTCCTGACGACGACGCTCTTTGATAGATTCGAGAGTATTGGGGTCGTTAGCTACTTTCTGGAACTCAACGTAGAGGTTGTTGACCTCGTCCATGAGTTTCTGAGATTCGGCTTCGTATTGCTTTGTAGTCTTCTCAATCTGAGCCTGCATCTCTGTAGTTTCGGGCATAGCGGTGAAGATAGATTCGAGGTCTACAACGCCAAATTTCTGCGCCATTGCGCTCACGGGGAGAACGAGAGCTACGGCAAGAAGAAGTTTTTTGAACATAAGAATGCTTGTATAAATTTGTTTTTTGATAATTCGGTTAACTCTAATGCAAAATTAAGTAAATTAATTGGAATATCCCAATTTTGCGAGGACTTCGTTGCTGATGTCGATTCTCGGGGAGGCATATACGATGTCGGCCGACGAAGCACGGTCGAATATCGTCTGGTATCCACGCTCTTCGGCCACCTTCTTCACGGCGTTGTACACGTCGTCCTGGATAGGTTTGAGGAGTGTCTGGCGCTTCTGGTAAAGTTCGCCTTCGGGGCCGAAGTATTTGTAGCGAAGCTCGGTAGCGGCTTTTTCTTTAGCCACAATCTCGGCTTCGCGTGTCTTGATCTGCTCGGGAGTGAGGAATACTTTATCGGAGAGGTAGTTGTTGTACATAGTCTCCGCTTCTTTGCCGACGGCTTCAATCTCTTTCTGCCAGCGCTGCGAGAGCTGGTTGAGCTGCTCGTTGGCCATTTCGTAAGCGGGAACATTCTTGAAGATGTACTCCATATCTACGAGCGCGAACTTCTGTGCCGAAGCAGCCGCGCATGCGAAAACGGCAAGAATAAGTGCTATAAATGTCTTTTTCATATCTTATCTAATTATGTGTATATCAATAAGACGCTTGAGGAGGCAAAAGGTTTAGAATTCCTGACCGAGAATGAAGTGGAAGTGGCTGCCGCCTCTTTCACCGTTGACTTTGTCGAAACCGTAGGCCCAGTCGATACCCATAAGGCCGACCATGGGGAGCTGGATGCGGACACCGGCACCTGCCGAACGCTTGAGCGAGAAGGGATTGAACTGACTCACAGAGGTCCATGCGTTACCTGCTTCCACGAAGCCGAGGGCGTAGATTGTGGTTGACTGCTGGAGCATGAGGGGGAAGTGGAGCTCAAGTCCCATGCGGGTGTAGGCGTAGCCTTCGCTCTGCCAGGGAGTGAGCGAGCCGTTGTCGTAACCGCGGAGGGCGATAGTCTCGGTAGCGTAGGTGTAAGAGCCTGACATACCGTCGCCACCGACGTAGAATGTCTCGAAGGGAGTCTTGAGATACTTGTTGTAGCTTCCGATAAGACCGAAGTCGAAGCGGGTCATGAGCACGGGAGTCCACTGAGGATTCTGCGACAGCGGGGTGTAGGTGCGAGACTTGAAGCGGAGTTTCCAGTATTCAATCCACTGGTAGAGCTGCTTCTTGGATTCCTGAGTGTTCTCTTCGGAGAGTTTCTTCCAGTCGCGCTTGCCGGTGAAGAGCTGAGCGGGAGGAGTGATCTGGAGGTTGAGCGAGAACATCGAACCGCTACGTGTGAAGATGGGGTTGTCGATAGAGTTACGTGCGAGGGTGAGGCCGAGCACGATAGCATTCGAGGTACCGTTGTTCATATAGTAGAGGTAGTCCCAGTTCTTGAGGTAGTACCAGTTGTAGCCGAGTTCGGCGGTGAATGTGAACCAGTCGTCGGGCCACTTGAGACGCTTACCGAAGCCGATGTTCACACCCACGAGCTGGAGCACCTTGTTGGGGTCGAGCGAATTTTCGTAGCTGCTCTGGTAGTAGTCGTTGTAGTCGTATGCGCCGTAGCTGCCGGGATAGTATCCCAGGCCTGAGCCCCAGTAGCTTGAGTTTGCCCAAGAATTATTGTAGAACGATGAGTTCACACCTGTCTGGCGGCTGTAGTATGCCGATACGGAGAGTGAGTTGGGTCGCTTGCCTCCGAACCAGGGGTCGAGGAACGACACTGCGTAGGACTGGTAGTAGCGGGCATTGGTCTGCGCGCTGATAGAGAATGTCTGACCTTCGCCCTGCGGGATGATGCCGCGGTATGTGCTCGGGTAGAAGAGATTCTTGATAGAGAAGTTGGAGAACTTGAGCTGGAGTTTACCGATAATACCTGTCTGACCCCAACCGAGCGAGAATTCCACCTGGTCGTTATTCTTTGTCTCGAGGTTGAATACGATGTCGACGGTACCGTTTTCTTCGTTAGGCTCGGGCTGTATATCCATGTTCTCGGGGTTGAAGTGACCGGTCTGGGCGATTTCGCGAGCAGAACGCATGAGGTCGCTCTTGCTGAAGAGGTCGCCCGGACGAACACGCAGCTCGCGACGGATTACTTTTTCGTAAAGACGGTCGTTACCGTTGATTACCACGTTGTTGATTCGAGCCTGCGGGCCTTCCATCATTCGCATTTCGAGTCTGATAGAGTCGCCTTCGATTTCGCTTTCGATCGGCACGAGGTTGTAGAATAGGTAACCCTTGTCCATGTAGAGGTTGGCCACAGCGTCGTCGTCGTCGGTGAGGCGCTTCTTCATGAGCTTCTGGTTGTACACGTCGCCGGGCTTCATGCCGAGGAAGTCGTCGAGTACTTCGGTGGGATACAGTGTATTACCTACCCATGAGATATCCTTGATATAGTACTTGCGGCCTTCGTCGAGGGTGATGTAAACGTCTACGGTGTTATCGTCGTATTGCACCACGCTGTCGGCAACGATGCGGGCGTCGCGGTAGCCTTTTTCGTTGTATTTTTCGAGGATTCGGTTGAGGTCGTCTTCGTAGTCATTTTCAACGAACTTCCTCTGGTTGAATATCTTGAGAATATCGTTCTTCTCGTTGGTCTTCTTCATTGTGCGCTTGATAGCACCGTCGGAGAATACCTCGTTGCCGTCGATATAAATCTTGTGTACCTTCACTTTGTTGTGCTTGTCGATGACGATGTCGACGATTTCCTCATCTCTATTAGAGAGGTCTTCGCGGAGGTCGATGCGCACTGTTACGTTGCCAAAGCCCTTGTCCTTATAGTACTTTTCGACAATAGCCTCGGCACGGTTTACCATATTTCGTGTGATAGAGTTGCCCTTCTGGAGCTGGAGGCGTTCCTGCAGGTCTTTGATTTCGCTCTTCTTGGCGCCGATATAGTTCACCGAACTGATACGGGGCTGAGTGCGGAGCACGATTTTGAGCCAGGCCTTGTCGCCCACTACTTTCTCGAGTTCGATACGAGCCTGCGCGAAAAGAGTCTGTCGCATAAGACGCTTCACGGCGTTGGTGATATCGTCGCCGGGAATGGTGAGCTTGTCGCCTTCCTTAAGGCCGGCGTAACCGAGAATCAGATAATCGTCGTAGTTCGGAGCACCCTCGATGGTGATTCCGGCAATCTCGTAAACCGACGGCATTGAGGTGTAGAGTACCGGAGGGTTGTAGATAGTATCGGCCGGAGCCTGAGCCGCGGCAGGTACCGCACTCTGAGTGAGTATGACGAGGATGAGACCGAGGAAAAGGTTTAGGGTATGACGCATGATTTGTGAAGGACTATCTATTGCAGGATTTGTGAGTATTGACAGGATTGGTTCAGGAATTTGATTCGGAGCCGGAGACTTGCTCGCCGGTAAGGCCGAATCGTCGCTGTCGTGTCTGATACTGTATCATGTGATTTCTGAAATCTTCAGCCGAATAGTCGGGCCAGTAAGTAGGCGTGACCATCAGTTCTGTGTATGCTATCTGATAGAGGAGGAAGTTGCTCACACGCATATCTCCGCCGGTGCGTATCAGCAGGTCGGGGTCGGGGATATCGCGGGTGGTGAGTTCGGCAGCAAAGTCGCTTTCGGATATTTCGGCGGGGTTGATTTCGCCTTTCGCGGCTTTTGCGGCGAGATTGCGTACGGCTTCGAGTATCTCCCAACGCGAGGAGTAGCTCAGTGCGAGCACGAGTGTGAGTCCGGTGCAGTGCGAGGTATCGGAGATACATTTCTCAAGGCGTGTGCGGGCGAACTCGGGCATGCGCGAGAGGTCGCCTATTGCGGTGAGACGCACATTATTTTTAATAAGGTCGGGGGTCTCGCGCTCGATAGCGGTAACGATGAGGAGCATGAGGGCATCCACTTCTTCGCGAGGACGATTCCAGTTCTCGGTGGAGAAGGTGTAGAGCGTGAGGTATCCGATGCCTATTTTGGATGCTTCTTCGGTAATCCGGCGCACGGTTTTGACTCCTTCGACGTGCCCTTCGGGTCTTTCGAGTCCGCGGGCCTGCGCCCAACGGCCGTTGCCGTCCATAATAATGGCAACGTGAGCCGGAAGTCTTGAGGTATCGATGTGTGAAATATTTGTCATATTTACCGGATTAGTCGACATAGTGACAGGTTTCGCAGCGTTTGCCGAATTCGTAACTGATGCCTATGGTAAGGCGTGAGTACCAGTCGGTATTCTTGTAAAACGCTGTTTTAATAAGGTTTAAATCGGCGAGGTCGGCACCGTCGAAGTGGTCGTTGAAAGCTTTGGTCATGGTAAATTCCACGCCAAGATTCCAGCGCTCGGAGAGTTTGTATTTGATGCCGAGCCCCATAGGGATAGTGGGAGCAACGTAGGTGTTGCCGCCGGATGAGGCAAGCGCGGCGCCGATGCCGACAGTGAGGTAGGGAGACCAGCGTTTGAGGCGCTTGTAGGTCTCGCCGATGCCGTAGGCAAAGAAGTTGAACTCACCTCGCGCGCTGAGCTCGTATATCTGCGATGAGAAGGTGTATACGGCCTGGTCGGGGAGGACGTTGGCCATGCCTTCGGTGGAACCGCTGAGGCCGAAGGTGGAGAACATTCCACGGATAGCCCAACGGGTATCGCCATTGTAGCGGAAGGAGAGGTCGCCGTCGAAGCCGGGACGCTTGAAGATATTGGAGCCGTTGGCGTCTCCTATATATCCGCTCATTCCGAGATCGACACCGAAGTCGAATTTATAGGGTGCAGTCTGCGCCGAAGCGGCAAAGCCGGTGCACAGCACAACGGCTGCCGCGAGTGTGCGGAAGCCGGATGTGAGGACTGACTTCAGGCGTAGACTAATCATTCAGAATCAGATAATAGGTTTGAATTCAAGGCGGTTAAGGGTACCTCGCCAAACTTTCTGCTGAGTGGCTCCGACACGATTGACGCCACCGAAGATATAGATGTAGGGACATTCCCACGATTCTACGGGAGCGGTAGCTCGCGAGGGTGCGGTCCATATCATTGAGCGCGAGGGAGTGAGCACGCGGTCGTAGGTATAGGCCTGTGCCATGCTGAAGGGCGGGATATAGTCGGGGAGCTGAATGAGCGACGAACCTTCGAGCCAGGTCATACCGAAGTCGAATGAGATGTATGTCTTATCGGAAACACCGCTGTCGGTAGCACCGCCGAACGCAAGGAGCACGGAGTGCTCGGTGGCTACGAAAGCGTTGTTGACAGTAAACGAGAAGAAGGGAACTATCGTGGTGTTCTTGAGAGGCTCGGGGAGCGCTACGAGGCTGATGTCGGCAAATGACTTGCCGTCGAAAGCCCAGGTCGAGGCCGAGAGAGAACCGTCGGCGCATGTACCGCCACAGAATATAATCTGGGGGCCGGCTGCCAAGGGATATTTAACGGTGACGGGGACGGAAGTATCTGCTACAGGCATTCCTGCGGGGAGTGCCTTCTGAGCGCCTAATTCGGGGTAGGTGACGATAGTCGATGTCGAACCTTCGGTGAATACGCCTACCACCGCATCTTCGTAGCAACCGTAGAGATGAGTTGCGCGGGCGCCGGTCGAGGTCCATGTACGGCCACCGTCGGCAGAGCTGTAAATAGTCTTGTTTGCAATGATGTAGAGCGACGATGTACCGGCTGAGAGTGTCCAGTATTCTACACCTGCGGGGAAGGCGGGAGTATAGTGTGTCCAGTCTGCTTCGGGATTGTCGGCGCGGGCTATCGAGTAGTTGGAGCCGGAAGCGGTGAGCACGTAGATGCCTTCGGCTGTCTTGACGGTGCGCTGCGAGGGAGTGCCTGAGAGCGCGGTGGGGAGAGGCATTGAGGCCGACTGAGCCCACTCGAGAGAGTCGGACACTACTTTGTGGACGTTCACCTTGATTTCGTAGGTCATCGAGGCTGTGCCTGAATACGATATCACATTCAGCTTCACGGGATTGGTGAAGTCGATAGAGTCGGTTGAGTTGGTCACATAGTTGTATGTGGTGTCCGTGCCGTTGTCGCGGGTAACGGTAAGAGTAGCAGCCGATACGGTCTCTAGGAATGAAATCCTCGGCACGAGCTTGTTGACTTTTGTTCCGAAAGGAAGAGAGTCGGCGTTGAATATTTTACCCTCCTCAAGATTAATCGAGAAGAAAACGGTATCGAGATTGGCCATAACGCTGTCGTCCTTTGTGAGGGCAAACGACCGTATGGCAACGCATGTAGAAGTGACCGTCTCCGGCTCGTAATCAGAGTTGCATCCTGTAAAGGCCGCTGCGGTCAGAAAAGCCGCCAGGCATATAGATGTTAGTTTCTTCATTGGGGTTTACTGTATTTCAAGATGCAAAATTATAATTTTAGCGCCAATAGGACAAACTATTGGCGCGAAAAGAATGCGGGAGATGCGCATTTATATGTTTTTAACGCCCCGAGCGGGGTTCTGCCAATAAAGATTAATGCGTTATCGGCGCTTCGTAGTGTAAAATCATGTTGTCGCCGATGTACTCGCATCCAACGGGTACGTCCGGCAGAGAGGGGGCTTTCGCTACCCACTTTTCGCCAAGTCTCTCAGGAGATACTTCTACAAAGGCGTCGTCCCACAGACCGGCGTCGATGAATGAGCGAAGCAGTGAGGCTCCGCCCTCGACGAGCAGCGACGTGATGCCGTGGTCGGAATAGAGTGAGTGCAGGACTGTGTCGAGATTTTCGTCGCCAATAAGGATAGCGCGGTCGAGCAGCGGCGAAGTTACATCTCGTAGCAGACCATGCCTGTCGAATACTATTGGCTGCGGTGCCCTACCCTCGACAAGCCTTACGTCAAGTCGCGGATTATCAGCAAGTACGGTACGCGCGCCCACGGCGATTGCATCGACCATAGCGCGGCGACGATGCACAATCTGCGAGGTAAGCGCTGTCGAGAAACGATAGGCGCCGGCGCTTTCGTCGGTGCGGACAGCATCCATAAAGCCGTCGGAGCTCTGCGCCCATTTGAGCACCACGTAGGGGCGGCGCAGGCGGTGGGCCGTCATGAAGGGGCGGTTGAGAGCGTAGGCCTCGTCGCGGAGCAGGCCTTCGTCGACACGTATGCCGGCGTCGCGCAATATGGCGATGCCTCTGCCGGCAACCTTGGGATTTGGGTCGCCGCAAGCCACAACGACTCTTGCAAAACCGCACTCTTTAAGCAGCAAAGCGCATGGCGGCGTCTTGCCGTAATGCGAGCAGGGTTCGAGAGTTACATACATTGTGGCCTCGGGGAAGAGGTGCCTGTCGGCATCGGTCACCGACCTTACGGCATTCACCTCGGCATGAGGTCCCCCGAAGCGTCGGTGCCAGCCTTCGCCTATAATACGCCCGTCGGGAGCGACTATTACGGCTCCGACCATCGGGTTTGGCGATACGTGTCCGGCACCGCCGCGGGCGAGGTCGAGAGCCCGCTTCATGTATGCTATATCGCTGTCAGAAAATGTCATAGGCTATTGTAGTTGACAGAGAATGTGTCGCCGTAATTGGGGTTGCCGGTCTGCAGGCCTTTGGTGAGCCAGCGCACACGCTGCTCCGATCGGCCGTGGTTGAAACTATCCGGCATTTCGCGGCCATAGGCCTTGCGCTGCAGGTAGTCGTCGCCGATTTTAGAGGCGGCGTTGATAGCATTTTCGACATCACCCGGCTCTATGGAGTTGAACATCTCATTGTCGAGCGCAGCCCATACTCCGGCATAGAAATCGGCCTGCAATTCGAGTCTCACGCTCATCTTGTTGGCATCAGTCTCGCTCATGTGCGACATTGCGGCATGGGCTTTGTCGAGCGTTCCGAGCAGGTGCTGCACGTGGTGCCCGACCTCATGGGCTATGACATAGGCGTAGGCAAAATCACCCGACGCACCTATCTGACTCTGCATCTGCTTGAAGAAGTCGAGGTCGATATACACCGTTTCATCGGCAGAACAGTAGAAGGGGCCGGTCTGGGAAGTGGCCTGACCGCAACCCGAATTTACGGCACCGCTGAACAGCACGAGCTTAGGACACTCGTATTCGCCCCAACCCTGACGCTGAAATTCGCGGGTCCACACGTCTTCAGTGCCCGCAAGGACCTGAGATGTGAATACGGCGAGGCGCTCGTCCTCCTCATCGGGAGTGTACGACGACGATGCATAGTTCTGCTGCACGGCTCCGCTTCCAAGCACGTTTGAAATCACGTCGCCGATGCCACCGCCCGAGAATAGCGTTATTGCGGCAACGATGAGCACGCCGACTATTCCGCCGCCTATACCCAGTTTACCACCGCTGCTCAGGCCGCGGCGATCATCTATATTGCCGCTACGGCGGCGTCCGTCCATTCTCATATCTTAGGATTATTTAGGTAAGAGTTCAAAAGTATCTACGTATATCTCGGTGATATACCGCTTGATAGCGTTGTGGTCCTCCCACGCGCGGGTACGGATTTTACCTTCGACAAGCAGACGCGAGCCTTTGCGGATATACTTTTCGGCAAACTCCGCTGCCCTGCCCCACATGACAATATTGTGCCACTCGGTGAGCTCGGGCATATCCACTTCCTTGCCGTCGGCACCTTTTACCTTGCGTCTCTCACTTGTGGCAAGAGGAAATTCGGCCACCGGTGAACTGTCGACCATGCGCATGCGCGGGTCGCGTCCGACATTACCAAGCAGTATTACTTTATTCATTGCAGTTATTATTTAAAGAAATGAAGGTGCGGGGATGTATATTCCCAGCGAGATTCCGATATTGAAACGCTCCTGTGTGGTTGCATAATTGCAATAAGCACAGACAGATGCAAAAGGCAGGTTGTAGACAAGGTCGATCTCGCCCATATAGTGTGCAGATCCGAACCATTTGCCGTATCTTACGCCACCGCCCTCGGTGCGGACGAGACTTCTCGCCGGCACAAAGACATGTGAGGAGAAGCGTGCCGAGAGACGGTCGTTGTACTTATAGACAGGGGTTACGGAGGCTGCTATAAAGCTGTTGGCTCTGAATCCGGGGTCGAACATATTGTTCGATGCCGGCGTGGGAGTGTATGCGGGAGCGGTGCTTATAGCAGAGTAATAATCGTCGAGAAGGCGCTTGGTGCTTGCCGTGGCGGTGGCTTCAAGGCCGAGCGAGAAATGACGGCTCGGCGAAAGCCATTCGCGGCAGCGGAGGTCAAGCCGAGCCCAATTGATGTTCGATTTTGTCTTTACGCGGCCTTCATCGGCTGTCTGACGGTCGTACTTAACCTTGCCGGTCATGAACGCGGCACGGCCATAGAGTTCGAGGCCGGAGGTCGGATAGCTGATATTGTCGAGAGTCGAAGATTCGTAGCTTGCAAAAGCCTGCGCAAGGTCGAGCTTCACCTTGTCGGTACCGTCGGTGTAGCTTGAGAGCAGATTGTTCTGGAAATAAGAATTATACACTCGTCCGCCGCCTGCGCCTACTTCAAATTCGCCGGTGCGTCCGGCAGCCATAGCCCACGAAAGGCGTCCGAAATATTCATGCCGGGTGACGAAGGCAGGCTCGTTATCGCGGAAGAAGAGTTTTTCTGTCTCATAGTATTTGCGGCGCGAACCTACGGCGAGGAGTCGGAAAGCCGAGGGGATGACGGTGGGAAGGTCGATACTTCCGCGCGCCACACCGGCGATATAGCTCTGGCCTATCCAGGCCTCAATGTCGGCCGACATTGAGTTGAAACTCAAAGACGAATAGCCGGCTCTCATATAGAGATAGCTGTTGTTGCTCGAAGTGATGTAGCCGCCCAGGCCTACGGAGTAGTTCTGCTTGACGCGGGCATCGAGGTTGAGCGTAAAGAGGTCGAGAGAGTCATTGGTCAATTCGGCCTGCGGGGTAAGGCTACTGAGTTTATCGGACGACACGGCACGATAGAATGCGAGGCGCGCATCGTCGATACCGATAGTGTCGGTGCCTTTGTGTGGGCGGAAGATGTGCTCGAGGTATTCGTTCTGACGCTTGGTACCGCCGGTGACGCGCACTTTCTCGAAGCGCAGGCGCGGTGTGCGCGACTTGAATTCCGCACGACGCGAGGCCACTTCGGAGGCGGGGCGGCGAGCCTTGACGCGGCCTTTGATAGAGTCTATCATGGCCATAGCCTTGTTGTAGCCGATATCGTAGATTGCCTGAGCCTGCCCGAAATCAAGGAGTCCGAACTCATCGAGGTCTACCCGCAGTTTTATACCGCGGTCGGCGGGTACGGCATAGCTCTGGGGCTGCAAGACGAGAAGATCGAGCTGGTCCATAAAGGAGTTTGGCGGTCCGCTCGTGCTTGAAGATACGTCCACGCCGAGCATTATATCGGGATTGAAATCCTGCTCCATGACATTGACGGGAAAATTGTCATAGATACCGCCGTCGTAGAGAATATTGCCGTCGACCTTAGTAGCCTGAAAGACAAGCGGGAAACTCATAGACGCCCTGATAGCATCGCCTACGTTACCGTGTGACAGCACCTGCTTGCGGCGCTCGGGCACATTGGAGGCCACGCAGCGGTAAGGCACAAAAAGACGGCTGAAATCAGCATCGCACTGAGCCGTATAGGCGCTGAAAAGCTCCATAAAGCCGAATGCCATGGGGGTAGGCGCTATGAGCGACTGAGGGTCAAATTTATTCTTATCGCTTTCATTCCCTCTATCGCCGAAGTTCTTGGAGAACATCTGCGGCGAGGCCACGGGGCGCGAAAAATAGTATGTCAGCGAGGGATCGTAGCTGCCTGTCGACATCGAAAGGAAGTACTGCGACAGGAGCAGCTGCATCATTTCATCGGGAGAGTAACCACAGGCATAAAGGCCACCCACAATAGCGCCCATAGATGTACCTGTAATGCAATCTATGGGTATATCGTTCTCTTCAAGAGCTTTAATGACTCC
Organism: Bacteroidales bacterium; assembly: GCA_014800815.1. Taxonomy (GTDB): domain Bacteria; phylum Bacteroidota; class Bacteroidia; order Bacteroidales; family Muribaculaceae; genus CAG-873. The sequence continues at coordinate 40,681 of JAAVFI010000035.1, read as the reverse complement.
GATATGAGCGATGCCTTTGGCACCGCCACCACTAAGAACAAGTCCTACCGACTGTTCCGCCCCCCACGCCTGCATGTTAGGCGTGAGGAGGACAGTCAGCAAAGAAAATAAAGAAAGAAAGTAGCACTTCATAGCCCTCATGGGTAGCATAGATGAATAGTTGAATCAGTTATGACTTTGAATTATAACACAGCTACGCCCGATTTTGTTCCGGGGGCTATGTATTTTCTCAGTCTCTGTCAACTGAAGGTGAGTCGGATATGAAGCTGTCTTTGAATCCGAGGAAGTAAAGCACACCGTCGAGGCCGATTGAGGATATGGACTGACGGGCCGTAGCCTTCACCTTGGGCTTGGCATGGAAGGCGATGCCGAGACCTGCGGTAGAGAGCATTGGGAGGTCGTTGGCACCGTCGCCCACGGCTATGGTCTGGGCGATGTCGATATTCTCAACCTGAGCGATGATGCGCAGGAGCTCGGCCTTGCGTTTGCCGTCGACGATGTCGCCTACATAGCGGCCGGTGAGCTTGCCGTCGAGAATCTCAAGTTCATTGGCATACACATAGTCGAAGCCGAATTTCTGCTTGAGATAATTTCCGAAATAGGTGAATCCGCCCGAAAGAATGGCCGTCTTGTAGCCGGTGCGCTTGAGCACCTGCATCATGCGCTCCACGCCTTCGGTGACGGGGAGGCTCTCGGCGATGTCTTTCATAACGCTCTCGTCGAGGCCCTTGAGAAGAGCCACTCTGCGCTTGAAGCTCTCGCAGAAGTCGATCTCGCCACGCATTGCGCTCTCGGTGATAGCTCGCACTTCTGCACCTACTCCGGCGCGGTCGGCGAGTTCGTCGATAACCTCTGTCTCGATGAGAGTTGAGTCCATATCGAAGCATATCAGACGGCGGCAACGGCGGAACACATTATCCTCCTGGAGAGAGATATCGAAGCTCTCCTCCTGCGAAAGACGGAGGAATACGCTACGCATCTCGTTGACATCAAGAGGATTGCCTCGTACCGAAAATTCGACACACGATTTCGATCGCGGTTCTTCGCCGGCGCGCAGGGGCATGCGGCCCGTAAGACGCTGTATGCTGTCGATGTTGAGCGACTGACGCGCGATTTCCTCGGTAACGAGGGCTATGTGGCGAGCCGTGAGCTGACGGCCAAGAATAGTGATAATCCAACGGTTCTTACCCTGACGTGCCACCCAAGCCTCATAGTCTTCGATACTGATAGGCGAGAAACGAATCTTGACACTCAGCTCGTAGCACTTGAAGAGGAGATCCTTCATGATATCGCCTGAGCGCTCGGGGGTGGTACGGAAAAGAATACCGAGCGACAGAGAGTGGTGGATGTCGGCCTGACCGATATCGAGAATCTGAGCTTCGTGACGTGCCAGGATTTCAGTAAGAGCCGACGTAACGCCGGGGCGGTCGCTGCCGGTAATGTTTATGAGGATTAATTCTATATCTTGCATAAGGGGAGTGTTTATCAATCAATATCAAGCTCTATGCTCACGGGACAGTGGTCGGAGCCTGCAATTTCGGGGTGGATGGATGCGGATTTCAACTTGGGAGCGATGCGCTGCGACACGAGGAAGTAGTCGATACGCCAGCCCACATTCTTCTCGCGGGCCCGTCCGCGGTAGCTCCACCAGGAGTATGCGCCGGTCTTGTCGGGATTGAGATAGCGGTAGGTGTCGACAAATCCTTCGCCAAGCAGACGTGTGAAGCAGTCGCGCTCCTCGTCGGTAAAGCCGGGGTTGCGGCGGTTGGTCTTAGGATTTGCAAGGTCTATCTCCTGATGCGCAACGTTCATGTCGCCGCAGATTATCACGGGTTTGATCGCGTCGAGGTTTTTTACAAACTTCGCGAACTCGGCCTCCCAGTCCATGCGGTAGTCGAGGCGCGCGAGCTCCGACTGCGAGTTAGGAGTGTAGACCGTCACGAGATAGAAGTCGGGATATTCGAGAGTCACTACCCTGCCCTCGGTGTCGTGGCGGTCGATGCCGATACCACGGGTCACAGACAGAGGTTCGTGGCGGGAGAATATCGCCGTGCCGGAGTATCCTTTTTTCTCGGCATAATTATAGAAGGCTTTGTAGCCGTCGAAGTCGAGGTCGAGCTGCCCCTCCTGCAGTTTGATTTCCTGCAGGCAGAAGAAGTCGGCGTCGAAAGATTTGAAGATGTCTTCAAAGCCCTTAGTCATGACGGCGCGCAGGCCGTTCACATTCCAGGATATAAATTTCATAGTTCGTCAATTTCTTTAAGCCACAATGCCGATGATGCGTCGGAGGGCATGCGCCAGTCGCCGCGCGGCGAGAGGCATACGCTGCCGACTTTAGGACCGTCGGGCAGACACGAGCGTTTGAACTGCTGGTTGAAGAAGCGGCGGAAGAATGTGCGCTCCCACTTGATAATAGTTTCACGCGGGTAGGTGTCGCCGAAGGCGGCAGTGGCCAGTGTAAAAATACGGCGGGGTGAGAAGCCGTAGCGAAGTGTATAGTAGAGGAAGAAGTCGTGGAGTTCGTAAGGCCCTACGAGGTCTTCGGTCTTTTGCTTGATAGTTCCGTTGGGCTCGGCGGGTACAAGTTCGGGGCTGATAGGGGTGTCGATGATGTCGAGCAGCACGCTCTCGACCTCGGGCATTATGGAGGCGAAATAGCGTGTGAGGTATATCACAAGAGTCTTGGGGATGCCGGAGTTGACACCATACATCGACATATGATCGCCGTTGTATGTAGCCCAGCCGAGGGCGAGTTCCGAGAGGTCGCCTGTGCCGAGCACCATTCCGCCGGTCTGGTTGGCGATATCCATGAGGAGCTGAGTGCGCTCACGCGCCTGACTGTTTTCGTATGTGACGTCGTGCACCGACGCATCGTGGCCGATGTCGGCGAAATGCTGATTCACGGCGGGGACGATGCTGATTTCGCGGAGAGTGGCGCCGAGTTTCTCTACGAGTTCAATGGCGTTTGAGTGAGTGCGGCCTGTTGTTCCGAAGCCGGGCATGGTCACGGCGATGATTCCTTTGCGGTCAAGGCCGAGACGGTCGAATGTGCGTGCGGCCACAAGGAGTGCGAGGGTCGAGTCGAGGCCGCCGGAGATACCTATCGTGAGGCTGCGGCAATGTGTGGCAGAGAGGCGTTGAGCCAGACCGGCCACCTGTATGTTGATGATTTCCTCGCATCTGTCGCGCAGGTGTTCGTCTACGGCAGGCACGAAGGGGTGCGGATCGACGGTGCGCAAGAGCTTGGAGGGAGCTTTTCGCTCGGGAACGTCAACTTTTACGACTGTCGCGTCGGCATCCTCGCGACGCGCTGAGGCCTCAAAGGATGTATTGTGAAGACGGTCGCGACGGATTGCCTCGATGTCGATATCGCATGTGGTGAGAAGGTTGCCCGAAGTCCATCTCGGCGAAGAGGCGATGAGTCGGCCGTTCTCTGCTATGAAATGTTTGGCGTCGAACACAAGGTCGGTGGACGATTCGCCAAAACCTGCCGATGAATATGCGTAGGCACACATGCAGCGCGCCGACTGCTGTGCTACGAGCGAGCGCAGATAGGCGTATTTACCTATAAGGTCATCGCTCGCCGAGAGGTTGAGTATAAGTTCTGCGCCGGCAAGTGCCAGTCGGCAGCTTGGAGGCACGGGTGTCCAGAGGTCTTCGCAAATCTCGGCACCTACGCGCACGCCGCCGAAGTCTACTATAATATCCGTGCCGAAGGGTACTTCGATGCCGCATAGAGTCACCGTCGTCTCGCAGGGAGGAGCCGAGGCAAACCAGCGTTTTTCGTAGAATTCGTTGTAGTTGGGGATGTAGGTTTTGGGGACTGCCGCCAGAATGTGCCCGTCGGCGATGAACACGGCACAGTTGTAGAGCGCGGCTCCGTGTCTTACGGGCATACCTACCGCCGCGAGCATTGAGCTGCAGGCAGCCGTTGCGTCGACTATCTTCTGAAGGGCTTTTACAGCGCTCTCTAAAAGAGTCGAGCTGTGGAACAGATCGCCGCAGGTATATGCGGTGATACACATTTCGGGGAACACTACCACGTCGGCGCCGTTAGCGCGGGCGCTTTCGATAAGTTCGATTATCGCGGTGGCATTGGCCTCCGTATCGGCTACAGTGACTGCCGGAGAAGCACAGCACACCCTTACAAAACCTTGATACATATTGCTGAGGTTTATATTGTTTGAGCCGGAAATTGAAGAGAGTCCCGGGGTGAGTGTGCAAAGATACAGCAAAAAAACGACATCACCGAGAGCGTCGCTCAAAAAAAGGCACAGAAAAACGGGCGGGCGCAAGTGCTCATCAGCAGATGAAACTTGCGCCCGGCCGTATATATTTTAGCCTTAACGGGTAAGTCGAAAATTACTTAAGGATGTCCTTAACTGCATCGTTAGGAACCATCTGTTCCTGGAAAGTGTAAGCACCGGTTTTGGGTGACTTCACCATCTTGATAACCTTGCTGTAGGTGCGGCCTTCGCCTTTCTGGAGCGATGCGACGGTTTTCTTTGCCATATCTACTTATTATTTAATTTCTTTGTGAATAGTCATGCGCTTAAGAATGGGGTTGTATTTCTTAAGTTCGAGACGTTCGGTAGTGTTTTTACGATTCTTGGTAGTAATGTATCGGCTTGTGCCGGGCATACCGCTTGCCTTGTGTTCGGTGCATTCAAGGATTACCTGAACGCGGTTACCTTTTGCTTTCTTTGCCATAGTTACTCAGACAGATTAGAGGTGGATTTTTTAGAAACCAACGGGACGAATGTCAGTAGGATTGAGGAATCCTTTAGCAATAGCCTGAGTCATAGCTTCGTTGAGGCCAAGCTTATTGATAGTACGGAGTCCTGCAGCTGAAATAGTGAGGCTGATCCAGAGATCCTGCTCTACCCAGTAGAACTTCTTAGAGAAGAGGTTTACGTTGAATTTGCGCTTGGTACGGCGCTTCGAGTGTGAAACGTTATTGCCCACAATCGCTTTTTTGCCGGTTATCTGACAAATCTTTGACATGGCTGGTTAATGGTTTATCGTTCTTTAATTTCTTTAGTCTTAAGAGTTATGAACGGACGCCATCGCAGTTCTCATATCACTACCGGTGCATCTATCCGGCAGCTTTAAAAGGATGCGCCACAATTCAGCGTGCAAAGTAACGAATTTTTTTTGAGACCACCAAATTTTTTACATCTCACTATCATTTTTAATGTGAAAAAATAGAAAAAAGGACGTCGAAGCATGTCCGACGCCCTTCCCGGCAGTAAAAATTCCCACTAATTACCGCCTGATCACTCGATTGATGAATACCCTTGACCACCTATCGAGCCGGGTGGTCAATATACATTATTATATATAGCGAATAATTCTTGCTTGCGGCTGCCCGCATGCACGCAACGATGCCTCCGCAGGAGCAGGTCGTGCGGCGACAGAAACTTTACGTCCCGAACGGGGACAATACAAGACAACGGTAATCGGGCATATTGAATTGGGTTTCGTGTTCAGATTTATAACAAGACAATGAGTCGTTTGGTTCATTCTTGATAATTTTTTCCTTAATTTTGCCGTCTATTCAGTCATTTTCGGCCACTGAATTGTTATTCAACTTAAAAACAAACTTATTCAACTATTCGATATGAAAGGACGCAACCTTATTCTCACAGGCCTGATAGCGGCGCTAATAGGCATCGTACTCATCATCTTCCGCACATCGCTTGCCAACGGAGGAGTAGTCATCGCAGCCGGCATCATATTTGTACTGGCCGGAGTGCTCAATATGAGTGTATTCCTCGCTTCACGCGACAAGCACGGCAATGCGCGCATGGGTGCTTTCGGCACAGCTTTCGGCTGGATAGCGAGTGCCGCAGCGGTAGTACTCGGCCTTGCCATGCTCATATTCAGCAAGGCGTTTGTAGCCATTGCCGGATTTATGTTTGCAGTGCTGATTCTCTGCACCGCCCTCTTCCAGCTTTTCCTGCTGATTTTCGGCTCTCACCCCTCCAAGCTTTCCTCATATTTCTATCTGGTGCCGACAGCTCTTGTCGGCGCGGCGCTCTACATCTTCCTGCGTAAGCCCGACACCGGAGGTGAGCACATCATCATGCTCGTAACGGGTATTTCGTTTATCGTCTTCGGAGCCGTGACGATGATAGAAGGTTCGATAATCGGCCGCAACAACCACCGCACACTCAAGGCTTCGCGTGCCGCTGCAAGTCAGGCTGCGACCATGCCGGCCGCTCCTGAAAGCATCACCGAGGTCAAGGCAGAAAATAAGTAAAAGCATCGAAATCGGTGCCAGCGAGGCTCGAAATTGCATAAAAAACCACGGTTCGGAGCCGTTGGTGCAAAAAAAATGCAATTTTGGGCCTCTGTTTTGTGCTTGAATGAAAAATAATTACGATATTTGCACCGCAAAACAGAAAGCACTCATTCAAAGAGAGCTTCCGATTGCGAAAAACTTAAATACTCAATAGAAAAATTTCATAGCAATGACTAAAGCCGACCTCGTCAACGAAATCTCTAAGACTACCGGCATCGAAAAAGCCGCAGTTCTCGCAACTATCGAGAAATTCATGGAAATTGTAAAGGATTCACTCGCAAACGGTGAGAACGTATACCTCCGTGGTTTCGGCAGCTTCATCGTGAAGACTCGCTGCGAGAAGACCGCCCGCAATATCTCTAAGAACACAACTATCGTTATCCCCGAACACAAGATCCCCGCATTCAAGCCCGCTCGCGTGTTCATGGACGAGGTAAAGAAATAATCGCCCCCTACGAGAATTACCGCTGCAACGAAGAGCCACAAGCCTTCGCTCAGCACTGAAATCATATTATTAACCTCCTAAAGAGTATTAACAATGCCCAGCGGAAAGAAAAGAAAAGGCCACAAGATGGCTACCCACAAGCGTAAAAAACGTCTGAGAAAGAACCGTCACAAGAAGAAATAATCGGTTCGACCCGAATTTCTTCTACGGTGAATATCTCACCGGAGCCATGTGCCGACGCACACCGCTTATAATATAAGAACAAGCTTCGGCCCGCAATCCCGACAAGCAGGTTGCGGAGCAGGAGTTTTGTTCTTTTAGAGTGTGCAGAGTTTATTGCTTAAGCTCACCAGCACTCACGGAGTGCCGTCGGTACGTACACTACCATGATTTTTCAACCCACACCACCCTCTTCGTATGAAAAGTGAACTGATTGTCGACGTTCAGCCTTCGGAGGTGACCATAGCGCTGCTTGAAGACGGCCGCCTGGTCAGCCTGCAGAAAGAGGCTCGCAACGTTGCGTATGCTGTGGGCGACATCTATCTGGCAAAAGTAAAGAAACTTATGCCGGGATTGAATGCCGCCTTCGTGAACGTGGGGTACGAAAAAGATGCATTCCTGCACTACCTCGATTTAGGTCCGCACTTCGCCACCTATTCGGAGTATCTCAACCAGCTCTTCGCCGACCGCAAGAAATTGCCGCGCATGCAGCAGATCAAATTGCTGCCCGACATTGACAAACACGGCTCCGTCGCCGGAACTCTTACCCCGGGACAGGAACTCCTCGTTCAGATTGTCAAAGAACCCATTTCTTCAAAAGGTCCACGCCTCACCACTGAAATATCCTTTACCGGACGTTTCCTCGTACTGACCCCCTTTGCCGACAAGATATCCATTTCGCAGAAAATCAAGTCGACAGAAGAAAAGATGCGCCTCAGGCAGCTCGTGGAGAGCATCAAGCCGCGCAACTTCGGAGTGATAGTGCGCACATCGGCCGAAGGTAAGAAAGTGGCAGAGCTCAACCATGAATTAAAAACTCTCGTACAGGCTTTTGAAGACGCATGCGAGAAAGCACAACGCTCGCAAGCCCCGGCACTCGTTTTCGAAGAAGAAAACCGTGTAGTAGGCATGCTCCGCGACGTATTCTCGCCCTCCTTTGAAAGCATCCACGTCAACGACCCCGACACTTTCAGGCAGATACAGAAATACGTAAATCTCATTGCCCCCGAGCGAAGCGACATCGTAAAGCTTTACTCCAAGGACATGCCGATTTTCGACAATTTCAGCGTCACCCGTCAGATCAAGTCGTCGTTCGGCAAAACGGTTTCTTTCAAATCGGGAGCATACATCATCATCGAGCACACCGAAGCACTACACGTAATCGACGTAAACTCGGGCAACCGCTCCAAGGCCACCAACGACCAGGAGACCAACGCCCTCGAGGTAAACCTTCGTGCTGCCGATGAGATCGCGCGACAGCTCCGTCTGCGCGACATGGGCGGCATCATCGTTGTCGACTTCATCGACATGGCCAAGAGCGAACATCGTCAGCAGCTCTACGAGCACATGCGCGAAATAATGGCTAAAGACAGAGCAAGACACAACATACTGCCGCTCAGCAAATTCGGTCTTATGCAGATTACGCGCCAGCGCGTGCGCCCGGTTCTCGACATCACCACCACCGAACAGTGTCCGTCATGTCAGGGCAAGGGCGAAGTACAGCCGTCGATTCTCTTCACCGACACTCTCTTTGAGAAACTCGAATATCTCATCACGACTCTCGGCAAGAAAAACTTCATAATGTATGTGCACCCCTACGTGGAGGCCTACATTAAGAAAGGATTCCTCAACACCCTCTACAGCAAGTGGCGCCGCCAACTCGGACGCTGCTTCAAGATTCTATCCGACGAATCGCTTGCCTACCTCCAGTATAAGGTCATCGACAAGGACCGAAATGAGATTACCCTCATAAGCGAGAAAGATGCCGGCAAGAGTTCGGCTGAGAAATCGGCTGAAAAACGACGTCGAGGCGACGATAAGGAGGATACTCCCAAGCCCAAGCAGACTGCAAAGCCCGAACCGAAACCGAAGCCTGAGCCCAAGCCAAAACCCGAGGCCAAACCGAAAGCAGAAGCAAAGACGGAAGAAAAGCCTGAGCCAAAGGCTAAAACCGAGCCTAAGCCCAAGGCTGAACCGAAGCCTAAAGCCGAGCCCAAGCCGAAGGCCGAACCCAAGTCCGAGCCTAAGGTAAAGCAAGAGAAGCCTAAGGCAGAAAAGACTGCGCCCAAAGCACTGCTGCCGGCAGCTGAAGAAAGCGAAGAATTGCCCGAACATATTGCGCCTCAGAGCATCTCCGAGCCGGAAGATTCGCTTGAAAAGGCTATCGAAGAACGTCCCGAGCAACCTGCTCCGGAGTCTATACCCGTCAATGCGGCAGACGATGCCGAAGAAGCGCAACAGCCCGACATCGAATCTGAAACCGAGGCCGAGGAAGACGGTGAAAGCGAGGCAAATGCCACAGGCGAAGCTCCTGTCAAAAAGAAGCGCAGACGCAGGCGTCGCAAACCGAAACCCAAGACTTCAGAAGACTCTCCGGAGCCTGAAGCACCGCAGGAATAAAAGTACCCCAATCTCGATACGGAGTCTGCTCCTCAATGGCGCAGACTCCGATTTTTTCGCCCCGTAACGCAGTGCCGCTTCGCCGCAAAGGTGCCTTTAGTGGTTGATTGTGCCAAAATCAAGCACAGACATAGAGTTTTATGCCCCCAACGTATTGCTATCTGAATTTTTTTTACGAATTTTGCACATTGAAACCGGCGGCGAGCAAAAACCACCGCCGTATTGAAATACTTACATGATTTTTACAGCTGACATAATAGCCGCAGCGATTGGTGGTACTGTTGAAGGTCGCGGAGATGTAACAGTGAGCGACTTCGCCAAAATCGAAGAAGCCCGCCCGGGCACTATCACCTTTCTTGCCAACCCTAAATACGAACACTATCTCTACTCTACCGATGCATCTATAGTGCTTGTGCGCTCCGACCTTGAGCTCACAGCTCCCGTATCTGCAACGCTTATCCGCGTAAACGATCCGTACTCGGCACTCGCACAACTCATGTCGGTAGCAGCGCAGACTCTCCGGCCCAATCCCACCGGTATCGAAACTCCGAGCTATATAGCCGAAGACGCACAGGTAGGCGAGGGTTGCTATGTAGGTGCATTCGCCTACATCGGACACGGCGCCAAGATAGGCAACAACGTCAAAATCTATCCTCAGGCATATATCGGCGACGGTGTGACTGTCGGCGACGACACCGTGATTTACCCCGGTGTAAAGATTTACTACGGTTGCAAAATCGGCGCACGCTGCATGATACACGCCGGTTGCGTGATAGGCAGCGACGGCTTCGGCTTCGCTCCCGACGCTCAGGGTGTATATCACAAAATCGAGCAGCTCGGCATAGTAGAGATTGACGACGACGTAGAACTCGGCGCCAACACAACTATCGACCGCTCTACCATGGGTCGCACCCACATAGCCCGTGGCGTAAAACTCGACAACCTCATCCAGGTAGCACACAATGTAGAGATTGGCCACGATACCGTAATGGCCAGTCAGACAGGCATTGCCGGCTCCACCAAGATTGGCGCCAACTGCGTTGTGGCCGGTCAGGTAGGATTTGCCGGACACATTACCGTGGGCGATCGCGTGACCGTAGGCGCACAGTCGGGCATACCCAAGAGCGTGGCTGCAGGCAGCCGCATAATGGGTACACCCGCCCTTCCCGCCGGCGAATTTGCACGCCTGGCAGCCGCCCAGAAGCATCTCGCAGAAGCCCTGCGCCGCATTGATGCCCTGGAGAAAAAACTTAATGAAAATAAATAAAAAACAAGATATGAAGCAGATTACACTTAACGGTGAATTCACCCTCAGCGGCAAAGGACTCCATACCGGCGCCCAACTTACCGCCACTTTCTGTCCGGCAGCTGACAATCACGGCTATAAGATACAGCGAATCGACCTCGAAGGTCAACCCGTTATCGACGCCGTTGCAGAGAATGTAATCTCTACCATGCGCGGCACCGTAATCGGTAAAGGCGACGTGACTGTAAGCACTATCGAGCACGCTATGGCTGCTCTCTATGCCTGCGGCGTAGACAACTGCCTTATCAAAGTCGACGGTCCCGAAATACCTATCCTTGACGGCAGCGCAAAGAACTTCTTCGAAGGCATTCAGGCAGTAGGCCTCAAAGAACAGACAGCCGACAAAGATTTCTTCTACGTTAAGCACAAAATCGAAGTTTCCGACCCCGAGACAGGTTCGAAACTCATGCTTCTCCCCGACGACGAATTCAGCCTCGACGTTAAGGTAAACTTCAACAGCGAAGTGCTTGCCAACCAGTATGCGACACTCGACCACATGTCCGACTTCGGCGCAGAAGTTGCCGATGCACGCACCTTCGTTTTCGTCCGCGACATCGAACCCCTCCTGAAAGCCGGTCTCATCAAGGGCGGCGACCTCGATAACGCTATCGTTATCTACGAGCACAAGAAAACTCAGGAAGAGCTCGACCATCTCGCCGACCTCATGGGCGTACCTCACCACAATGCCGACGACTTCGGTTTCATCAACGAGCGTCCGCTCTCTCACCCCAACGAGCCCGCTCGCCACAAGCTCATGGACCTTATCGGCGACATCGCCCTCATCGGCCGTCCCCTCAAGGGTCGTGTGATAGCCACCAAACCCGGCCACACTATCAATACTCAGCTTGCCAAGACTCTGCGCAGCGAAATCAAGCGTCAGGACGTGCAGGCTCCCGTCTACGACCCCAACGTAGCGCCCCTTATGGACAACAACGAAATCCGTCGTTGCATTCCTCACCGCTACCCCTTCCTCCTCGTCGACAAAATCATCGACAAGAGCGAGCACTACATCGTAGGCGTTAAGAACGTTACCGTCAACGAACCCTTCTTCCAGGGCCACTTCCCTCAGGAACCCGTCATGCCCGGCGTACTCCTCGTCGAAGCTATGGCACAGACCGGCGGCCTCCTCGTACTGGGCTCTGTAGACGAAGCCGAACGCTACTCCACCTACTTCATGAAGATCGACAATGTCAAGTTCCGTCAGAAAGTAGTTCCCGGCGATACCCTCCTCTTCCATGTATCATTCATGACACCCCTCCGCCGCGGTATGGCCGTGATGAAAGGCCGTGCCTTCGTAGGCGAAAAAGTAGTTTGCGAATGCGAATTCATGGCTCAGATTATCAAAAACAAGTAAGATCGACGAAATGAAGCAACCACTCGCATACGTCCACCCCGCCGCTAAGATTGCCCCGGGTGTAGTTATCGACCCCTTCGTTACTATCGACCAAAACGTTGAGATTGGCGAAGGCACACGCATTGGCAGCAACGTGACAATCCTCGAAGGTACACGTATCGGCAAGAACTGCACCATCTTCCCCGGCGCCGTAGTCGGAGCCGTGCCTCAGGACCTCAAGTTCCGCGGCGAAGATACCCTCGCTATCATCGGCGACAACACCACTCTCCGCGAGTGCGTTACCGTAAACCGCGGTACTGCAGCGCGCGGCCGCACAGTGGTAGGATCCAACACCCTCATCATGGCATATTCACACGTAGCACACGACTGCATCGTAGGCGACAACGTGATTATCAGCAACGCCACACAGCTTGCCGGGGAGGTGATAGTCGACGACTTCGCCGTAATCGGTGGCGGCAGCCTCGTGCACCAGTTCTGCCACATCGGTTCGCACGTAATGCTCCAGGGCGGAGCGCTCGTCAACAAGGACATCCCGCCTTATATCAAGGCAGCCCGCGAGCCTATCAGCTATGCCGGCATCAACTCCGTAGGCCTGCGCCGCCGCAACTTCTCAAGCGAAACAATCCGCGAGATTCAGGAGATTTACCGCTACCTCTATCTCAGCGGCCTCAATATCAGCGATGCGATAGAGCGCATCGAAGCCGAACTCCCCGCCACTAACGAGCGCGACGAAATTCTCCAGTTCGTACGCAACTCCAAGCGTGGCGTAGTGCGAGGCTACATGTAATAAGAACACAAAAAAGACACGTATGGCCGGAGGGTCTGTCGCGCACTATACCTGTAAATAGTGTGAGGAAAGTCCGGGCAACGCAGAGCACCATATTCTCTAACGGAGAGCTATCGGTAACGGTAGAGTTCAATGTGACAGAAAATAACCGCCGCCTTCGGGCGGCAAGGGTGAAAAGGTGAGGTAAGAGCTCACCGGGCGCCACAGCAATATGGCGTGCCGCACAACTTATGGGTTGCAAGGTCAAGTATACCGGCATTTAAGGGCTGCTCGTCCATTGTCGGGGGGTAGACTGCTCAGATAAATGACAGACGGACGGTTGCATCCCGCCTCCGCGGCGGAAGTACACCGACCACATAACCCGGCTTATACTCCGACCATACGTTCTTTTTATTCAATACCTAAAAAAACACCCGCATCATGGCAGAGAAAGAGACTCTCATAACCGTACCCACAGTCGACGACGAAGGCCGTACCATAATAGTGACGGCAAACCTCGATGTTGCCCGTTTCCGCAGCAAAGACCGCTACAATATACGCGTGGAAGTGACTCTGCCCTACACTGCCGCAGGCGAACTCGGTTTTCCCGACGACGCTACCGCCGAGATGCTCGAAAAAATCACTGAATCTTTCGAGGCACAGCTTAAAGGCAAGACCACAGCTGTAATGACCGGCATATATACCGGCGGCGGCGAACGCAACTGGGTGTTCTACACATTCTCAACTCAGACTTTCAACGGTTTCCTCAACCGTTCTCTCGCCGAATTCCCACTTCTACCCCTCAAGATTTATGCCGAAAACGACCCCGATTGGGCCGAATACGACGAAATGCTCAAGGCTGTAGAAATGTAATATCCGCGGCCATGGAAAAGAAAAAGTGGGAAATACTGTCGAGTGAGCGGCTTTTCAACCGTCCGTGGCTCAACGTCCGCCGCGATAAACTCAGACTCCCCGACGGCACCGTTCACAACGAATACTACGTACTCGAATACCCTACCTGGGTAAATGTGATAGCTCGCACCAAAGACGGCGATTTTGTCATGGTCGAACAATACCGTCATGGCTGGGGCGACTACTTCACCGAACTCTGCGCAGGCGTGGCCGAAGAAGGCGAAGACCCCGAAACAGCCGCCCGCCGCGAACTCGCCGAGGAGACCGGATACACAGGCGGCAAGTGGCGTCTGCTCTCGGTGATCTCGGCCAATCCGGGTTCGCAGAGCAACCGCACCTACTGCTTTGTGGCTGAGGATGTTGAAAAGACAGAAACTCAGCATCTCGACTCAACCGAAGACATCAACGTAAAGCTCCTGCCGCTCAAAGAGATAGCCCTGATGCTCGCCCGCGACGAATTCAAACAGTCGCTCATGGTAGCCCCCTTGATGAGATACCTCTTCGAAAACGAGCTTGAGGCACTCGCCGAATGATTGCCGCGCCTCTCCGATAAATAAAAATTTTTGCGTACCTTTGCACTATTATGAAAGACAGTAGTGCCGTACGATTGTGCATAGTCACCACCACCCGCGCCGACTGGGGTCTGTTGCTCCCTGTTGCGCGCGAACTCAGCAAGCGCGACGACGTAAAAATTGACGTTGTCGCCGGCAACATGCACCTGCTCGAACGCTACGGACACACAATCGACGAAATCACGGCCTCGGGTTTCGACATTGCCGGACGCATACCCTGCGATGTCGAGGGCGACAGCGACGCCTCGCGCGTGCTCGCCATGGCCAAAGCCATGCAGGGGGCAGCCGAAGTCTTCGACCGCCTGCGCCCCGATGCAGTGCTACTCCTCGGCGACCGCTACGAGATGCTCGCAATTGCCTCGGCGGCAGCCACCATGCACCTGCCGATAATCCATATTGCCGGCGGCGAAATCTCCGAAGGGGCGCTCGACGACTGCTACCGCCACGCTATCACCAAACTCTCCACCCTCCACCTTACGGCCACCGAGGAATATCGCCGCAGGGTGATGCAGCTCGGCGAAGACCCCTCGCGAGTGGTCAATACCGGAGCGATAGGCGTGTGGAATGCCTTCAACATACCTCTGCTGAGTGCCGACGAACTCGGCGCGTGGCTCGGAATAGACTTCGACGGCCGCAAAGTGGCCTCCGTCACCTTCCACCCCGCCACCAACGACAGTGCCTCGCCACGCGAGCAGGTGAAAGCTCTCACAGCCGCCCTCGCGCAGTTCCCTGATATGATTCAGGTAATCAGTTTTCCCAACAACGACGCCGGAGGCGAATCCATCATACCCGTCCTCGAAGAATATGCCGCCGCACATCCCGGTAATGTCCGTGCCGTGAGTTCGCTCGGTATGGTACGCTATCAGTCGCTGCTGCATATTGCCAACGTAGTCATAGGCAACTCCTCGAGCGGCATAGTTGAAGCACCGTCGGCAGGAGCCGTAACGGTCGATGTAGGCGTACGTCAGAAAGGACGTATGGCCGCCGACTCTGTAATCCACTGCGAGCCCACAGAAACCGCCATACGCGAAGCTATAGGCAAAGCGCTGTCGCCTGAGTATCAGCAGCTCGCAGCCAAGAAAGAAAATCCGTACTACAAACCCGACACCCTGCGCCTGATGACGGAGGCCATTACCGACTTCCTGCACTCGCTCCCCGTTCCGTCCAAAAAATTCTACGACCTATGCTGAAGCCTCTCTATATAATCCCGGCCCGTGGCGGGAGCAAAGGTATTCCACGAAAGAACATCAAAGCGCTCGGCGGCCGTCCGCTCATAGCCTATACAATTGATGCGGCCAAAGAAGCACAGTCGCGCACGGGAGGCTACATACTGCTCTCCACCGACGATGCCGAGATAGCATCCGTCGCCCGCGAGTGCGGTCTCGACACAGACTATATGCGTCCTGCCGAACTTGGCAGCGACACAACGGGCAGCCGCGAGATAATACTCGACGCAATGGACTGGGCCTCGGCTAATGGCATAGACTACGACTGCGTGGTACTCCTCCAGCCCACGTCGCCCTTCCGAACCGCCGCCGACATCATCTGCTGCCTTGATAAATTCACAGACGGCACGGATATGGCCGTGACTGTCTGCGAGACTGATTCCAACCCCTACTACACCCTCTTCGAGACCGACTCCGAAGGCTACCTCCACATCAGCAAGGGCGACGGCCTCTATACCCGCCGCCAGGATGTGCCGCCCGTGTATGAATACAACGGAGCGGTGTACGTAATCAATCCCGACTCGCTCCGCCGCATGCCTCTGGGTGCTTTCCCCCACCGCGTACCCTACGTGATGCCGAAGGAGCGCAGCATCGACCTCGACACTCCCGAACAATGGCTTTTGGCCGAATACCTCATAAAGAAATGACGGACAGACACACTATAGACGCCGCCGCTACCCTGCGCGATGCCCTGGCCAAGCTCAACGGGCTGCCGGGCAATGTGATGACTCTGTTTGTAACCGACAGCGACGGACGCGTTGCAGGCAGCCTTACCGACGGAGACATACGCCGGGCGTTGCTTCGCGGCCTCACACTCGAGAGCAAAGCATCGGAAGCCGCTCTGCAGAATTTCAAGCGTGTAGTCGCTCCTGATATCGACGTTGCGGCCCTCCGCGCCTTCCGAAGCGCCGGCATCACACTCGTGCCCGTACTCGACGCCGACGGACGTCTCTCCGACATCATCGACCTCTCGGCACGCCGCACACGCCTCCCGCTGAAAGCCGTCCTCATGGCCGGCGGCAAGGGCGAACGTCTGCGCCCCGCCACCCTCACCACTCCCAAACCTCTTCTCGAAATCGAGGGCAAGGCTATCATCGACTACAATATCGAGGCACTTGCCGACTGCGGCATCCGGGACATCTTTGTCACCACCCGCTATCTTGCCGAGAAGCTCGACGAGCATTTCAGCCGTCCCGTGGCCGGCGTAAGTGTACGCACCGTACGCGAGACCGAACCGTTGGGAACAATCGGTTCGGTAGCCCTTACGGGCGTGGCCGCCACCGACGGAAACACCATAGTGATGAACTCCGACCTGCTCACCACTATCTCCTTCGAAGAAATGTACCTGCAGCACCTCGCCCGTAAATCCGACGTGACTATCGCCGTAGTCCCCTATCAGATTTCCGTACCCTACGCGGTGCTGTCGCTCGATGCCGACGACCCCGAGGCCGTGACCGGCATCGAAGAGAAACCTTCCTACTCCTACTATGCCAACGCCGGCATTTATATATTTTCAAACACCCTTCTGCGGACTCTGAAGACCGACGAACGCTGCGACGCGACCGACCTTATCGAGCGCGCGATAGCCGACGGGGCCCGGGTGAGCTACTACCCGATAAAAGGCACATGGATAGATGTGGGCTCGCCTCTCGACTTCCGACAGGCAGGAGAACTGATGAGACACCACAATGCAATGAACAGTTAAGGGTGTCAAACGTTACAAATTACATAAGCTAACACTAAAACAATGGCAGATTCCAACTTCATAGACTACGTAAAGATTCTTTGCCGCTCAGGCAAGGGAGGCGCCGGCTCACGCCATTTCTACAGAGCTAAATATGTACCCAAAGGCGGTCCTGACGGTGGCGACGGCGGTCGCGGCGGACACATCATTCTCCGTGGCAACCGCAATATGTGGACGCTCCTCCCCCTCAAATACCGCCGACACATCTTTGCCGGTAACGGTCAGAGCGGCTCGGGTGGCCGCAGTTTCGGTAAGGACGGCGAGGACGTAATAGTAGACGTACCCTGCGGTACCGTGGTATTCGACGCCGAGACAGGCGAATACATCACCGAAGTTACCGACGACGGTCAGGAGATAAAGCTCCTCAAAGGAGGTCGAGGCGGCCTCGGTAACTGGCACTTCAAGAGCGCCACAAACCGCACTCCGCGCTACGCACAGCCCGGTGAGCCTGCTATTGAAAAATCTGTAATCCTCGAACTCAAGATGCTTGCCGACGTGGGCCTCGTAGGCTTCCCGAACGCAGGCAAGTCGACACTCCTCTCGGCAGTATCAGCCGCCGAGCCCAAGATTGCCGACTATCCCTTCACCACTATGGAGCCTCAGCTCGGTATCGTATCGTACCGTGGCGGACGTTCATTCGTTATGGCCGACATCCCCGGTATCATCGAAGGTGCGAGCGAGGGCAAAGGCCTCGGTCTGCGCTTCCTCCGCCACATCGAGCGCAATGCCGTGCTCCTCTTCATGGTGCCCGCAGATGCCGACGATATCGCCGAACAATACAAGATTCTGCTCCGCGAGCTCGAGCAGTTCAATCCTCAGCTTATGGACAAGCAGCGCGTCCTCGCGATATCGAAATCCGATATGCTCGACGACGAACTCCGCGAAGAGCTTGCCAAGACACTCCCAGAAGGCGTGCCCTCGGTATTCATATCTGCCGTGACAGGTCAGGGTATCGATCAACTCAAAGACCTGCTCTGGACGGCAATCACCGATGAGAGCAACCGCATCGAGCCTATGCCTATCACCCACCGACCCCTCGACGGCCAGCACCGTGTGCGCGAGGAAGACGACTTCATCTTCGAGTACCAGCCCTCTCCCGAAGAAGAGGAGACCGAAGCCGAAGACCTACGCAATATCAACCCCGGTGAATGGGGTGAGGACATCGACTGGGATGATGCAGACTACGAAGAAGACGAAACCGTGTCCAACTCAGCTTCTGACGATGCCGACGACGATGATGACGACGACGTCGACCCGTTTATCTACGAAGCTATCAACGATAACCGCTGATGCCTACTGTCGACGAATACTTCAAAAGCATTACCGCACGCCTCGCTTCCGTATTAGGAAGTGAGGGCGGTGCCGCTGCCGCACGCATTATCTTTGAGGATGTTGCAGGATACGACCGCAAGTTCATATTCATGAACGGTTCGCGCACCATGACCGACTTTATGGTTGACCGCATCGACGGCGCAGTAAAGCAGGTCGAGGCCGGCGAACCCGTGCAGTATGCCGTAGGCAAAGCGCGGTTTTTGGGTATGGATTTCACCGTGAATTCATCGGTGCTGATTCCCCGCCCCGAGACAGAAGGACTCGTCGACATCATCACTTCTGCTTATGCCGGAAAGAACGATCTGCGCGTGCTCGATATCGGCACCGGCTCGGGCTGCATAGCCATATCTCTGGCCCGCGCCCTCCCCTTCAGCCGGGTGACAGCTTTCGACATTAGCGACAAGGCTCTCGAGACGGCGAAAGAGAACGCCAAAGCCGCCGGTGTCGCTGTCGATTTCCGCGAATGTGATATCCTCAAGGCCGCTCCCGTGGCCGGTGCTTACGACATCATAGTGAGCAATCCGCCCTACGTGTGCCGCTCCGAGGCAGCCGACATGGACCAACGCGTACTCAGCTACGAACCCTCCACGGCCTTATTCGTGCCCGACGACGACCCTCTTATATTCTACAAAGCTATCGCCCGGTATGCCCGCAAGAGCCTTGCAGCGGGAGGCGGACTGTTTTTTGAAATCAACTCCCGCTTCCCCGAGGAAATGCGCCGCCTGCTCGAAGATGAAGGTTTCACCGATGTAGACGTAACCCGCGACTTCAAAGGCAACTACCGTTTTGCCACAGCCCGTCAGCCCGAATGATTCGCTCGACTCCCAAAATAGTCACGCCCGAAAAAGCGCTTATGCGCCTCGAAGAACTGTGCGTAAAGGCCGAACGCTGCGAGAGCGAGGCACGCACAAAGCTGAGAACGTGGAAAATAAGTGCCGACGATACCGAAGACATCATCAATTCGCTTATCCGCCGCCGCTTCATCGACGACGCCCGCTATGCGTCGGCTTTCGTGCGCGACCGCTATCGCTTCGCGCGCTGGGGACGGCGCCGTATAGTGCTTGAACTCAGGCGCAAACGGATAGCATCGGAACATATAGAAGAAGCGCTCGATGAAATTGTCGAAGACGAATACATCGACATTCTCGAGCACCTTATAAAAGCCAAATCAGCAAGAATGGAGCGTCCGCTGAGCTACGACGACCGCGCGGCGCTATATCGCTTTGCAGCAGGGCGAGGCTATGAGCCCGACCTTATTTCGTGGGTATTGAAGAAAGTCGCTTCTGCAGAAGAAGAATGACTATCGCAGCGATAACACTCAGCGCTATGAGCCATGCCGAATACATCACAGGCTCTTCGGTAACGGCATCCACACCCTCGGTGCGTGCCTGATACCAGGCGGCAATAACGTATAAGGTGTTATTGAGCGAATGTGCCACCACCGGCACCCAGAGGCTGCGCGTCCACAGCAGGAGGTAGCCGAAGTAAGCTCCGAGTATTATTCGGGGCACAAAGCCGAAAAGCTGAAAGTGCATGGCCGAGAAACATACGGCCACTATCCATATGGCCACATGAGGGTTGACTCCGCCCGTGGTAAGCAGGCGCTGGAAGCAACCGCGGAAGAGAATCTCCTCCGAGAAGCCCGCGAGCACACCAACTATAAGTATATTAACTATCAGCGACAGGACGGAAGTATTCTGCATCATCACACGCATCATATTGGTGGCGTTATCCTCCATAGCTCTCGCAGCGGCTACGAATTCTGCCATAGATTCGGGAAATTCCCAGTGATAATTCCAATATATTACCGATTCAAGCGCAGGTATCGAGGCAAAAGCCATGACAAGCACCGCGAGGAATATGCGCGGATTGGCTGCCGGCCTTATGCACAGAAGTTCTGCAGGCTTACGGGTGACTATAAGGGCGGTGACTATCGCCGGTATAATAAATGCCAACAAATCCTGCACCACGGTACCGATACGCATCGCCGAGGCAGGATTTCCGCCGAGGAGCTTCATAAGCACAAAGGCAGCCGCCGATGTAAGCATAAAACAGATTATAAATATGCATACCATCAGGAGCAGGCGCTTTCCGAGGGTAAGTACAAGGTCTGATTTATTCATATCTTTTTGTAAAAAGGTTCTACAAGGGCGCGGTATTCGGCTGTAAGATAGCCGTCAGGGTTGCGCAAAGCGAGTGTCGAGTCATCCACAGGGCCGTCGGGACGCGAGAACTCAAAGAGGAGGCGTGTCACAGGTTTTCGGGGCGATGTGCGCACTCTCAGTATTCTGCGGAGTTTCAGCCCGGCCATTTCGGCCTCGAACACTATATCGTTTTCAAATTCTGCGGGACTGACCAGCCCGAGCGCACCGGCCTTGGAGAGTCGCGATGCGCCGAATCGTAGCAAGGATGTATACGAAAGGCCGTCCTGATGTCTGGCAGCGGCACGGGCCGAGTCGGCCGAGTGTGCGCCTTCGGTAAAGTATGGAGGATTGGAGATGATAAGGTCTACGGGAGCCGAAGGATTCCACAATGCGAAATCTCCTTCCACGAGTTGCATACGGTCAGCCCAGGGTGACGATTTAAAATTTGATTCGGCGGCCGATGCCGCTCCGCTGTCAAGTTCAAGCCCGACCACCGCAGCGTCGGGGCAGCACTCGGCACCAAGGAGTGCAAGCACGCCCGAGCCGGCGCCGACGTCGACTATACTTTGTGCTTCGCTGTGATTCGGGAAGAACCATGCCGCGAGCAGCACGCTGTCGGAGCATATCTTCATGCCGCAGCTGCTGTCGTCCACCGAAAATTTCTTGAATTCAAACACCGCCATAGCTCAGTCGGGAATTTTTGAATCCGTCTCAGGGACGCCGATATTGTGCTTGTCGAAAATGCCGCGTGCCGCTTTGGCAAACTCTGCCGCGCGGGCTTTCCAGAGAGCAGCCTTCACGCTGTCGGCTTCCATAACTCTGAAATTGTCGTCGCGTCCGCTCGCAGGCACGGTGAAAAGCAGACGGTAGTCAGCCTCTTTCACCATTGGGCGATGATCCTCGCCACGGAAAAGTTTTACGTGAGCCATCGCGCCTCCACGCGTATCGCGGGTCTTCATGTTCGACACAAAGTTGCCGAGCGAATACACGAGGAAAATATTCTTTTCGGGGAAATAGCGGTTGGCGCGGAACTCCATTGGCTGAATCACGTGCGGGTGAGCGCCTATCACCATGTCGACTCCAAGAGCCTCAAGGAAGTCGGCGAGATGCTGCTGTGTCTTGTTGGGCAAGAGCGAATACTCGTCGCCCCAGTGCATGCACACGCACATAAGTTCGGCACCGGCCTTGCGCGTATCGTCGACATCGGCCTTGATGCGCGAGCGGTCTATATAGTCGACCACTACACCGTCGCGCGGGCTTATTCCGTTGGTGCCGTAGGTATAGTTGAGGAATCCGATCTTGAATCCGTTCACATCCACTATCTTCGGGAGTGCGCGGGTCCGTGAGGAATCATCCTTATACGTGCCCAGATGGTCGAGACCGCGGCTGTCGAGCACATCTACCGTCCCCCGAAGCCCCTTGGGACCGCGGTCAAGAGTGTGGTTATTGGCTGTCAGAAACATATCGAAGCCTGCGTCGACGAGGGCGTCAACGAAGGCTTCGGGAGCGTTAAAGCAGGGGTAACCTGTATGTGGAGGAGGGCCGACGGGGGTTTCGAGGTTCACCACCGCATAGTCGGCCACCGATACTATCGGTTGAATGGCATCGAAATAGCCCGTGTAGTCGTAGCTGCTGCCGCGCTGAGCGGCTTCGAGCTGCGCCTGATGCTGCATGGCATCGCCGACAAACACGATATCAGCCTCGTCGTAGCCGAAAACAAGCGAGACAAGGGAGGTAAAAAGGGCTATGAAACACGAAGCCGTATTCACGCCTTATCAGTTGCGGTTGCGGGCAGCCTGGAGGGTGTTGAGCATCAGAGAGCATATGGTCATGGGACCAACGCCGCCGGGCACGGGAGTGATAGCCTCGCATTTGGGAGCTACGGCTTCGAAATCGACGTCGCCGGAGAGGCGGAAACCGCTCTTGCGTGTAGCGTCGGGCACGCGTGTGGTGCCTACGTCTACTATCACGGCGCCGTCTTTCACCATATCGGCCTTCACGAAACCGGGGCGGCCGAGAGCAGCAACGAGGATGTCGGCCTCACGGGTAATGGAAGCGAGGTCGGGAGTTGCACTGTGGCATACTGTGACGGTGGCGTCGGCCTTCGGGCCCTTCTGCATGAGCATGGCAGCAAGAGGTTTGCCCACGATGTTGCTTCGGCCTACGATAACCACGCGCTTGCCTGCGGGAGATATGCCGTAGCGGTGAAGGAGTTCAACGATGCCGGCGGGAGTAGCGCTGTGGAAGCAAGGAAGACCTACGGCCTGCTTGCCAACGTTCACGGGGTGGAAACCGTCAACGTCCTTAGCGGGGTCGATAGCCTCGATTACGGCCTGCTCGTCGATGTGCTTGGGCAAGGGGAGCTGCACGATGAAGCCGTCGACTTCAGGGTCGGCGTTGAGGCGTGCAATCTCGTCCATGAGCACCTTGGGGTCAAGGGGTGCTTCGGGTGTACTCTCGAAGCGGATGAGCGACGAGCGGAATCCGCACTCGGCGCAAGCCTTGACTTTGTTTGCCACATAGGTCTCGCTGCCGCCGTCGTGGCCTACGAGAATTGCGGCGAGGTGCGGAGCGCGCTTACCCTCAGCTACCATTTGAGCTACCTCAGTGGCGATTTCAGCCTTGATTTTGGCCGCTGTTTCTTTTCCGTCTATTATTGTCATGTGTCGGTATTCTATATTTGAGAAAATCAACGGCGACGCTGTGCCGCTTTAGCCTGGCGCATCTGGCGCATCATCTGAGCGGGATTTGAACCCATGTTGCTCACTGCATGCATCATCTTGCGAATCTGGTCGAACTGCTTGAGCAGGCGGTTTACATCCTGAATCTTGGTACCCGAACCGTCGGCGATACGCTTGATACGTGTACCTCTAATCACCTCGGGATGGTCGCGTTCGTAGGGGGTCATCGACATGATTATAGCCTCGATGCCCTTGAAAGCGTCGTTGTCGATGTCAACATCCTTGATAGCCTTGCCTACACCGGGAATCATGGCGGCGAGGTCTTTGATGTTACCCATCTTCTTTATCTGGTTGATTTGCTTGAGGAAGTCGGTGAACGTAAACTGGTTTTTACGCAGTTTCTTGGCAAGTTCCTCGGCTTCTTTCTCATCGTACTGAGCCTGAGCTTTCTCAACAAGTGATACGATATCACCCATGCCGAGAATACGGTCGGCCATACGGGCGGGATAGAACACGTCGATGCCGTCGAGGCTTTCGCCCGTACCTACAAACTTGATAGGTTTGTCTACCACGCTGCGGATTGAGAGCGCGGCACCACCGCGGGTATCGCCGTCGAGCTTGGTGAGGACAACGCCGCCGAAGTCGAGACGTTCGTTGAAGGTCTTGGCGGTATTTACCGCGTCCTGACCGGTCATGGCGTCGACCACGAAGAGGATTTCACCGGGGTTAACGGCATTTTTGATAGCCTCGATTTCGTCCATCATCTGCTCGTCGACAGCAAGACGGCCGGCGGTATCGATGATTACGAGGTCGAAGGCGTGAGCCTTGGCATATTCCACACCGCGCTTTGCAATGCCTACGGGGTCTTTCACACCGTCTTCGGTGTACACTTCAACTCCGATAGACTCGGCGAGAACCTTAAGCTGGTCGATAGCGGCGGGACGGTAGACGTCGCCTGCCACGAGGAGCGGACGGAGGTGCTTCTCGGCTTTGAGTTTCTTTGCAAGCTTGCCGGTGAATGTTGTCTTACCTGAACCCTGGAGACCCGACATAAGAATAATGGCGGGACGGCCCTGGAGAGTAAGCGGAGTAGCATCGCCACCCATGAGCGAAGCGAGCTCGTCGTGCACAATCTTCACCATAAGCTCGCCTGGCTTGATAGCGTTGATCACGTTCTGACCGAGAGCCTTCTGCTTTACTGTATCGGTAAAGGTCTTGGCGACTTTGTAGTTTACGTCGGCGTCGATGAGGGCGCGGCGAACATCCTTGAGGGTTTCGGCAACGTTTATTTCGGTGATGCGTCCCTGGCCTTTAAGGAGCTTGAAACTCCGTTCAAGCCGGTCGCTGAGTTTTTCAAACATAGGGTGAAGATAAAATTTAGGAGTTTACAAAGGAGTCCGTCACCCGCACTTATTTAATAATTTTGTTGGTGGCGGTGTCGGGGAAAATAACTGTGGGAGAGAACGAACGGGCTTCCTCGGGAGTCATCGTTGCATAGCTCATAAT
Organism: Bacteroidales bacterium; assembly: GCA_014800815.1. Taxonomy (GTDB): domain Bacteria; phylum Bacteroidota; class Bacteroidia; order Bacteroidales; family Muribaculaceae; genus CAG-873. Next base: position 15,770 of record JAAVFI010000035.1, on the reverse strand, counting down.
TATCACTATGTCGCCGGGCTGAACCAGACGTGCTGCAGCACCGTTGAGGCAGATTGTACCTTCGCCTCTTGCTCCGGGGATTGTGTACGTATCCAGACGGGCACCATTGTTGTTATTTACAATGTAGACCCTCTCTCCGGGAAGGATTCCGGCGGCATCGAGCAGATCTTCGTCGATTGTTATGCTGCCGATATAGTCCAGGCGTGCCTCTGTTACGGTCACGCGATGAATTTTAGACTTGAGAACCTGTATGAACATGGCTTTATCAATATCTGATATTGTCGATGAGTCGTACGCCACCACAGAATACGGTGACACAACCTACCGCACCGAGCACACCAGCATCTTCCCAACGGTCGATAGGCTGCATGGTTTCGGCATCTACGATAGAATAGTATTCAGTTTCAAGACCCTCTACGTCGTCGATAGCGGCGGCAACGGTGGCTGCAAGTTCCTTGGGCTGCATGCCATCGGCCTTGAGGTTGAGCGACTGCTCGAGCAGATAGTGAATCTTCGGGGCTGTCGCACGGGCCTCGGGCGAGAGACGTACGTTGCGCGAGGAGAGGGCAAGGCCGTCGGACTCACGCACTATAGGACAGGGAACTATCTCGAGGTCAAAGCCTTCGAGCTCCACCATGCGGCGAATGACCGCAATCTGTTGGAAGTCTTTCTCACCGAAATATGCGCGGGTAGGTTTGGCAAGGGCGAAAAGACGGCTCACAATCTGTGCCACGCCATTGAAATGGCCGGGGCGCATGGCGCCTTCCATAACCTCTGCCACAGGACCGAGGTCGAATACACGGGTGTCGGGCTCGGGATACATCTCCTGTACCGAAGGTACGAAGGCATAGTCCACGCCGCACTCTTCGAGCATACGGCAGTCAGCCTCCTCGGTACGGGGATATGTACGCAGGTCTTCGGGGTTGTTGAACTGCGTAGGGTTTACAAAGACACTTGTAATCACTATATCGTTTTCGGCGCGGGCGCGCTCTACAAGAGAGCGGTGGCCGGCGTGAAGCGCACCCATAGTGGGTACGAGGCCTATCGACAGCCCTTTGCTGCGGGCATCGTCGACAACCTCTTCGAGGCGCTTTACTGTACGGATTATTTCCATTTGTCTGATTTTGCGGGATATGTCATCCCTATAATTCGGGTGCAAATTTACCAAATAATAGTGAGACTGCCAAACTCGTTTTATTTCACACCTCTACGGTCGAGCGCACGGTGGTACAGAACGGCGTTCTGACGGTGCTCGGGAAATGTTTTGGCAAAGACATGGCGGCCGGAGAAATCGGGCGACGCACACATAAAGTAGTAGGGGTGAGGCTTGGAGTTGAGCACCGAGTCGATAGTGGCACCTTCGGGTATTCTTATCGGGCCGGGGGGCAATCCTTTGTTGAGATATGTGTTGTAGGGCGATTCCTTCTTGGTGTCGGGTCGGAAGATTCGACGCAGGGCAAAGTTGTGTACCACAAACTTAATGGTCGGGTCGGCCTGCAGGGGTCGGTCGTCCTGGATACGGTTTATATACAGGCGGCCCACCTTGCCGTGCTCCTCGGCACGGTTGGACTCTTCCTCAACAATCGAGGCAATGATTTCCATATCCATAGGCGACATTCCGAGACTCTCGGCCTTGGCCGTGCGCTCGGGAGTCCAGAAGGCTCTTGCATGGTCGTTGAGACGGCTCACCACTTCGGAGGCGGGAGTAGTCCAATAGAACTCGTATGTATCGGGCATGAAAGCGCCCTGCCACTGCTCGTAAGTGTATCCGCGTGAAGAAAGTACGGTGTCGGCTGCGGCGATGAACTGTGCTGAATCAAGTTCGAGATAGTTGTCCATCTTTGCGGCCAGTTCTTCCACGAAGCGGAGGTTGTTGAACGTAACCCTTACAGGAGTCTGGCGCCCTTTTGCAATATTTCTTGCCACTTTCCACGCCTTGTCGCCTGTCTTGACCACATACGACCCGTGAGAGCTTTCGGGTGTACCACCCTGGAGAGACCAAAGCACAGCCACTTTCGAACCGAAATCGTATCCGAGTACGTCTGTAAATATCTTTTTTACATTCCCCTTGGGTGTCCCGGCGGGAACATTTACTCTCACCGGTTCATACTCGTATGTTGCAAATACCTGTTTGTAGCAAGTGATGATACAAGCGAGTACCACGACAATGATTACGGAAATAACAATCGGCTTTTTCTTCACAGCAATGATTATAATCAGTTATGATTCAACAATTTCTTTAAACGTTTCCTCATCGCGTTTATGCTCGTCGGGCGTCTCGCCGTCCTCACGGTTCGATATATAGATATCGTAGTAGGACAGCAGCAGAGTGGTGAGCGGCAATGCAATGATAAGGCCTATGAAGCCCATGAGAGAGCCCCATATCGAGAGCGACAGCAGTATGATAGCGGGATTGAGCCCCATGGTCTTACCCATGATTTTAGGCGTGAGGATGAAGTCCTGTATAGCCTGCACCACGATATATACCGCCATAGTCTCCAGCCAGATATGCCAGAAACCGACGGTGCCGTCGACCGAGTACACAAGGCAAAGTATAGTTGCCGGGATAAGTGATATCAGCTGAAGATAAGGCACAAGGTTGAGCAGACCTACAAAGAGGCCGAACGCAATGGCGAGCGGCAGCCCGATAATGCTGAAACCTATAGCGAAAAGCACGCCCACGAGAAAAGCGATGAGCGACTGTCCGCGGAAGTAGTGGTTCATCGACCTCTTGATATCATCGGCTATACGGAAAGTGACGCCGCGGTAGCGCGGGGGTACCATGCGCTTGAAGCCGGCCAGCAGCCGCTCGTAGTCTATCATGATAAAGACCACGTAGAGCACCATGATGAACCAGTTGAGCACACTCATCACCACATTGTAGCCGCCGGATATAAACGAGCCTGCAGCATTGAGTATAGTCTTGATATCCTGGCGTGTAAGATGCTTGGATATAGTCTCGAAGTCAATATTGTCGCGCAGATATTCGTGCAGCGAAGCCGGCACAAAGGGTATGTCGGTACCCGTCTCGGAGTAGTGGCGCACGAACGAGGCCACCTGGTGCATCTCCGACACCACCGAAGGCATGACGAAGACAGCCACCGTACAAAGGATAAGCACACACTCGAAGAGGGTTACACTTATCGGCAGCCACCTGTTCCTGACGCGCAGCAGGCGCTTGTTATACTGCACGAAGGGCTCGAGCAGGTAGGCTATAAGCCATGCCACAAGGAATGGAAGCAGCACCGATTTAAGCAATCCAACCAGCCATACGGCCACACCGATAGCTGCGACTGAAATAAGCAGACGCACTACTCTGTCGAATGTAAACGGCCGCGAAAAAGCGCCCGATTGGTGTCGATTCATGCTATAAGACAGGGGTTATCGAAACATTGTCAGTAAAAAGTAATGCAAAGGTAGCGACTTTTTATAATATAATGCGTAACTTCGCGGAAAAATTCGACGATACAATGGCCGAACCCACTCTGCTTGAGCGCCTCGACGGTATCGAGGCCCGCTTCGAAGAAATCTCGACCCTGATTACCGACCCTGCTGTCATAGCGGACATGAAGCGCTATGTCAGGCTGTCGAAGGAATACAAAGATCTTGAGAAACTCACTGCCCTCACCCGACGATACCGTACTCTTACCGACGATATCGCCGATGCCCGCATGATACTCGACACCGAAAACGATGCCGAGATGCGAGAGATGGCCAAGGAGCAGCTCGACACTGCCACTGCCGCACTTCCCGCACTTGAGGAGGAAATCAAGATTCAACTCATACCCGCCGACCCCGAAGACTCCAAGAACGCCATTCTCGAAATCCGTGGCGGCACGGGTGGCGACGAAGCTGCAATCTTTGCCGGCGATCTCTGCAAGATGTACATACGCTACTGCGAGAGCAAGGGCTGGAACGTGGCCATTACCTCGGCCAGCGAAGGCGCTGCCGGCGGCTACAAGGAAGTAGTGCTGTCGGTTACCGGCGAGGGCGTGTACGGCATACTCAAATACGAGAGCGGCGTGCACCGCGTACAGCGAGTGCCGGCTACCGAGACTCAAGGCCGTGTACACACATCAGCCGCAACTGTTGCCGTACTTCCCGAGGCCGAACCTTTCGACGTTGAAATCAACGAAGGCGAAATAAAGTGGGATACATTCCGCTCGGGTGGTGCCGGCGGTCAGAACGTGAACAAGGTAGAGTCGGGTGTCCGCCTCCGCTACATCTGGAAGAATCCCAATACGGGCGTAGCCGAAGAAATCCTCATAGAGTGTACCGAGACCCGCGACCAGCCGAAGAATAAGGAACGCGCCCTCAGCCGCCTGCGTACGTTTATCTACGACAAGGAGCATCAGAAATACGTCGACGACATCGCTTCGCGACGCAAGACCCTTGTGAGCACCGGCGACCGTTCGGCCAAAATCCGCACCTACAACTATCCCCAGGGGCGAATCACCGACCACCGCATCAACTACACTATCTACAACCTTCAGGCTTTTGTTGACGGAGATATCCAGGATGTAATCGACCACCTGATCATTGCCGAGAACGCCGAAAAGCTCAAAGCGGCAGAAATGTAATATCTCCACTATGAAAAGATCTGTCAAAGAGTTTTTTGATCCCGATATTCTCAAAGAGAGACTTCTGACCGAAGTAGCGCGTCGCCCCTACACAGTGGCGTTCTTAGGGCTGTTCACGCTCTATGCACTCGTAAATATCTGGTCGCCCAATTTTTTCGACAGCACCGAAGTATCTATACTCAATCTGAGCCTCTCATTAGGTTTTCTGATGTCTCTGGCGGCATACCAGTGGAAAATCGACAATATCGCTCAACCGCTGATAGTTCTTGCCTTGATTGCATTCACCACATCCAAGCTCAAGAATGCATCGCTGAGCGACCCGGAGATGATAGGCTATGGAGCTGCGTACACGGCTCTTACGGTGGGGATTTTCTTCCGTCCGACGAAGCGCGGCGGAGATGAACAGGCACGAGCCTACACTCTGATTTCGCTGAGTGCTCTCGCCAAGAGTCTGCTTACGGCCTTTGTAGTCTCAATTTCTATACTGCTGATATTTTCGGCGGTAAGAATTCTGTTCGGCGTGGACGCCTTTGATTTGGGAGCCACATTTATAACTCTCTTAGGAGGGACTGTTCCCGCTCTCACATTCTTAAGCGGCCTCCCGCTCGATAAAGCCGAGGAGGTGGAAGAAGTCGTGCTCAGCCGCTTTGCAAAGATTGTTCTCCTGCCTCTTGCGCTCACCTACATGCTCGTGCTCTATGCCTACGGCATCAAGATACTGTTCACGTGGAGTCTGCCGCAGGGGACAATCACCTATATGGTATCCGGGATAACCCTGGCGAGTCTTCTTGTGCTCTATGCAGTTAGAGGCTATCTTTATTCGCCCGAAGCCGACGAAAAGTCGAAGGCAATAGCACTGGCAGCCACCCGTTGGCTACCTATACTTTTGCTCCCGCTTCTCGTGCTTATGAGCGTTGCAATCTTCTACCGTATAGGCGAGTACGGTATCTCGCCGACGCGTCTCTACGTGGCCGGATTCAATCTCTGGGCCTACGCTGCCGTGATCTACATAATAGTTCGCAAAGGCGAGGACCTCAACGCGCTTGCCTGCTCGTTTGCAGTGCTGTTTGCAGCCGTTTCCATAATTCCCGGCGCCAACTTCTACTCCTGGGGTATTCACGCCGTACAGAGCAATGTCAAGCAACGCCTTTCGGCTGCGGGAGTCAAGGAATTTCCCATTACCCTTCCTGAACTGAAATCAACTCTTAACGGTCTTTCCAAAGAGCAGGCCGAAGAACTTGCCGAAGATGTCGAATATCTATATTCGGGTCGGAAGCACAAAGATATCGAAGGAATTGTAGAGCTTACTGATGATGAATATATATCCAAATGGAATTTAATGAATCATCGAGAGGAGACTATCTTACAGAAATTTAATATAGATTTCCGGCAACTGACCGTGAGCCCGCTTCCGCTGGCTTCGTCGGTTCGGGAAATAACATACACACTCCGGGACATTGACACGAAAATCGGCACGACCGACTGCATATTCGCAGACAAAGACGGTGAACTGAAAATCAATCTCCCTGTAGACAGTCTTATAGAAGCTTACGAGGCCGAATTACCGGCTGCAGCAATCATACTCCCCGTTGAAAACGACGATTCTAAAATCCTTGCAATAACAGGATACACTCTACGCGGGTACGGCGACAGCTTAATCCGCGTCGAACTCAACGGATTACTCTTTGAAAAATAAATAACACAACACGATATGAAACGTAACGAACTGGTAGAAAACATATTCAACAAGGGCTCTTTCCTCTGCGTAGGCCTTGACACCGACATAAAAAAAATTCCCGCGTGCATCGAAGGTACCGACTGCGAGCGCATCGTAGCTTTCAACAAGGCTATCATCGACGCTACAGCTCCCTACTGCGTGGCCTACAAGCCCAACACCGCTTTCTACGAAAGCCTCGGCGCCGACGGCTGGAAGGCTCTTGAGGAAACCGTGCGCTATATCCGCGAGAAATATCCCGACCAGTTTATCATCGCCGATGCTAAGCGCGGCGACATAGGCAACACAGCATCGCTCTACGCCCGCGCATTCTTCGAAAAGATGGACGTTGATGCCGTGACACTCGCACCCTACATGGGCGAAGACTCGGTGAAGCCCTTCCTCGCATATGAAGACAAGTGGAGCATCATCCTCGCCCTTACCTCCAATCCTTCGGCTACCGACTTCGAGACCGTGACCGACAGCAAAGGCGTGCCCATGTTCGAGCGCGTTATCCGCCGTTCACGTCACTGGGGTTCGCCCGTCAACACCATGTATGTAGTTGGAGCTACCCGTGCCGAGAGCCTCACCGAAATCCGTGAGTCGGCACCCCGCCACTTCCTCCTCGTGCCCGGTGTGGGTTCGCAGGGCGGCAGCCTCGAAGACGTGGCTAAATACGGCATGATAGACGAGTGCGGGCTCATTGTCAACAGCTCTCGCGCTATCATCTACGCATCATCCGAAGCCGACTTCGCCGAAGCAGCAGGAAAGGCCGCTGCCGAAGTTGCCAAGACCATGCGCAGTCTCCTCCCCTACTGATTCTAAAACCTGACGATAATGGCCAATCTGCTGAGTGTAGAAAATCTAACCAAGAGCTACGGCGACCGTCTGCTCTTCGGCGACATCACTTTCGGTGTCGACGAGGGCGACAAGATAGGTATCGTAGCCCGCAACGGAACAGGCAAGAGTACCCTGCTCTCCATTCTCGCGGGGCAGGAAGCTGCCGACAGCGGTGCTGTGGTATGGCGCAACGGTCTCCGCATAGGATATCTCCCGCAGGACCCGTATTTCGCGCCGGGAGCCACCGTGCTCGATGCCGCCCTCGACAACGACGATCCCCGCTCCGACGTGGTGAAGGAATATACCCTCGCCATGGCTTCGGGCGACGAGGAGCGTTGTCAGAAAGCCGTGCACGAAATGGATAATCTCTCGGCATGGGACTACGAAGACCGTCTCCGCCAGCTTCTGAGCCGCCTCGGCCTCCCCGACATGTCCAAGCAGGTCGACCGTATGAGCGGCGGACAGCGCAAGCGTCTTGCCATTGCACGCACCATAATCAGCGAGCCTGAATTCCTTATCCTCGACGAGCCTACCAACCACCTCGACATCTCCACTATCGAGTGGCTGGAGGGCTATCTCAAGCGCTCCCGAGCCACTCTGCTCATGGTCACCCACGACCGTTATTTCCTCGACCGTGTGTGCTCGAGCATAATCGAGCTCGACCACGAAAGTCTCTTTCAGGTGGAGGGCAACTACGATATGTACCTGCGCCGCCGCGCCGAGCGCATCGAGGCTATGGCAGCCGATGTGGCACGCGCCAAGAATACTCTGCGCAAGGAGCAGGAGTGGATGAGCCGTCAGCCTCAGGCCCGCGCGGGAAAGGCGAAATTCCGCATCGACAATTTCTACAACCTCAAGGAGCGCGCCCGCGGTCTGCGTCAGGAGAAAAATGTAAAACTCGACGCGGCAAGTTCGCGCATCGGCTCCAAAATCTTCGAGGCGGAAGGCATCTGCAAGAAGTTTGGAGAGAAGGTGATTCTCGACGATTTCACCTACACTTTCGCCCCCGGCGACAAACTCGGTATCGTGGGTGTGAACGGTGTGGGAAAATCCACATTTATAAAACTGCTCCAGGGACTTATCCCCGCCGACTCCGGCGAATGGAATGTAGGCGAGACCGTGCGCTTCGGCTATTACAGCCAGGACGGCATCTCGTTTGACAACAACAAGAAGGTAATCGACGCCGTGAGCGAGATTGCCGACGACATCGACCTCGGCGAAGGTCAGCGCATCGCTCCCATGCAGTATCTGCAGCGATTCCTTTTCAGCCCCGCCGACCAGCAGAAGTATATCTACACCCTGAGCGGAGGCGAGCGCTGCCGCCTTCATCTGGCAACGGTGCTCATGCGCCAACCCAACTTCCTGATTCTCGACGAGCCGACCAACGACCTCGACATCATCACGCTGGGCATACTTGAGGAATACCTTGCCTCGTTCAAGGGATGTGTGATAGTGATCAGCCACGACCGCTACTTCCTCGACAACATCGTCGACCATATCTTCGTAATGGAAGGCGATGGTGTAATCAAAGATTTCCCCGGCAACTACAGCGACTACCGCACCTACCTCAACTCGATTGAGAAGGAGGCGGAGAAGCCGGCGCCCAAACCCGTTGCGGAGCAAGCGAAGCAACGCCCCGAGCGCCCGGCGAAAATGTCGTTCAAAGAGAAAAAGGAATTCGAGCAGCTCGGAGTGGAGATTGAAGCTCTTACCGCCGAGAAGGAGTCGCTCGAAGCATTCTTCGCATCGGGAGAAAGTTGCGACGACTTTAATGAGCGGTCGGCCCGTTATTCCGAAATAAAAGATTTGTTGGACGAAAAAGAAATGAGATGGCTCGAACTCTCCGAGAAGGCCTGACGGCCTGCCTGATGCTGCTGGCAGCCGCCGGTACTTCGGTACGTGCCGGAGAGGCTCGCCCCGACTCGGTGCGCCGCGAACACACGCTGCGTCCGCTCGAGGTACTCGGATTGAAGTTCAACCCGACAGGAGCAGATGCCGTCGAAGCCATTACGGAGATTTCGGGAGCAGAGTCGCGCCGCCTCGGTATAGATGCCGTCAAGGGTGTAAGCCTCGTGGCTCCCAACTTCTACATGCCCGACTACGGCTCGCGAATGACATCGTCGATATACGTGCGCGGCCTGGGAGCACGCATCGACCAACCTGTAGTGGGTCTTACCGTCGACAATATTCCTTATCTCAACAAAGACAACTACGACTTCGATGTTACCGATATTGAGAACATCGAGGTGCTCCGCGGCGCCCAGTCGGTGCTCAACGGACGCAACACAATGGGCGGACAGATAAATATCCGCACTCTTTCGCCGCTCAAGACTCAGGGCGTGCGAGCCTCTGCCGAATACGGTACGGCAAACACTACGGCCATTTCAGGAGCGTGGTACGGACTTCTCCGTCCGCAACTCGGCATGAGCGTCAGCGGTCAGTTCCGCCACACCGACGGATTCTACCGTAACGAATACTCAGGCAAAAAGCTCGACACCGAAAATTCGGGGTCGGTGCGATGGAAGACAGCCTGGCAGCCCTCGGCGCGCCTGTCGCTGAGCAATACCGCCGTGGTATCTGTTGCCCGACAAGGGGGATATCCCTACGCATCGCTCGCCACGGGGAAGATAGCCTACAATGATACGTGCAGCTACCGACGCACTTCGTTTGCCGACGGTCTGACGGTGGCATGGGCGGGAAAACGCGTTGTGGTTACGTCGATTACCTCCGTTCAGTATCTCGACGACAGCATGCGACTCGACCAGGATTTCCTCCCCGCCGACTACTTCACCCTCACGCAGGCGCGAAAGGAGTGGGCGTTTACCGAAGACCTCTTTACCCGCGGCGCACGAGGAAATTACTCGTGGCTCGGCGGCGTATTCGGCTTCTACAAGAGTACCGACATGCACGCGCCGGTGACATTCAAGAACACAGGCATAGAGCAGCTTATCGAATCGCACTGGAATAAATACAATCCCGAGTACCCGATACGCTGGAGCAAACGCGCTTTCACTCTCGGCAGTGATTTCACTCTTGGCAGCGGCGGTTTTGCGATATATCACGAGAGCACCTACGACCTGGGGAACTGGCGATTCGAGGCCGGCCTCCGACTCGATATAGAGCACTCGACTCTTGACTACCACAGTTGCACCAACACAGGCTACGACACTATGCACCGACTGCCTGACGGCAGCGAGGAACTCTACTCTCACCGCGATATCAACCTCAATGAGACGGGTTCGCTCGACCGCACTTTCGTGGAATTTCTGCCGAAACTTACGGTATCGTATAAGGCCGACCGCATCACTCCCTACTTCACATTCTCGAAAGGCTACAAGGCGGGAGGCTTCAATACTCAGATGTTCAGCGACGTGCTCCAGCAGAGCCTTATGGCCGAACTCGGCATGAGTGCTCTCTACAAGCTCGAAGATATAGTGATGTACAAGCCTGAAACGAGTTTCAACTATGAGGCAGGTTTTCACTCCACACTCCTGCCCGACCGCAGCCTTAAGGCCGACGTGGCACTATTCTACATCGACTGCCGCAATCAGCAGCTGACAACGTTCCCCGATGGCACTACCACCGGACGAATAATGACCAATGCAGGGCGTACACGCAGTTTCGGAGCCGAATTTACCGCGAACTGGGATGTCAACTCCGATTTGTCGGCGAATGTATCGTATGGCTATACCAACGCTACATTCCGCAAATACAACGACGGACGTGCCGACTATCGCGGCAAGCATCTTCCCTACGCCCCCTCACACACAGTCTTTGCCGAGGTCAACTACAGAGCGACGCCTCTCGAATTTCTCGGCGTAACTCCGTCGGTTCAGGCCACGGCAAGGTGCGCGGGCGAGATATACTGGAACGAAGCCAACACGGCCCGTCAGCCTCTCTACTGTCTCCCCGGCCTTTCGGTAGGATTTCATGCACAGCACTGGACTCTGCGCCTGTGGGCACGCAACCTTAGCAATACACGCTACGATACATTCTATTTCCTCTCTATGGGCAACGAGTTTGTGCAGCACGGTACGCCGCGCCAGTTCGGAGCCACGCTTAGAGTAATATTATAATACGTAAGACATGGAATACACTCTTGAATATCTCGGAACTGAAGCCGACCGATATCTGGCCGAGCTTAGCTATCCGACCACAGCGCCCGGTCTGTTTGAACCGGTCAAATATACTTTTGAAACCGGAGGCAAACGAGTGCGCCCGGCAGTGTGCATGGCTACATATGCCGCACTTTCGGGCCGCGACCCTCATGAGATAATCAATCAGGCCTGCGCCATAGAGATGTTTCACAACTTCACGCTTCTGCACGACGATGTAATGGACCGCGCTGAAGTGCGTCGAGGCCGTCCTACGGTACACGTAAAGTGGGATACGGCTTCGGCTATTCTCTCGGGCGACGCCATGCTCACGCTTGCCTACGATATGATTGCGGACGGCTCGGGCGAGCACTTCGCCAAGATTTTCCGCCTATTCAGCAAGACGGCTATGGAGATTTACGAAGGTCAGCAGCTCGACATGGAATTCGAGAGCCGCAGCGATGTGAGCGTAGAGGAATATATGGAGATGATTACTCTGAAGACCTCGGTGCTCATCGGTTGTGCCTGCCGCATGGGTGCCGAATTAGCGGGTGCCGATGCCGACACATGCCGACGGTTCTACGACTACGGAATGCTCTACGGGTTGTCGTTCCAGATGCGCGACGACTGGCTCGATACTTTCGGCGATCCTGCCGTATTCGGCAAGGAAATCGGCGGAGATATTCTCTGCGACAAGAAGACATGGCTGAGAATAATGGCCGAGAAGGAAGCACCGGCCGAAACAGCGGCAGCTGCGGCTATAAGCAATCCTGAGGAGAAAGTTGAGGCGATGCGCTCGCTCTACCGTTCGCTCGGCCTTGACCGCCTTTGCGACGAGACCGCGCGCTCATTCAGCAATCAGGCTAAAGAGGCTATCGCCTCGGTAAGTATGCCTGAGGCAGCCCGTGAATTTTTTGACAATCTCGCACTCAAAGCCTGTACGCGACAGAAATGATAGATACGCACACACATATCTACGGTCCTGAATTCGACATCGAGGGGCAAGCCGCGGGCTCGTTGGAGGGGCAATGCGCCGCCGTCGACAGAGCCGTTGCCGCGGGAGTCGAGCTGATGATGTTTGCCAATGTCGACCGCGAAAGCATCGAGCCTATCCGCAAGCTGCATGAGCTTCGACCCGACAACACCCTTATCTCAATGGGTCTGCATCCTACCGAACTTAAAGAGGACTGGAAGGAGACCATTGAGGAGATGATGAATCTGATAGCCGCTAATCCGGGGCTCTACAAGGCCGTGGGCGAAATAGGAATGGACCTCTACTGGGAGAAGGAATCGCTCCCGAGGCAGCTTGAGGCCTTCGACATTCAGCTCGCCAAAGCCGAGGAGTTCGGGTTGCCCGTACTCATCCACAGCCGCGATGCCCTCGCCGAAACTCTTGAGGTGCTCAGCGGTCACAAAGGAGTAAAGGCCGTGTTCCACAGTTTCGGAGGCACGGAGGCAGATGTGGATGCGATACGCCGTGTGGGTGACTATTATTTCGGTATCAACGGAATTGTCACCTTCAAGAATTCAGGACTCAAGTCTGTGCTCCCGCATATCGGTATAGACCGAATCCTGACGGAGACAGACTCTCCCTACCTCACTCCCGTACCCTACCGCGGAAAAAGAAATGAAACGGCACTGATGCCTCTGGTAGCTGACGCCATTGCCGACGGTATGGGCCTGGACATAGCCGAAGTACGAAAGGCTACGACAGAAAACGCAAAGAAATTTTTGAACATCCAAATATAAAATTATTATTATGGCAAAAATCGGTTCAGTAGGAACATCAGTTGGCCGCAAGGCCCTCCTCCTCGGCAGCGGGGAGCTCGGTAAAGAAGTGGCAATAGAGCTTCAGCGCCTCGGCGTAGAGGTGGTGGCATGCGATAAGTATGCCGGAGCTCCCGCCATGCAAGTGGCTCACCGCTCCTACGTTTTCGATATGCTCGACGGCGAAAAGCTCCGCGAGATAGTGCATATCGAAAAACCTGACCACATAATCCCTGAAATCGAGGCGATAGCTACTCCTATGCTCGTTGAGCTTGAGAAGGAAGGCTACAATGTGACTCCGACAGCCCGTGCCGCATTCCTCACCATGAACCGTGAGGGTATCCGCCGCCTTGCCGCCGAAGAACTCGGTCTGCCCACATCGCCCTACCGCTTTGCTTCGAACTACGATGAGTTCAAGGCAGCGATTGAGGAAATCGGTCTTCCCGTGGTAGTAAAGCCCGTGATGAGTTCGTCGGGCCACGGTCAGTCGACAGTACGCAAGGCTGAGGACATCGAAGGTGCATGGCGCGAGGCTCAGGAAGGAGGTCGCGCAGGTGCCGGCCGCGTGATAGTAGAAGGCTTCGTAGACTTCGACTATGAAATTACGCTCCTTACCGTACGCAGCGTTTCGGGCACTGTATTCTGCCCGCCTATCGGCCACATCCAGGTAAACGGCGACTACCGCTACTCCTGGCAGCCCCAGGCTATGACTCCCGCGGCTCTTGCGAAGGCTCAGGAGGTTGCAGCAGCAATCACCGGCGCACTCGGCGGCTACGGTATATTCGGCGTTGAGCTCTTCATCAAGGGCGACGAGGTGATATTCAGCGAAGTATCGCCCCGCCCCCACGACACCGGTATGGTGACCATGATATCGCAGGAACTCAGCGAGTTTGCACTCCACGCCCGCGCTCTGCTCGGTCTCCCCGTACCCGAAGTGCGCTTCCTTGCTCCTTCGGCATCGCGCGCTATCGTAGTGGAAGGCGACACCAAAGAAGTAATCTTCGGCAACCTCGAAGAAGTTCTCGCGGCTCCCGCTACCCAGCTCCGCATCTTCGGCAAGCCCGAAGTCAAGGGACACCGCCGCATGGGCGTTATCCTTGCTTCCGACGAAACCGTCGAAGCAGCTCGTGCCAAGGCAGAAAAGGCTTACGAGGCTCTCGAAGTGACAGTGAAATAAGCTGCTGCTCAGCTAAGATTTACGGGCGCATCCTTTTCGGAGGGTGTGCCCGTAGTTATTTTGGCATTTTGCTCTACGGAATCCAGTAGTAAGGAGCTTTGGCCCGGTGCTCGGGGAGCCATTTGCGCAGTTCATCAAGAGTTGAGATACCGTCGGCAATTACAGCCTCGTAGTACTCTACTCCGTGGATAATCTCGGCTTCGGGCGTTTCGAATTTCATACGAAGGATAAGTTCGCGCTGCTCAGGAGTGATAACATTCATTATTCTCCCGGCCATGCGCTCAAAGTAACCATCGTACTCCGTCCCGCTCTCGATATGTATAATATCGAATTTCCACTGCTCGCCGTCGGGAGTAAGATATTTTACGTGCCAAGCCATGCAGTGCTCATCGGTGTGAAGTCCGTTGATACAAGTAATTTCCTGAACTCCGGGCAAAGCCGCCATACCGGCAGCAACGGCAAAGGTTGATTCCTCGGTAATTCCGGAAGAGTACACGTGGATGTCGATGTCGCGGTGAGAGGCCAATAGCCCCATTTTCAGAGAGCCGATAAGTTCGACCCTGCAACCGGCATCTTCCCACACCTGCGGAATGCCTGATGAGGCGTAAACCTCGTGAGCTTTGCGCTGATTGGCGGCCGCCAATTCATTAATCTCTTTCTGATTCATCTTTTTGTTGCGATTTGATAAATCTGCAAAGATAATGAAATTTTCGATAAGAAGAGCCAAATCAGTTTCGTGCGAAGTCAAGATTTATGCGCGCGTAAGATTTTTTCATCATGTCAATTTCCTCTTCGCTGCGAGGTGTGAGCCGTGAGGCTCATCGTGTGCGGGGCAGCTGCCGCCAGGGTGTAGAAGTCCAGACCCTCCATAGTCGGGTCCGAACCTACGCCCTCGGGTGGCGGCTTCTGAGGCGAAGAGACGGGGATGAGGAAATAGGTGGTCATGGGAGCGGCCTTCGCAGGCAGATCCTCCATGGCCTTTCGACGATATGCGCGGTATGCGCTGATAGAGATGTCGCGCTCTACGCAAGGCGGGAAGTCGGGGTTGCGAGTGCCCGCGCAGCTGTGGTAGATGATGATGTAGCACGGCAGGTCGAGAAAGACAGGATGCGCATACCTGAATAGTTCCTGTGCTTTCTTGCGGTTGAGGTCGTGGGCGTAGAGAATGTTGAAATTCGTGCCTCTGAGGGCATTCGGTCTACGCTGTGACGCTATGGCGAGCGGACGACGGACGAACTTGTACTCTAAGGCGTGGGCCTCTTTGATGCTACGATCTACGAGCACGAGGTCGAGTTCGGGCGTGAGGGTCATAAGCCAGTTTATGTAGCCGATGAGCACCTCGGTGGAGTCGGTATCGGGATAGTCTACGACCTGCACGTTGATGCCGCCGCGACGACGTCGCTGTCGCTCTAAAGTAAAAATGATGTTGCGCTCCCACCAACGGAGGGAACGTCCAAACCACCGAGCGAATTCTGCGGTTATGTCGAGGAAGCGGCGCATATCTCTGCAAAAATATGGTGCGAGAGGTGGGATGTGTGCGGGTAGATGTCGGCGGTGGGGAAATGGGCTTGGGAGGTATGGGAGGTGTGGGAGGTGTG